>NZ_JAJHVY010000037.1:0-310218 GCF_020861455.1 Bacillus sp. AF23
CAACGCTGCTCCAAGGCGGTAAATGATATTCCTAAGCTGGGAAGCTCGCACCTTTTCTTCCCTCTCTGAAAACCGTAAACATCATTCATGTCCTTTTCATCGCATATATTGACCCATATAAAAAAACACATCCATCCCTCGCAAGGGACGAATGTGTTAAAATTCGTGGTTCCACCCAAATTCCCAACAAACATACATGTTCATCGGCTCGGTGCTGTAACGCAGCATGACGGCATCGGATACTTAATTTCCCCGATACGGCTCAAAGGCGGTAAGCTGCTTTCTCTGCGTTAGGAAGGTTTCAGCTGGTCCTTCCCTCTCTGGAAACCGTAAAAAGCATCTCGTGTCCTTATCAGTGCCTGTTTGAATAATTTCATATATCTTACTATATATTTCTTGAAAAGACAATGGTCGATTTTAAGATGATGCAGAAGCGGACGTTTCTTTATGAAAAGCCAGAAACCGCCACACAAGGAATGCGGCAAGACTGTATGCCGCGCCCATCATCAAAAACGTAAACCCGGCTCCGGCGTACCAAGTGGCGGACAGATGAATGACCACTCCGGAAACCGCTACGCCAACCAATGCCCCGATTTGCCGGTTGGCATTTAAAGCTGCTCCTGCGATATTTGCATGCTCCTGTCCCGCTGTCTTCATCATCACAGCCGTCATAGCAGGAACCGTAATGCCGACACCAAGATTCATGACAGATGTCAGAACCGCAAGCTGCCAGTAAGGCAAATCCGGAGAAACCATGACAAATAACAGCAATGCCATGATGCAGCTGACAGCCATTGAAACAAACATAAGAAGCCCCGCTTCAAAACGGTTCGCCAGCCGGGCAAACAGCAGATTTCCGACCACAAAGACAGCCATCATCGGCAATAGTTCGACTCCCGCTAAAAAGGAACTTGCGCCTCTTGCTTCCTGCAAAAATAGACTCAGCATAAACATACCGCCGAAAAGAGCAAAATTCAGCAAAAACCCAACGAACTGCGCTGCCGAGAAACGTCCATTCTTATATAATGACGCAGGAAGAATAGATGTTGCCGAAAAAATTTCTCTCAGAAGAAAAAGCACAAACGCCAAAACCGCCGCCGCGAAAGCACCGAGAATGGAGAGCGAACTCCAGCCTATTGAAGCGCCCTGTATCAGCGCAAATGAAAGAAATCCGAGAGCCGCCATTCCAAGCAGATGCCCTGTGATATTCACCCGGCTGCCTTTTCCCGGGAAACTGCTGAGCGTTCGATAGGCGCAAATAAGCGCCGCAACCCCTAATGGCACATTGATCAGAAAAATACTCTGCCACCCTGCCGCATTCACCAGAACACCGCCGATAAAAGGCCCCAGTCCGGAGGCGGCGGAGACGAGAGCGGCCCACAAGCCAAACATTTTGGCCCGAACCCGTTCATCGGGGTAAGAGGCAGCCAAAAGGCTGAGTGAACTCGGCATAAACAAAGCCGCGCCAAGTCCCTGCAACAGCCGGCCTGCGATCAGCATTTGGCCATTTGCTGCTACAGCGCATAGACATGAGGCAAGAACAAAAACGCCCAAACCCAGCATATAAATGGTCTTTGAGCCGTAACGGTCAGCCAGCGCACCGCCGGCCAGCAGAAGCGAAGCAAATGTAAGCATGTACCCGTCTACAACCCACGTCACACCTGAAAGGGAAAGGGAAAGAACGTTTTTCATATCAGCAATTGCAACATTCACCACGGTCACATCAAGCGTAGCCATGAGAAAACCGAGAGCGAGCACGATTAACACTGAGATGCCTGTTGATCCTGATTGATGCAAAGGCCCGCTGTTTTTCATTGCCATTGCCCTTTCAGCTGATGATGTACCCAATCATCAATTTTTTCGAGGTCATAAAGCTCCCCGATTCTGTTCATGACACCCTGCAAGGTTTCTTCCTTCATGAGCGAAGCCCATTTATCCTCAATATCCCCCATTACCGTCTCCAGCACACAGGGATTTCCGCTCTCAAATACAGATGGCAAAAGGCCTTTTCCTTGATACATGGAACCTCTTCCTTCAACAGCTTGATAGACATCATAGAGGGTAATATCCGTCAAAGGCTTCGTAATCGTAAAGCCTCCCTTCGTACCTGGTATGGACTCTGCCAAACCAGCCTGCACCAAAGTTCTCATCAGCTTTTTCAGATAAGACGGAGACATGTGCAAGCGCTGGCTGATCGCCTCTGATGTTAAAGAAGCCTGCACGGGCAGCCGTGACAGTAACAGCAGCACAGAAATTCCCTGCTCCATTCCCGATTTCATTTTCATTATGTTCCCTCCCGGTTCATTATGGATAACTATTATCCACAATAGATCCATTAGCAGGTTTTGTCAATAAAAAAAGCAAAAGAAACGATTCATTTCTTTTGCTTTTATGGTTAACAAATCTGCTTCAGCTCTTCTATGTATTGAAGCGCTTCGTCATATTCTTCATTGGTATACTTTTGCTTGCTTTTGATTGTAAATACTTTCTCTTTCTTTTCCTCAGCCTCAAGCCCGTCAAAGTAAAGAATCGTGGAGACCAGCTCTAAAAACCGTGATGAACGGTTGTTTACACTGTCAATATAGTGCTTGATATCAGGCATATCAAGATCGGCGTGGTCTAAAAACGCGGAGCCCGTCTCTGTCAGCGAATAACGGTATTGAAAGTAGCCGCCCTTTTTTTCCTTTACCTCATGCAGGAATCCAAGGTTGCACAGCTCTTCAATTTGGAGCGTCAGTTCCTCCGAATACGGCCCGTAAAAGTGAAAATCATATTTCTCATAGAAAGGAAACTGCATTTTCTTCGCTATATAAATCATTTTTTGCAGCTTCTTTCGCCCGATGATTTCTCCAGAATCCGAGAACACCTTCATCAGTTTTGCATGTTCTTTCAACAAATTCCCGACATCTCCTTTTTCCTTCTTTACCAATTTCTATGTCAGTCCCAGCAGCTGCCGGATTTTCATTTTCGCTTCCGGGTGTTCAGAGCCGTCACAAATCAGGTCCTTCGGATAGTACAGCTTGTGGTCCGTCCGCCGCTTACCGGAGATGGATTCCACAATGGCCGACTGTCTGGACAGCTCTTTAATTTGACCGTTTTGCGTCAAGAGATGGATCGGCAAACGCTCCTCTTCCTCCCCTGGACGGTAAAAATCGTATGGCAGATCTGAAGAAGAATCCACGACCAAATAATAGCTCGGATCAATTCCAGCCTCTTTGAATAATGAGGTCAGCTCAAAATAGGCCGACATCTCTTCATTCGGATTAAATTCAACGTATTGGAACAGCTGGCGGTTAATGAATCTGCGGCACAAATCGGATAAAATCGGGTCTTCTTCATCCTCCCAGGCCTGGAAATAATACAAAATAATAGATTCATCCAGCCTTAAATAATCCTCCAGCGTCAGTTTCCCTTCAAAAATAGAATAGAAATGAACCGGAGCATGAGTGAACACATAACCTTCATCATGGAGCTGCTTCGCTCTGTGGAGAATCTTCGTTAAAATAACCTCCGCACTTCTCGTCACAGGGTGGAAATAGACCTGCCAGTACATTTGGTAGCGGCTCATAATATAGTCTTCTACAGCGTGCATTCCGCTTTGTTTAATGACGATTTGATCCTCACGCGGGCGCATCACCCGGAGAATCCGTTCCATGTCAAAATGGCCGTAGCTGACGCCCGTATAGTAAGCGTCGCGCTGCAGATAATCCATGCGGTCCGCGTCAATCTGACTCGAAATCAGGCTGACCACTTGTTTGTTTTTATATGTTTTGGCAATGACTTCAGCAACATCCTGAGGGAAACGCGGGCTCACCTTTCTGAGCACCTGATTAACCTCTGTGTCTCCCAAAATGATATCTCTTGTAAAATCTTCGTGGTCAAGATGAAAGACTTTTTCAAATGAATGCGAGAACGGCCCGTGCCCGAGATCATGAAGCAGCGCCGCGGACAAACAGAGTTCGCGCTCACTGTCATCCCATTCAGGACGGCCTTTAAAGACATCATCAACCATTCTCCTGACAATTTCGTAGACACCGAGAGAATGGTTGAACCGGCTGTGCTCAGCGCCATGGAACGTCAAATACGTCGTACCGAGCTGCTTGATTCTGCGGAGACGCTGAAATTCGCGGGTTCCGATCAGATCCCATATCAGCTTGTCCCGTACATGAACATAGCGGTGCACCGGATCTTTAAACACTTTTTCTTCTGATAATTTTCCATTTGGATACGCCATCGTCATTCCCTCTTTTTTTTAGCCGTGTTTCTATTATATCGACTCTATTCTTTGAAAACATCCTTGAATTTGTCCGGCGATTTGTTCCATCTTTCCGAAAATCACATGATGTGAAGCAAAAAAGCCTGACCAGAGGGCCGAGGCTATGAAAAAATATGTTTTTACTTTTTTAATTTCTTTTTCACTTTGTCAATCAGCTCATCCTCTGTCGGAGCTGACAGCGGGCGATTGTTTACAAAAGCAAACGATTTTTTCCGTCCGGGCCCGCAATAAGATTGGCACCCTACCTCAACCTTTGCGTCCGGGTCTACTTCTTTTAAACGCGGCAGCAATGTTTTGATATTAGTGGCTTGGCAATCATCACACACTCGAAATTCATTAGCCATGACGTACGCTTCCCTTCATTTCTATGTTCATCTATGTTTTAAACCTAAAATCGCTCTGTCGAAAAAATCACATCACTCCTCATTGTACAAGGATTCGACTGTTCCTGCAAGCCGCTTCAGCCTCCGTATCTCCTATTCTTCCAGCCAATTTGTATAAATATTTTCCAATCTGGACATTCTAATATCATGAAAAGAAAAATGGGAGTTGAGATAAATGACAAAACAGCGCCAGGACGCTTGGTCAGAAGAAAATGATTTGCTTTTAGCCGAAACCGTGCTTCGGCATGTAAGAGAAGGCAGCACTCAGCTGAATGCCTTTGAAGAGGTCGGCGATAAATTAAATCGGACGTCCGCAGCCTGCGGATTCAGATGGAACGCGGTGGTGCGCCATCAATATGAAAAAGCGCTTCAGCTTGCAAAAAAACAGCGAAAACAGCGCATGAGAGCCCTCGGAAACGGGCAGCCAGCGAAGAAAAGACTGCTATATCAGCCTCCTGCGGTTGATCCCGAAACAATTCAAGAAACTGCAGTGCAGGAGGAGCAGGTGAAACCTGAAACCCCGACTGCCGAAAATGAGAAGCAGGCTTTGATGTCAGGCGAGCACATGCCTTTTGTGGATGACAGCTTTAAGGAAGAGTTAGCTAGTCTATCACACTTATTGTCTCCTCAAACGTCTGCGCCTGAGATGACGATGAATGATGTCATCAGATTCCTGCAGAATTACGAAGGCAATCATGAGCAATCCTCAGCTTTAAAAATGGAAAATGAGCGTTTAAAGAAAGAAAATCAAGAATTACAAAGCAAAACAGAACAGCTGGAAGCAGAAGTTCAAAAACTTGAAAAAGATCAAAAAACGATCCAGGAAGATTATGAAACCTTGGTAAAAATCATGAATAGAGCCAGAAAACTAGTTTTATTTGAAGATGATGAACATGCCTCTCCGTCCTTCAAAATGGACCGGAACGGAAATTTAGAAAAAATGGCGGAATAGCTTTTAAAAACCCCAAAACGATGTCCTGTTTTGGGGTTTTGCCATTAAAAAATCCCCTTTTCCTTTTAGAAAAGAGGATTTTCTGTTTTTGCGGCGGCTCCGTTATTCTTGTAAAATGAGCCCAAGCTTATGCTAATCTATTAAGACACATGAGCCGCTTCAGCTGGCTTTTGCTTGCGAGGCGCCCCTGAAATGACCAGAAGCCCTAACATCATCAGCACGATGCCGAGCCATGAGGAAAGAGAAAGCATTTCACCTATGAAAAACACCCCCAGCAATGAGGCGGTCAGCGGCTCAGCTAGGGACAGTGTGACCGCTGCCGAAGCCGGAACGCCGGTGAGCCCTTTTGCAAACAAAAAGTAGGCCGCGCATGTCGCAATTACCCCGATATAAAGGCTCGTTCCCCATCCTTTTGGGGTCAGCATCCAAGAGAGATCCGACTGCCACAATAGCGGCATCAGCAATATGGCGCTGAGCATAAAGACAACAGCTGAGGTAGTTCTCGGCGGCTGTGTTCTCATCATTGATTTACTGATCAAGGTATAACCCGCAAAAGATGCACCTGCTCCAATCGCCATGAGAACCCCTGACACATCAATCCGAACATTGGAGCCGTCTGAAAACAGGAGCCAGCATCCCGCCAAAGCCAATACAGTTGCAATCCACCAGGAATTTCGCGGACGTTTTTTCAAAACGGCCCACTCTAAGCTCCCGGCAATAATAGGCGCACTGCCGATGGCAATCACTGTCCCAACCGCAATCCCTGTTTCTTTTACGGCGGTGAAAAAAAGCGGCTGATAACAGGCCATACAAATCGCTGCTAAAAACACGGGCGGCCAAGACCAATTTTTCACGTGAAGCTCTCGGCTGATCCAGACCACAAGAAGCATGGCGCTGCCGCCTACCAATAATCTGACCGCTCCGAATGCCAGCGGAGTGGCGCTTTCTGGAGCCAGCGCCTGAACAGTGCCGGTTGTTCCCCAGAAAAAAGCCGCGATCAGCACAAACAGGCTGTAAACATTCCCTTTCATTTGCCTCTCCCCTTTGTATGCAGATGCTGCTGTTATTTTATCGCTTTTTTTGCTGTAATTGTTTTCTGTTTATAAGACAGATTTATCTGAAAACAAGATGATAGGCGAAAAAAAGCATGCCAGCCGTATCGGCTGACATGCAAATGGCGTTCATCCAAACACCTTTTCATTCCGTTCTGTCATCCGGACAAGATTTTTCTCAAATTCCAATTCCTCGTCAATGGACAGTCCGGCTGAGTAGAGGCGGGTGCTTAACGCTTTTAATTCCGTAAGCAAAGCAAGCATTAAATCCTGTACGGAGATATCGGTATGCAGAAGCTCACTTAACGATGCCATGGTTTCCGGACGTATATCCGGGTAGACGCCTTTTTTGTCGTTTTGTTTATCCTTCAGGGCGGCTTGATAGAATCGTCTGATCAGATCTGCCCTCTCGCTGCCGCTTTTATCTGCACAGAGATAAATTTGAACGGCTGCACCGCCGCGAAGACGTCTTTGAGAAATGCCGGCGAACTTTTTGCCGTCAATGCTGAGATCATAGCTGCCTGGACAATAGGAGCCCTCAATTTCATAGGCTTCAATCTTTGCCCCGTACGGCTTAAGCATCCGTTTCATGAGTTCCACCATTGCTTCGTATCCTCTGTCTATATCGATGCCCTTCTTTTGGTCCTCGAATATGAGAGAAATATTTAAAACGCCTTCATCCAAAACAACAGCAAGACCGCCGGAATTGCGGACGATGACTCGATATCCCTCATTTTCCAGCAGGGCAATGCCATCCTGCAAAAACGGGAGCCGCGTATCCTGAATACCGAGGACAATCGTGTCGTGGTGCACCCAAGAGCGTGCTGTCGCCGGCGACACGCCTTTTCCTACAGAGGCGCACAGCGTATCGTCCATAGCGAAGGATTGTTTCGCGTCAAATAAAGGGCCGAGACTGGATTGGTCAATGACTCTCCATGTCGGCTGCATCAGTAAATCAATCGGTTGGTTTGCCATCTATGTAAAACCCTTTCATGTTAGGCTTATGAACGAAAACTATTATATCATTTCAGCTGTGATGATTGAAAATTGCTTTTCAGCATCGTAATGAAAATTTCTTTATTTTTTGTATTCTCCATGAGAGGAGAATGAATATAAGACAGCTTGCGCTTTAATGAGAAATCTTTAATGTGGAGAATTGAAATGTCACGGTGGATCAAATCCTTATGCAGCACGCTTCTTGATAAGACCGATAAACCCATGCCGCTGATCACCGCTTCTTTTACACCTTGATTGCTGCTGATGGTGAACATCGACTTCGGCCGCAGTCCGTTCGAGCTGAGCACATGATCGAGATATTCCCTTGTGCCGGAGCCTTTTTCCCTTGTCACCCACGCTTCATTTTGCAAATCGCTGATTGAAATGTCTCTTTTTCCGGCAAGCGGATGCTGGTTCGGCGCTGCGATGCACATTTCATCCTCCATGAACGGTTCAATTTCCAATTCATTCTCGTCCGTATGTCCTTCAATCAGCCCGATATCAGCCTGAAGCATTCGGACACGTTCGCTTACCTCCTTTGTATTGCCAATCATGACGTCCAGATTCAGCTCAGGATACAGCTTTTGCAGCTGGGCAAGAAGCGGCGGAAGAATATACTCTCCGATTGTAAAACTGGCGGCTATTTTCAATTCACCTTTTACATAATGATGGTGCGCGTAGATTTCAGCCTTGGCCTGCTCGTAGAGAAATACCATTTGCTTTGCCCTTTGATACAAAATGTCCCCTGTCGGTGTTGTCGTAAAATGCTTCGGTGACCGATTCAGCAGAGCCGTTTGAAATTCTTTTTCAAGATTTTTAATATGCAGACTGACGCTGGGCTGGGAAATCATCAGCTTTTCTGCTGCTTTTGTGAAATTTTTTTCTTCCACCACTGCGATAAAGGTTTTCAGCACGTCGTAATACAAAGGCCCCACCCCTGTCATGAATAAGATTTATAATGATGATCAGTTTTCTTTATTTTACTCATATCATCTGTTCTGGTAAAGAAGGCGCAAAAAAAGCAGCCCTCTGCGAGAGAGCTGCCATCGCTTTTCTTACAGTGCTTGTGCCGCTGTAATTAATGCGAGATTGTAAACATCTTCAGCGTTACAACCTCTTGAAAGATCGTTAACAGGCATATTTAAGCCTTGCAGGATTGGTCCTACAGCTTCAAAGTTGCCTAAACGCTGAGCAATTTTGTAGCCGATGTTTCCTGCTTCCAAGCTTGGGAATACGAATACGTTCGCGTCTCCTTTGATCTCGGAATCCGGCGCTTTTTTCTCAGCTACAGATGGAACGAATGCAGCGTCAAATTGGAATTCGCCGTCAAGCGTTAATTCAGGCGCTTTTTCTTTCGCGATTTTCACAGCATCCGCTACTTTTTCTGTTTCATCAGATTTTGCTGAGCCTTTTGTAGAGAAGCTGAGCATTGCTACGCGAGGATCAATGTCGAACATTTTTGCCGTATTGGCGCTTTCGATCGCGATTTCCGCAAGGTCTTGGCTGTCTGGTGCAATGTTGATCGCGCAATCTGCGAATACGTACTGCTCATCGCCGCGTGCCATGATGAAGACGCCTGAAGTCTTTTTCACGCCTTCTTTTGTTTTGATGATTTGAAGAGCCGGACGGACAGTGTCGGCAGTTGAATGAGCCGCTCCGCTCACAAGACCCGCTGCAAGACCTTTGTATACAAGCATTGTGCCGAAGTAGTTCTCGTCTAAGAGCGCTTTTCGAGCCTGTTCTTCTGTTGCTTTGCCTTTGCGGCGTTCCACGAATGCCTGTACAAGATCTTCCATGCCTTCATATGTATGAGGATCATAAATATCAACGCCGTCAAGCGTCACATTCAGTTCTTTTGCTTTTGCTTGGATCTCATTTTCATTGCCGATCACAATTGGATTCAGCACTTTATTGTCTGCAAGCTTGCTGACCGCAATTAAAATACGTTCGTCCAAGCCTTCAGGAAATACAATTTTAACGCCTTTTCCAGCTACTTTTTCTTGCACTGTTGAAAATAAATCTGCCACAATAAACCCTCCTCAAAAAGTTACAAAAACGCTTTCTTTTACTAGCATACTCTTCTTCCAGTCAAATTCAAACAGCCAACTTTTATTATAGCGCTTTCATCAAAAAATCTTATTTTTCTAACTAATTTAAGCAACTGATTCTTTCCTTATATGTTCTCTTATTTTTGAGGAGATATACGAATCGGATGTTCAAGGTTTCTCCACAGTAGAATCGGATAAACTATGATATAGTGAAGGCATTAACGAAAAGATAATAGGAGTGAAGATAAATGAGTGAACAGCAAATGACAAATGAAGCGGCAAAAACGCTGGACGGCTGGTATGCGCTTCATGATTTCCGCACAATGGACTGGACTTCCTGGAAGCTGCTGTCCAGTGATGAGCGCCAGTCTATCATTCATGAATTTACAGGATTGCTTGAAAAATGGGGAGTCGCCCAAAAAGAAGGGAAAGGCTCACAAACCCTTTACAGCATTGTTGGCCAAAAAGCTGATTTTATGCTGATGATTCTTCGCCCTACAATGGAAGAATTAAATGAAATTGAGCTCGAATTCAACAAATCAAGACTTGCTGAGTTCACCATTCCGGCTTACTCCTACGTGTCAGTTGTTGAACTGAGCAACTATTTGGCGAGCGGCGACGGCGACCCGTATGAAAATCCGCATGTACGTGCGCGCCTTTACCCTGAACTGCCGGAATCAAAATATGTATGCTTCTATCCAATGGATAAAAGAAGATCCGGCAATGACAACTGGTACATGCTTTCTATGGAAGAACGAAGAAACTTGATGAGAAGCCACGGCTTAATCGGACGCAGCTATGCTGGCAAAGTGAAACAGATCATCACAGGTTCAGTCGGCTTTGACGATTACGAATGGGGCGTTACGCTGTTCAGTGATGATGTGCTTCAATTCAAAAAGCTTGTATATGAAATGCGTTTTGACGAAGTCAGCGCGCGCTACGGCGAATTTGGCTCGTTCTTTGTGGGCAACCGCCTTTCGCTTGATACACTTCCTCAATTCCTATATGTATAATTTCTCCTCCCGCCGCAGCTGGCGGGAGTTTTTCGATTCCTCTTTATCAGAATTTAAATAAAATTTGCTATTTTATCCGTTTTTTTTTACGATGTAGATAATAATCCAATTTTTTCAAAGGGGTGCAGTTATTTGTCAAAACGAACCGCATTTATTATGGGAGCCAGTCAAGGGATCGGAAAAGCAATTGCTCTGAAATTAGCAGACCAGCATTTTACCGTCGTCATCAATTCGCGAGTCTTGGACAATATTGAATCTGTCAAAGAAGACATTTTGGCCAAGCATCCTGAAGCGAGTGTCATTGTCCTTGCGGGTGATATGTCTGACCAGCAAACGAGAGAGGAGATTTTTAAAGAAATTGAATCTCAATGCGGACGGCTTGATGTTCTGATTAACAATATCCCGGGCGGCGCGCCTGACACATTTGATAGCTGTAATATAGAGGATATGACGGCCACGTTCACACAGAAAACCGTTGCCTATATTGACGCTATCAAGCGTGCCGCCTCTCTGATGAAACAAAACGAGTTTGGCAGAATCATCAACATTGTCGGAAATCTGTGGAAAGAACCCGGCGCCAATATGTTTACAAACAGCATGATGAATGCCGCTTTAATTAACGCCAGTAAAAATATTTCCATTCAGCTTGCTCCTCACAATATTACTGTCAACTGCCTGAATCCTGGTTTTATCGCTACAGACCGTTACCATCAATTTGTGAAGAATGTGATGGAAAAGAACAGCATATCCAAACAAGAAGCCGTAGAACAGATTGCTTCTGGCATCCCGATGAAACGGGTCGGATCAGCCGAAGAAACCGCAGCGCTCGCCGCGTTTCTCGCTTCCGAGGAAGCCTCCTATATCACCGGGCAGCAAATTTCCGCTGACGGCGGCAGCATGAAAAGCATATAAAAAAATCCCGCTTTTTAGCGGGATACTTCTTCTAATGAGGCAAACGGCAGGTTCAGCTTTTGAATCCGCATGACAAATTCCCGCAGATCCTCCTGCTTCGATACCATTGATATTCTGACATGACGTTTTCCGTTGCTGCCGAAAATCTCGCCCGGTGTTACGACAACATGGGCCTGCTCCAGCAGGTAGTCAGAGAATTGATGAGAAGACTCAAACATTTTTGGAATTTCAGCCCATACATAAAATGTTCCTTTTGGTTTTTCTATCTTCCAGCCCAGTTCTTTTTCACATAGCTCCGTAAAAAAGTCAATCCGTTCCGCATAGATGCGTTTCAAGCGATCTGTTTGTTCCGGATCTCCAGACAGCGCCGCACTGGCCGCCTGCTGCAGTCCGCCGAACATGCCGACAAAGACGTGATCCTGAAATTCATTGACCGCTTGAATGATCTTTTCATTTCCGACGGCAAACGCCATTCTCCAGCCGGCCATGTTAAATGTTTTTGAAAACGAATAAAGCTCCGCGCCCACAGTTTTTGAGTCCTCCGCCTGCAGGAAGCTGGCCGGTTTTTTATCAAACTCAAATGCGCCGTACGCAAAGTCATGGATCAAATGAATCTGGTGCTCTTTTGCAAATGCGGCCGCTTTTGCATAAAAAGCCGCATCCGCCACAGCTCCCGTCGGGTTATTCGGATAGTTCAAAAACATCAGCTTCGCTTTTTGTAACACAGCGGGATCTATTTTCTCAAAGTCAGGCAGATAGCCGTTTTCTGCGTGCAGCGGCATTTCGTGCAGCTCTGCTCTTGCCATTGTAATACCCGAAAGGTATTCAGGATAGCCCGGGTTCGGGACCAAAGCGATATCTCCCGGATTGAGCAGGCATTGTGTCAAAACATACAAGCCTGCTTTTCCCCCGCCAAAGAGCGCCACTTCTGTTTCAGGATTGATTGTCACTCCGTATTCTCTTTTATAGAAAGCGGCAATCGCTTCCTTCAGAAAGGGATAGCCTCTGAATGGCCCATACCCGTGGAAAGAAGGGTTCACAGCCGCCTCCTGCAATGCCTGCACGATATGCGGCGGAGTAGGAAGGTCAGGGTTCCCCTGTCCAAGATTAATGACTTGCGCCCCCGTTTTTTCCATTTCTTTTACCTTTTGAAAAACGAGAGAAAATTCTTGCCTTGGAAGTGTCTTGATGACGTCGGACGGTGTTATTTCCATCTGAAAGACTCCTTATAAGTGAATTTGCTCAGTTTTTTTATCCCGTTCCAAAAAAGACTTGTTCACCAGCTTCGTATGCAAAAACAAACCGCTTACCATGATAACAATCAGCCCCATGATGACAGGAGCCTCTAACACGTTGATAAGCATGGAACCAATCGAAATGCACAAGCCAATGGACGCTTCAGCCACCGAAAAAATACGCCCTTGAATCTGGTTCGCCGCGTTTTCCTGAACTTTAACCTTTGCAAGCACTTCCCCATATTCCATGGCGATGAAAAAGAGAATGGCAGCAATGACAGATACAGTGAAAATGGGCGTGAATAAAAACAGCGCCAGCGAGACGATTGATAAAATGGTAAAGTACATCAAGCCTTTATTGTTGTTAAAGCCCCACTTGCTGACAAGCGCCGCTCCGATGAAACCGCCGAAGCCGATGCAGAAGGTAAGGATAAAGTTGCCGATCTCCCCGTCACCCAAAAAGCGGCTGACAATCGGAAAATAGCTGTACACGATCCCCCAAAGCATTGCCATCGTAACCATTGTAAACATGGCGTTTAACACGAATGAATTGGTTTTGATTTCCTTCAGCCCTTCTTTAAAAGACTGAAAGGCTTCTTTTATATTTTCAGACTGAATCGGGACAAATTGCAGCTTAATTCGCCTGATAAAAAACGCTGAAACCAGGTAAGTCACACCGTTAAAGGCAACAGCCATCTCTACAGACCCGGCTAACAGGAATAACCCTCCGGCGGCCGCCCCGACAATAATAGAAATGGTCGTGGCTTTAGCGAATAAGGTATTGATATTTTTAATATCTGATTCCAGAGAAGACATGACTGCGAGACGCGCCGGATTAAAAAATACGCCGCTCCCGTAAGAGACAAACAGCAGGGCCAGAAAAACCAGCGGATACTCGCCTTTTGGGAGAAAGGTGAGCCCCAAAAAGATGATGCCCCTGATGACATCCGTCCACAGCATAATTTTAATTCTGTCCAAGCGGTCAACGAGCACTCCTAAAAACGGCTGAAACACCATCGGAATGCTTCTGACCGCGATGACTCCCGACGTCACCCAATAATCGTGATAATATGTAGACAAAATGAGCAGGGCCGGGAGAACACAATAGTCTCCCATAAACGAAAGCGCCTGCCCGTAAAGCAAGTATTTAGAATTTGGCTTTAACTGTTTCATACCGGCAGCACATACTTCGCAGTCAGCTTCGCATGCTGCTGGATGTGTTTAATTGAATCGGCTACATCCTGGGAATTGCTGCCTTTCAGTTCAAATGCGGCAATGGAATTAAAGGCTTCAAACAGGCGCAAATCAACAGTCGTACCTGGTGCCGCAGCCGAGAAAGAAACAAGTTCCGTATCTCCCTTCAGCAGCCCATCCGGAATGTTGATGGATTCAATGATCATATCCTCCGCCGCTTCAGGAAGCTGCCCGTTTTGTTTGAAATGCTCCGGGTACAAATGACAGTCGGCGATATAGCAAGGTTCTTGCTCCAGCAATCCATCCGGAAGATCGGCGTCTTTTCCGAAACAGAGAACATCCAGCAATAATTGCGCCATGTCGACGCCGAAGACCTTTTTAATATTCGGGATCATATTCCATCCGGCGAACCTGGCCGCAGACTCTATTAAACCGGCTTCTCTATTTTTCATTAACTTGATTTCTGTATGTGTCGCGCAGTTTTCCAGCCCAAGCCCTTCATTTGCTTTTTTGGCCGCTTCAATAATGATCTTTTTCGCTTCATCATCCAAGATGGACGGCGTGATATGCGATGTTTCCGTAAATCCAATTTGCGGTGTTTTGTCATGAATCGCGACTGGAAAATATTCTCCATCCGCCATGATCCCTTCTATGCTGATATAGTCGGAGTATCCCTCAGTTTGATACCAGTCCGGGTATTCTCCCTGTAAAAATTCCTCCGCAATAAACGGAGCTTCAAACGTTACCGCCTTCGGCACATTAATGGATTTCAGGAAATCATTGACTCTGTTAAACTCGGCTTCTGCTGTTTTGGTGTCTGTAATCAGCGTCACGCCGATTGAACTCGCCAAATATGTCGGTTTTAAGATGAGCGGCGTGCCGATGTCTTTCAGCGCGGAGCGGAAATCTTCAAGGGTTGTGACCCGTTTGTTTTTGATTGTTTTGACCCCGGCTTTATTAAACGCTGCCCTCATTTTATTTTTATCTCTGGCATTTTCGGCAGCTTGTACACCCGCTCCTCTTAAGCCGAGACGCTTACAGGCTTTCGCCATCGGAGCGATGAATAATTCATTGTTTGTTGTGATGGCTTCCGCTCCAAACATTTCGGCAACCTTGACGATTTGCTCGACTACCTCTTCTTCGGGTTTGTCATGATCCTCATGCGCCCAGTAAATGGAATCGGGATGTTCGAAATCTGTGATACTCTGAAAATAATCTTTATCCTTTATGACCGCGACCGAGTATTTTTCAATAAGTGCCGCATGGGAAGCTGTAATGGCAAATGGTCTCGGAATAAAGCTGACCAGGTTATATTTTTCAGCTGCGCTTTGATAAAACATATGCGGCGGGCAGCCTCCAAGATCAGCGATAACCAAAACTGTTTTTCTCTCCATATGTAAAACACTCCTTCTCTCTCTATTGTGCGGTATATCCTCCGTCTGCGGTGATGGCGCTTCCGGTCATGTAGCTTGATAAATCAGAGGCTAAAAACAGCATAACGTTTGCTATTTCTTCAGGTTTTCCAAGTTTTAGCATCGGATTCACCTTCGCCTTTTCTTTCTTGATTTCTTCAAGTGTGCCTTCATTATTTTCCATAAAGGATTTCTCATTTAATGGCGTATCAATAATCCCCGGACATACACAATTAACGCGGATTTGATGTTTGGCGTAATCAACAGCCATTGACCTTGTCAGCTGCAACACGCCGCCTTTGCTGGCGTTATATGCCGGGATATCAGGCCATGCCACGACTCCGCCGACAGAGCACGTATTAATGATATTGCCTTTGCCGGCAGCCAGCATATGCCTGAGTGCGTGCTTGCTCATTAAAAACATGCCCGTCAGATTGACTTGGAGCACCTTATTCCAATCGCTCAGCTCCATCTCATGAATAGGCGCCACGATTTCGATCCCCGCATTATTAATTAAAATATCTAATCCTCCGAATGTATCAATTGCCGATTGAACAGCGTGCTGGCAGGCAGCTTCGTCTGTTATATCTGTTTGCACAAAGTGCAGCCGGTCACTATTTTCTTGCCGGACCATGACTTCTCCCTGTGCTGCATCAATATCCGCCACAACCACATTTGCCTGCTGGTTCAAAAAAGCTTGAACCGCGGCATAGCCGATGCCTGATGCGCCTCCTGTTATGAGGACGGTTTTATCGGTGAGGTTCATGATCACTCATCCGCCTTTATTTTTTTTGCTTTTGCTCTGTTGTAGCGCGGCGGGAAGAAGATATTAATCGATTTTGATTCTTTTTCGGAACGGTTGATGGCGCCGTGATCTTCCCGCGGCTCACAGAAATAGGCTGTGCCGAATGTCATATCGACTGTGCAGCCTTCGACGGTCATGTCGTATCCGCCGCCAATGCAGATGCCGATTTGTTCATTCTTATGTTTATGGAAAGGCATTTCTCCGCCATTTCCAGGGATTTTGGCCAGCATGATCTCCACCCAGTCCTCAACAAAGAACGTGACTTCCATGCCCGGCAATAGGTCTCTTGTTTTGAAAATATTCAAAAAATAGTCCTCAGGACTTGTATATGTTTCATCAGCTTTCAGCCGCTTGATATCAATAGCAATGACTTCTTGGTCCGTGTCGTTTCTTGCCCCGTGAGGCACATGCGGCGGCGCGATATACGCAGATTCCAAAGCAGTCATCTTTCTCGTCACATCTCCGACAGTCATCATCAGCTCGCCAGAAACGACCATGCCGATTTGGACTTCCTTGTGCTGATGCGGTTCAACGTTCGTATGCGGCGGAACGTAAGACATTAGCACTTCAGTATCGCCGCGGACGGTGGAATACTGTCTCACTCCGTTCTCCCACTCTATTAATTTTGGTGTCGGGAAATAAATCTCCTTCACATCTTGTTCAGTTTTCATAATCAACGTCTCCTTTTCCGAATAATGACCAGCTCATAGGAATGCTTTTAAATGTCTTAACAAATTTGAGCCCGTATTTTTGTCTTGCCAGTTCATTGGTTAAAGCAATGTCAGAAAGACCTTCTTTTACTTTTTTTGCTGCGGCGCTGGTTGAGTTGACCAGCTCGAACCTGACGTCTTTGCGGGTAAAATATTTAATTAAATTGATAGGTGATGGGTGTGAAACAATAACAGATGTGTCAAGCATGTCGTCGCTGAATGTGAAATCAGGACGGACAGCCAGGCCGTACATCGGTGTATCGCACCTGAAGATTTGCAAAAGCTGCAAATCCGGCCTCATGTAGAAATGTTTAATGCCGTCATAAGCATGTGGAACGATGGTGTATTCCAGCGGGCTTTGAAGAGTCCTTTCGATGCATGATTCAAATGTATCATGCAAAGATAATTTACTGTTTAGCCCTTGGAGAAGAGTAAAATTAGAGATGAAATGTTTTGCTGCGTACTCACTGCTTGTCCCTTCTGGGCCGAGCGTGTTGACTGTAATCAGTTTTGATATTGAATAAGCTTTGTTTTTTGTCTGAATGCTATTATCCAATATAATCATGAGCACCAACCAATCTTTTAAATTTTAAGTAAATTTTATCCAGCAGAGATCGAACTGTCAACATTTTTTGAAAATACTGATAATTATTCCCATACAAACAGAAAAACCCTTAAGAAAGGGTTTTTTGTTATAGGATTTTAGAAACTTTGTTTATTGGGATAAGGAATGATCTGCTTTCTGCTCATGCTTTCCGTACTTTTTATAGGCGAATACACTGAGCACAAAACCGAGCACTGTCATGATGGCGCAAATCAATCCGACAGCTGCATACCCGTATTCCACATATACAGGTCCCATCAAAGCAGAACCTAATGTCACAGCCAAATTTGAGGCAAGGCTGTAAAACGCCATAATTTTCCCGCGATGACGCTCTGAGCAATCACTCAAAATGGTGCTGAGCAGCGTCACCGTCAAGCTTTGCATTAACCCCCAGATGAATAGACTGATGATTAACAGAGGCATTGATGCGGGCGCATACGCGATACAAGCCAGCAGAACGCTGATGACCGCCAGCGCAATGATCAGAGAGCGCATTTTTCCAATGCGGTCGGCAATCTTACCTGTAAAGACACTCATGGAAAACCCGATGCCATAAATCATAATAAATAAGCCGGCAGCCGTATTGCCTCCGGTAAAAACGTCCTGTAGGTAAGAGCCTAAAAACGAATACATACCGTAAAAACCAATCATATTGCACAAAGTGATTATGATATAAACGGGAACACGCGGCACTTTAAGCGCGTCTCGAAATGTCCCCGCCGGCTCGTCTTTTTCCTCCTGGACGGTGCTTTTATTATCGTTATGGCGGCGCATTTCAAATAGGACAAGCAAAACAACAAGTGCACCCATCAAGGCGAAAATCCAGAATGTCCATCTCCAATGTAAGACGCCGCCTATAAACGATCCGATCGGCACACCGAAAATCAGTGCAAGCGACCAGCTTGAGACGATCAGACCCATCACTTTGCCCCGATAGGTATACGGAACACGATCCCCGACAACTGCGTAAGCGGTCGGGACAAACGCACCTGCCGCCAACCCTGAAAGCGCACGTCCTAAAAAGAAGAAAAAGATATTTTGCGCCAAAGCGCATATCACGGTTCCTATAATAAAGATCACGAGTCCCAGCATTAAACTCAGTTCTCTCGAGTATTTATCCCCTAAAGGCACCAGCAGCGGGGCACCGATAAAGATCATGATCCCATATATACTGATAGATAGCGCAAGCACGCTGACATCTGAGTTGAAGGCATCTGCTAAATCAGGAAGCAGCGGTGAAATGACAAGCTCTTCAGATCCAGCCGCAAATACGCCCATTGTTAAAGCCAGCGCAAGAAATAGCGGAAAATGATGTTTTGATTTGATGTGATTGTTTTGTTTACTGTTCATTCTCCCTTAACACCTCTTCCGGAATCTTAAAATAAAGTTGAATTATAGTTTAGCATCCTTTATTTACAATTTACAATTCGAACGAAAATAATTTTCTGTTTATTATTTTCATTCAAATACGAATAAGGAATTTCTTGTTTCAAATTTAAAATAAAACAAAAATATATCCTGGGATATGCTATAGTAATGCATTTTTTATGTCGGGTCAGGTGATGAATCAAGGTTATTCAACAGTTACTCCGATTTCGGAAGGATTCATCCTTCAATTTGCTGACTGGTCAACTGTGTTATCGTGCTGGCCGGGGTCGGGTGTTTTTATTTTGTCACGGTTCTGACCGCATTGCCTGAATCACTGCCTGAAAGCTGATCACATTTCGGCACTTGCTTGGCGGCCGGGCGTTTATGGGTTTTGCTTTCAGCCAGGCCTTTATCGGGATCGGCATGTTTGGGTATATTTCCGGTTCGCCGTTTATCCTGCAAAACATATACGGTGTGTCGGCTCAGATGCTCAGCATGCCGTTTGCCATCAACGGCGCTCGCCGGTGTTGCCGGGGTAGAAAACGTATGGCCGATGGCGTTGAGTATATTCGGCTTTGATGTGCTCGATATTATCCTATGTGTTTCTTGTCAGACGTAACGCGTAAAAAAGCTCTCCGGTCTCCCGGAGAGCTTCTTCTATTGCGCTTCTGTTTGCTCTTTTTTCAGCGGTTCATTTTGTAAGCGCTTCTTGATGCTCAGATGATAGTACGCATAGCAGAAAATAATGAGTGGTACACCGCAGTACAAGCCGATTCTTTGATCTGGGATGAATATAAGGCTTATCAATACGCATCCGTATAATACAAATCCAAGAATCGGCACCAACGGATAAAGAGGGGTTCTGAATTCCAGGTCGTTCACGTTTCCGCCTTCAGCGAGGAACCGCCTGCGAAAGAAAAATTGCGAGGCGCAAATGGACATCCACGCGACAACTGTCACCATGCCAGAGATTGATATACACCACAAATAAACGGTTTCTGCAGCCATGACGCTAGTCAGCAGCGAACAGCCGGAAATCCCAATCGTAATCAGCAGGGCATTGATCGGCACCCCTTTTTTGGTCAGTCTCGTTAAAAGGGCCGGGCCCATTTTGTTTGTTGAAAGCGACCACATCATACGCGAGGCTGCATATAACCCAGAATTGGCAACAGATAAAATCGCCGTTAATATGACAAAGTTCATCATATCAGCCGCAAATGGGATGCCGATCTGATCAAGCACCGCTACAAACGGACTCTCAATCACCCCAGCCGTTTCATACGGCAGAATGGCAACCAAGACGAACATAGCCAGCACAAAGAAAAACAGCGTTCGCCAGATGACATTTCGAATGGACTTTGGCAGTGTCTTTTCCGGACTTTCACTCTCCCCTGCCGCAATTCCGACCAGCTCTGTCCCCTGAAATGAGAAATTGACCATAACCAGCGTAAACATAACAGCCAGCACGCCATTTGGAAACAGTCCTTTATCAGTCATGAAATGAGATAGAAAAGGCGATTCCTGACCGCCTTTAAAATCAATCAAGCCAAACACGGCGCACCCGCCGATCACGATAAATAATATGATCGCTGTCACTTTGATGCTCGAAAACCAAAATTCCATTTCCGCAAAGCTTCGGACAGACAGCACATTAATCAAAAAGATGATAACACCGAAAACGAGACACCATATCCAGATCGGCACGGAGGGCAGCCATCTTTGCATCAAAATGCCCGCTGACGTTAGCTCCAAGCCGACTGTATTCGCCCAGCTGAACCAATACAGCCAGCCGATCATAAAACCTGTCGACGGCCCCAAAAACTTTGTGGCGTAGGCTTGAAACGACCCGGCCACCGGCATGGCGACAGCCAGCTCCCCTAAACAAAGCATGACCAGATACATTAAAAATCCGCCAATCATATAGGCGGCAATGGCTCCGAGAGGACCCGCCTGGCTGATCGTAAAGCCGGAACCTAAAAACAGACCGGTGCCGATGACGCCGCCCAAGGCAATCATAAACAAATGCCGGCTTTTCATACTGCGCTGCAATTCGTTTTTATGATCCTGCATCATCCTTCTCCCTTCGGCTCTTTTGTGCTGATATTCATCCGATAGCTTTGCAAAAGGTGAACAGTGGTCTGCTGTATCAGATCAGGCAATACATGAAATGTGTACGGCTTGTATACTCTTTCAGTCCATTTATGTCCATCTTTCCCGTATACACCCATGTTAATGGAAGGAATGTTCAGTTTCCGTATGTCTTTGAACGGAATGGTTCCAATCATCTCCCACCCCGGGAAGTTTCTGATAAAGGAATTAATTTCGTCATCGGTTTCATGCAGCGATAAAAAGCTGCCGTCTGCCAAGTAAGGGAAAAACTTTTTGAAAACAAAGGTTTCGCCTGTCGTTTCGGCAATTTTGTCCACCGCTTCTTTGATCACATGCTGCAATAGCTGGTCTCTTGTGCTTTCTTCTTTTAAATAGTTATGCGGTAAATAAGGAGGAGCATAAAACAGAATGACTTTTGCGCCCTGATCGGGATCAAGCTTTTGGAGTTCTTCAATTGCATGAAAACATCTCATGCGCAGTTCAAGGTGCTCATTGGCTTTGAATGCTTGCTCTATACACTGCTCAGGATCGACGCCGCGGCTTCTTAGCTTTTCCATGTATTGATCCACACTGAAGACTTGAATATCCCAAGACAAATGTCTCTTCGGAAGATTTGTTCGCTTCAGGTATTCTTCATAATAATCTGATAATTTTCGCTCTGTGTCCCGGCACGCCTCCTCAGCGACTTGGGTAAGCTGGTCCATGACTTCCTTTGCTGTTTTTTCATAGATAAAATAATTGAAATACAAATAGCTGCTGACGGCGGTTTGGACGTTATAGGATTCCTTGTTATCACGCTGGTACAAGCAGGATGGGGGCAGAACCAATTCGCCTTCAATCTTTTCTGCTAATTGAATATTGTTGTGGATGCGTCTTGTGATTTCAGAAGAAATGAGATTTGGATCGATGCCCGCAAGCGTGTCTCCGACATGCACTTCCCGGCCGGATATATAAAAGCAAGGCAGCAGCTTTCCAGCGGCTCCGGTATAGATATATCTTGTTGCATCACCATCGCACAGCGGCGTAATAAAATCGGTATTAATGGCAGCCAGATACTGAATCTGTTTCTCCTTTTTTAATCGGTTCAGCTCAGAAATACTGGCGAGAATACCGGCATGCTGACTTTCTTCATCCGGGTTTGCCATAAATAATAGATTTCCCGGCAATGCTTTGGGGTTCTCTGAAAAGTGCAGGAGATTGGACAAATGCACCGCGATGCCGCTTTGCATGTCGACAGAGCCTCTGCCGAACATCCACTCACCCGACTTGGCGTCCCGCTGAACGTCTTCATCAAAGTCGTAGTTGGAGAAATACTCAGCCAATTTTCCAGAATCAAAAGCGATATCCTTAAGCGGGCCGAAATCTTCAATTCCCACCGTATCCAAGTGGGCGTGATAAATGACAGTATTCCGGCTTTCCCCGCTGCCTTCCACAAACGCAAAAATATTTTTCCGGTTATACGGGTCATTAGGAATAGCCTGTTCCCATACATGGCAAGGATGTTCCTGAAAGTAAGGATAGCTCATGATGACTTCTTTGATAAAATCTGCTTTCGTCCCTTCGCCGATGGTGCCGTTTACACTGCTGAGGCTGACCAAAGACTTTGTCAGTGTCTCAACCCGTTCTGCCGGCGGCATGTGACTGATTTTTGTATAGAGCATACATCATCCCCCTCATCCAAACATGTAAATAGTGCGATCTAAAAACAATCGCACTATTTCGGTTTTCTCAATTAATACGCTTCGGACGTTGTTTTCGCCTGCATATGAAGAATTAAATAATCCGGACCTCCTGCTTTTGAGTCTGTTCCGGACATATTAAACCCGCCGAATGGCTGATAGCCGACAATAGCTCCGGTACAGCCTCTGTTAAAGTATAAGTTTCCGACATGAAAATCCTCGCGAGCCCGTTCAATGTGCGCACGGTTTTTCGTCAGCAGAGCGCCTGTCAGTCCGTATTCTGTGTTATTTGCAATCTCAAGCATATGGTCGAAATCACGCGCTTTGCAGATGGCAGCAACCGGCCCGAAGATTTCTTCCTGCATGAGACGCGCATGTTCATCAACATCTGCAAAGATCGTCGGCTGAATAAAGTAGCCTTTTGAATCATCGCCTTCTCCGCCGGCCAAAAGCTTGCCTTCAGACTTGCCGATTTCAATGTAGCTCATGACTTTATTGTAGGAAGCTTCATGAATCACAGGCCCCATATACGTATCAGGATCTTCCGGACTTCCGACTGTCAGCGTTTTGGTCAGCGCAACTGCTTTTTCTACGACTTCATCATAGACATCCTGATGAATCACTGCACGGGAACCCGCTGAACATTTTTGCCCTGAGTACCCGAATGCGGAGTAAACGATAGAAGAGGCAGCAAGATCCAAATCGGCATCTTTGTCGACAAGCACTGTGTCTTTCCCGCCCATTTCAGCAATCACGCGTTTCAGCCATTTTTGGCCCGGCTGCACTTTTGCGGCACGCTCGTAAATCCGGCAGCCGACCGCACGGGAGCCTGTAAATGATACAAATCTTGTTTTAGGGTGTTCTACTAAGAAATCACCAATTTCCGCTCCGTCTCCCGGAATGTAATTGAGAACGCCGTTTGGCAAACCCGCTTCCTCCATCACCTCGACAAATTTAGCAGCCACTACTGGCGCAGCATCTGCCGGCTTCAGCAAGATCGTATTCCCCGTAACAATCGCAGCCGCAGCAGTCCCTGCCATAATGGCGAGCGGGAAATTAAATGGCGAAATGACAATGCCGACGCCAAGCGCTTCATAATGATATTGATTGTACTCGCCTGCCCGGCTCTTTACCGGAGCTCCGTTCTTCAGCTTTAAGATTTGGCGCGCGTAGTATTCTAAAAAGTCTATTGCTTCCGCTGTGTCAGCATCTGCTTCCTTCCACGGTTTTCCCGCTTCCTTTACAAGATAGCTTGAAAATTCATGCTTTCTTCTGCGCAAAATAGCCGCAGCTTTAAAAAGGATATTCGCGCGGTGCTCCGGTCTTTGTTTTTTCCACGATTCAAATGCCTGTAACGCCGATTGCATCGCTTTTTCAGCAAGCTCTTGATTAGCCGTTGAGGCGCAGCCGATCACTTCTTCCTTATTGGCCGGATTAATCGAAACAATTTTACGATCCGTTTCGATCTTTTCTCCATTAATGACAAGCGGATAATGCTTGCCGAGCTGAGTATTTACAAAGGCCAGTGATTCTTGAAAGGCTGTTTTATTCTTTGCTTCCTTAAAATTAGTGAATGGTTCGTGCGCATATGAAACGGTCATATGTAATCCCCCTCGTTATGTAATATGTCTTCATACGAATATAAAAGCAAGATTCGTACCAATATTTCGTCTTTTCACAAAAAAACTTGTAGAATCACAGAGAACTTTGTCAGAAATCTAAACATTTTTCCTTTTATAAATATAACGCGCAAAATCATTTTGCGATTTTCATGCCATATGCAAACAAAAATGCAAAATGATTTTGCAGGAGAAAGGGGGATTATCCCCCCTAAACCCATCCGCGGAATTGAGACGCCTCTGCAGATTTTCTGATGCCCGTCATGTAAGCCGCCAAGCGCATATCGACTTTGTGTGCGGCCGCGGTCTGATAAATCGTTTCAAATGAATTGACCATCACGTTTCGCAGCTTTTCAGCAACCTCTTCTTCTGCCCAATAATATCCTTGGTTGTTTTGAACCCATTCAAAGTAAGAAACCGTTACGCCGCCTGCACTCGCCAGTATATCCGGCACCAGGAGTACGCCTTTTTCATTCAAAATCTTTGTCGCGTCGATTGTCGTCGGCCCGTTAGCCGCTTCGACCACAATTGAGGCCTTAATGTTATGGGCGTTTTTGGCTGTGATTTGATTTGAAATAGCCGCCGGCACTAAAATATCGCATTCTTGTTCGAGCAGCTCTTCATTTGTGATGACATCTGTAAATAAATTGGTGACCATTCCGAAACTGTCCCGCTTATCGAGCAAATAAGGAATATCGAGGCCATCCGGGTTGTACAGCCCGCCGTGGGCATCCGAAATCCCGATAACCTTGGCGCCGGCATCATGCATAAATTTAGCCAGAAAACTGCCGGCGTTCCCAAAGCCCTGTATGATGATGCGCGCGTTTTGCAGCTTGATTCCTTTTTTCTTAACCGCTTCTTCTATACAAATGGTTACGCCTTGAGCGGTTGCTGTTTCCCGGCCCTGTGAGCCGCCTAAAACGAGCGGTTTTCCTGTGATAAAACCCGGGGAATCGAATTCCCGAAGCCGGCTGTATTCGTCCATCATCCACGCCATAATTTGCGAATTGGTGTATACATCGGGCGCGGGAATATCCTTTGTCGGGCCGACTAACTGGCTGATGGCGCGGACATACCCCCGGCTCAGCCGTTCCAACTCTCCAAACGACATCGTCCGCGGATCACAAATAATGCCGCCCTTTCCGCCGCCGTACGGCAAATTCGTGATCCCGCATTTGAGCGTCATCCAAATCGATAACGCCTTTACTTCCTCTTCATTCACCTCGGGATGAAAACGCACGCCCCCTTTTGTCGGGCCGACCGCGTCATTGTGCTGTGAACGATAGCCTGTAAACACTTTCACACTGCCGTTATCCATTTTCACCGGAATTCGTACAGTGAGCATTCTCATCGGCTCTTTCATTAATTCATACATTTCGCTCGGATAGCCCAATTTCCGCAGGGCTTCCTTTATGATCGCTTGCGTAGACAGAAATAAATTGAGAGCTTCTTTTTCTCCATCCTTTGTGATTTGTTTTTCTGACATGTTTTTTCACCTCATCATATTTTTATCTTCAGAAAAATGTAAGCGCTTTTAAAAAACTGTAATCGATCAATTCCTTTCTTGATTGGGTTCACCCTTATCTACATGCAAGATTCGTACCAGTTTTTTAACCATACAAAAAAAGAGGCTGATATCACACCAGCCCCTGATCATTTCTATTGATATTAACGAGGGTCGATAACCAGCTGCGTTTCAGCATAAAAACTGCCGATTCCCAGACCGTTTACCACATCGCCTTTAATCGTGTATGTGCCTGCACGCGGAAGCGTTTTGCGCACCATGACAAGATCGAATTCAGACACCCCTAACAAATCAAGAGTAAGCGGGAGCCTGACCGTTTTTCCATCGTTTAAAATCTGTGTTTCTTTCAGTGTTCTTCCATTCACAGAATCTCTTGTTGTCGCGTGGAATCCGTCAGGAAATTGAAACTCGACTGCTCCCAGAGAAAGCACTGCGTTTGGTTTATAAGTCACTTCAATATCTGAAGTCGTCCATTCTTTTGTACTGTTTACGGTTTTTGCCTCAATTGATGCAGACTGTGCATGCGCTTGGCCTGAAGGAAGCAAGATTGATAGCAGGACAGCTGAACTGATGAAAAATGAAGATACGAATGAAGTTCTTTTTAACATGACATTTCCTCCTCAAATCACGGTTGGAATTTGGCCAGAGCGTCCTCTGCAGAAAAAGCGTTTTACCGTAACTCGCGAATTACCATTTCTTTTTCTTAAAAGTTAATCTATCACCATTTTCCATGGAAGTAAATGTTTTTTTGCGAATATTAACACTTGGCATGATGTAATAAATTCATCCTATATACACAAGATGCTAATAGACTGTTTCTGATCCGTATCTAGTAAAATATGCGGCTGTTATCCCTGTCTTTTGTCCTGATATCAAAACAGGACAAAAAAAGTCGAAGATGCCTCATGATCTTCGATGGATAACTGCTCTATGATTTATTTAAATTCGGTATTCCAGTTAAAACCGATTGTCTCATCATTCCATGGGATTCTTTTTTCATCGGGCTGAGCAGGGTTATACGAGGTTGTCGTAAAATAGATAATTGTCAGCGGCGTTTCGCCCAGCACTCTGTATCCGTGAGCGACGCCTTTTGGAATCAATAACAGCATCGGGTTGTCTTCTCCCATATAATAGACATCGGTTTCTCCTTTTGTTTCTGAATCCTCCCGCAGGTCGTAAAGGACAACCTGAGCGTGGCCGGTCGGGAAGAACCAGAGATCGTCCTGCTTCTCGTGATAATGAAACGCTTTAATCACACCCGGATAGCTTTTGGACCAAGACGCCTGCCCAAAATGCTCTAGAAGGTTCTCATCATCGCGAACCAGTTCGGCAAAAAAACCTCTGTCATCACAATGCTTTGTCAGCTTCTTAACCTTGACTCCTTCAATCACGCGCACTGCTCCTTTCCTGCAAAAATTCCCGTAAAGCTTCCCGCCAGTGGCGCGGGCGTATGCCGGCTTCTTCAATGGCCCGGTGGCTCAGCACAGAGTAAGCCGGCCGGGGTGTCGAATTCCCGTATTCCTCTGTCGTCACGGGCGTAATCGTTGTGTTCAGCCCGCTTTCTTCCATAATGGCCTTTGCGAACTCATACCAGCTGCATATGCCTGAATTGCTGATATGGTAGATACCCGGCGGATGACTGAATAGCTTGATGATCGCTTCCGCCAAATCCTTGGTATAGGTCGGCGAGCCGATTTGATCGTTCACAACCCGCAGCTCTTGTTTTGTTTCCGCGAGCTTCAGCATCGTATGAACAAAATTGCTGCCGCTTTGTCCATACACCCACGATGTTCTGATGATCGTGCTGTCGGTTCTTGCTAACTGGATCAGCTCTTCTCCGAGTTTTTTACTTTTACCGTAGATGGTGTTCGGGTCAAGGTGGCCGTCTTCCCTGTATGGCTGGGTCCCCTTCCCGTCAAATACATAATCCGTGCTGATATGAACATATTGCGCTCCGATGCGGGATGACTCCAGCGCTGTGTAATAAGCGCCAACTCCGTTGATCAAGTATGCTTTATCCAGCTCCGTCTCGCATTTGTCGACGGAGGTAAACGCGGCGGTATTGACCACGATATCCGGCTGATAATGCCCGAACGAATGCCGTACAGAACGCTGATCGGCGATGTTCATCATCTGCTTTGTTAACGCAATGACCTCATATCCGGCTTGCTTCAGCTGGCGGCACAGCTCCAAGCCAAGCTGTCCGCCCGCACCGGTTACCAATACCTTTGTCAATCGGATCACCTTCTCATCGGTCATTGTCTGTATACCAGCGAATCGTGCGCGCAATGCCTTCTTCAAACGGCACTTCCTGCCGCCAGCCAAGCTCATTTTTCAGCTTTGACGCATTGATCGCGTAGCGCCTGTCATGCCCTTTTCGGTCTTCGACGTGAGCAAACAATTCCTCACAGCCCAAATGTTTCATGATGAAACTCGCCAGCTCTTTATTGGTGCGTTCATTTCCGCCGCCGATATTATACACCTCACCGTCGGTTCCTTTTTCTAAAATAAGCTTGATGGCGCGGCAATGGTCCTCTGCAAAAAGCCAGTCTCTGATCTGAAGTCCGTCGCCGTAGAGCGGAACCGGCAAGCCTTGTTTTGCATGGCGGATAATCGTTGGGATCATTTTTTCACTATGCTGATATGGTCCGTAATTGTTGCTGCAGCGTGTAATAATAGCCGGCAGTTTGTGTGTTTTCACATACGATAGAACAAGAAGGTCAGAGCTCGCTTTGCTCGCGGAATAAGGGTTGTTAGGAGAAAGCGGCGTTGTTTCCGTAAATGCGGGATCATTCGCTTCTAAATCCCCGTACACCTCGTCTGTTGAAATATGAATCAGCTTTTTGGCTTTTCCTTGTAAGACTGCCTCAGCCAGACGATATGTGCCCATGACATTCGTTGTGATAAACGGCTCCGCTTGGGAGATGCTTCTGTCTACATGCGATTCCGCGGCGAAATGAATCACGGCGTCATAGGTCTCGTCAAACGCCCGGTCGATATCCTCCTGAATGCTGATATCCCCTTTTACAAACCGAAACCGGCTGTTTCCCTTTAGTTTTTCGATTTCCTGCGGGTGGCTGGCATACGTTAATTTATCTAGAACGGTAATGCGCGCATCCGTTTCCTTCAGCATGAGCTTTGTAAATGTGAGCCCTATGAATCCGGCCCCGCCTGTAATGAAATATGATTTTGCCATAGCTATTCGTCCTGTCCTTTCTGTAAAGCCTGATGTACCAGCCGGGAGGCGAGATAAAGAGATTCGTGTGTTCCTGCATCGACCCACCAGCCCGATAACACATCATACGTAAGCTTGCTGTTTTCAATGTATAAATTATTTACATCGGTGATTTCCAGCTCGCCGCGCTTGGATGGTGATATTTGTTCAATATACGAAAACACCTCTGCATCATACATGTAAATGCCGGTTACACAAAGGTTGGTCGGCGGATGTGCAGGTTTTTCAATAATGGATCGAATGTGTTTGTTTTTCTCATCAATCTCAGCAATCCCAAAACGTTCTGGATCATCCACTTCTTTCAGAAGCACTTTCGCCCCTTTTCCCTGCTGTTGAAATCGCTCCGTATAAGGCTTTAATGAATCTTCGAATATATTATCACCTAATAATAAAATGAAAGGCTCCTTTCCGGTAAAGCGTTTTGCATATGATAACCCATCTGAAATTCCCGATGCGTCGGGCTGCACTTGATAAGTGACGGAGACGCCAAGCTCCTCCCCGCTTCCCAGCAGCTTATAAAACTGCGGCATGTGCTCTTTTTGGCTGATGAGTAAAATCTCTTTAATTCCGGCTTCCTCAAGCTTCATTATCGACCAGTAAATCATCGGATAAGGGCCTACAGGAAGCAAATGCTTGTTGACGGCTTTGGTTAAGGGCATAAGGCGTGAGCCGTTTCCTCCGGCTAAAATGACACCTTTCACATTAACACTTCCTTACGTGCATTTTTATATCTTATCATCAAGCAAATCATAAAGAATGGCTGATACCCGTTTCATTCCTTTTCCATCTACGAGCGGCCTTCCTCCCTCGTGCAGAGAAAGACGGAGAGGATAGCTGCTGAATATTTGTGACATATGATAAGCAAGCTTTTCGACGGATACATTCTCTCCCAGGCCGAGATCAAGAGCGGCGCCATGTTCCGCAAATTTTGCAGCGGTTGCGGTTTGATGGGCAACCTGAGAAAGCACGAGGCACGGCACGCCGATACAGATCGCTTCATAAAGCGAGATGCCGCCGGCGACAATGGCTGCATCTGCTTGCTTCATAAACATAGCCATGTCATTTGTCTGCTCGATTAGTGCGTATTGGGGTTTGTTTTGAATCAATTTACGGACCGCCTCTTGATGCGGTGAAGCGCTGCCCATGATAAAAATCATTTTCTTTTCTTTCCTGTCCGGGAGCTGATCGGCCGCTGCTATCACTTTAAAAACAAGCTGCTTTGGATCGCTTCCTCCTAATGCAACAAGGATATTGCGGCAGTCTTCCTTAAGTGCGTAATCAGCTCTTGCGGCTTGAAAGGCAGGGTGGAGAATAAGATAATCCGGGCCTTCATAGACACGGGTGTTTCCCTGATCGTAAACCTTGCTTCTGACATCGCCGTAAATTCCGTTAATGACCGCATCACTTTGACCTATCGCTTTCTCATTTTTTTCTTCGAACAGAACGATTTTGGCATCTGTGTCTGCTTTTATTTTTGTTAATACATCGACAGGTGCACCAAGAATATCGAATAAAAGCAGATCGAGCTTTTTATCGTTTATTTCCCGGAGAATACATTCATTTTGCTGAAGCTCCGGTTTTACGATGACCTGCCAGTACTCTTCTTGAAGAAATTGTTCAGCCTCGTCATTTGTGTAAAACGTAATGGAACAGCGGTGTTTGAGTTCTTCCGCAAGCCTTTTCATTCGAACGGCGTGCCCCATTCCTTTCTCGAACCCGCCGTCTGCGAATATCCCGATATGCATGCTACTCAACCTCTTTTTGCTTTGTCATACCGTTCATCGCCGCCAGATCAGGGTGCTGGTTCAGCAGGCTGATTAACTCTGCAGCCGAGACATCAGGGCGCTCGCCTGCTTTTTGATAGAGGGCTGAGACCAATTGATAGTCTTCCTCCGTATCGACGGTCAGCCGATATTGAGGAGCGCAGAGCTGTTCCGGAGCCTCTAAAAACTGCAAACGGTAAAGATGGGGATGTTTCCGGACATACAAGGTGACATGCTCTTGGTATTTATCCTCCAGCATTTTGATGCCGCTGATATCGAGCAAAAGCTTGGCGCTCACCGCTTCACTGCAAATGCCTAACGGCGTGTTCAGGATATACGTATAATCCGCGCCTTGATCAAGATGAGCTGAAATCATCATATCGAGCAACTCTGGATCGACAAACGGATTATCCCCCGTTAAGCGGATGACGACTTCCGGTTTCGCTGCCTTTATGACTTGCGCAAATCTGTCGAGAACCCGTTCCTCACTGCCGCGGAAAACGCGAATGCCGTTCTTGATGCAGTGTGCCTCTAATACATCGTCGGCTTTTTTGTCAGATGTAGCGATGACAAGATTATCGCGCTCCTTTTGATAGAACGCGCTTTGCCGTACGCGCTGAACGAGAATATCGAGTAAATGCTCCGAGCCAAGCGGACGCAGTACTTTTCCAGGAAGGCGTTCCGATCCCATTCTCGCCTGCACGATAAAAAGTATGTCAACCATGGGACGGGCTGTCCTTCGTTAAAATATCTTCCCATGTAATGCCTGTGTCTGCCGGGATGTCCCTTACCGCACGCACACCGCCGGTCAATATCTCAAAAAATCTCGGGTGCAGCCCCTGAGGCTTTTGTCCGGGGCGGAGCACGGCAATATTGTCTTCGCTGAAGGCATCCCCTTTTTGAATCGGAGCCGTTGTGAAAATTCCCCTGTATGCAAATGTTCTGATTTCACCCTCAATGGCAGTTGTTGTTTTGTATGAACTGCCCAGCAGCTTTTCAGAAACTGGCTTCCTGATGCCTTGTTTCAGTTCGGCTTCCGTTTCCCTGATGGCCTTGACCATTTCCTTTAATTCATCCGGATTTAATGCAAATGAATGATCAGCCCCCGGCAGGTTTTTATCGATAGTAAAATGCTTTTCTATCAGTCTGGCGCCGAGCCGGACCGCGGCACATGGCGCTTCTGTCGGGTGCTCGCTATGATCCGAAAAACCGATGAGCGCATCCGGAAAAGCGGCGGCAAGCATCGGGATCACACTGAGGTTGCTGTATTCAGGCGGTGCTGGGTATTTCGCCACACAATGCATAATGGCAATTTCGTGGTTGCCCTCTGCTCTGATGGTGCGCCAAGCCTCATGAATATCAGCAATTTCCGCTCCGGCTGTCGAAAAAATCATCGGCCTGTTCATGCGGGCGACGTACTTGAGCAGCGGGAGATGGTTAATTTCATAGGATGCGATTTTAAAAGCACTTGGAGAAGTGGAAAGCAGCAGATCAGCTGATCCTTCATCACACACCGTGCTTAAAAAGATCACCTGTTTCTTGCGACAGTAGTCCAAAAGCGGATTAATCCACTCCGCGGGCAATTCCATGGACTGAACGAGAGAAAAAATTGATACATCATTGCCCGCAGCCGTTTTGTATAATCCAGGATCCTTTTGATACATCTTATCAGCCTGGAACATTTGAAATTTCACGGCATCTGCACCCGCTTCCGCCGCGGCATCAATCAGTGCAAAGGCCTGATCCAATTTTCCGTCATGATTAATTCCTGCCTCGGCAATGATAAAAACGGGAGCATCTTTGCCGACAGTTTTGTTTGCAATCTGAAAACCCGCCATTATTTCGCCTCCTTGCCCGGCCAAATGTGATAATAGTAATATGATTGAACAGCGGTGAAGCCCATTCTTTCATATAGGCGGATCGCTCTGACATTATGAAGCTGCGTCCCCGCTGTTACCGTTTTATGCTTCAGCGTCTCCGGTTGTTCTATGAGATTCGCCAATAAATGAAACGCGATACGCTTGCCTTCATACCCCGGCTTCACAGCCATCAAATCAAGCGCATACTCATCACCTTTTGATAAACCTTGCAGGTAGCCGATTATTTCCCCATTATATTTAGCGGCAATATTGATATCCGCTCTCCCCATCAGATTGTTTCGTGTCCACTCTTGAAAGATTTTGTTCGCCGCCTCACGGCTGAGATAAGGATCGTGAAAATATCTGCTTTTCATAAATGCGTTGCTGGCTAACTGGCAAATCTCTTCGGTGTCTCCAGGCTCAGGCTGAACCAGTTCAAAAAATGGCGGCGTTTTTTCATATATAGACGGGGCCTTCGCCAGTTTAAGCAAACTGCCGACAAAATAAGAGGACGGCTGCTGCTGAATGACATGTACTGCTCCGATATCCTCTGCCGGTACACGCACAAACACAAAATCCGTTTCATCCGTTTGCCGAACAGAATAAAAGGCCTGAAATAGCTGTTTTAGCTGTCCTGTGCTGTTAGCCGCGAGAAGCTTTACGTTCATGACTTTTTTCTGAAGCATTTTGCTTTCCCAAAGAGCGTCTTCATACAGCATCACACCTTGAAGCTGGCTGTTTTCAAATAGTCCGATCGAAAATTGATACGACCCGTCAAGTGTCATCTGTTTGCTTTGGAGAAATTCCATGATCGCCTCTTTGGAAACATTCTCTTTTATCGTATACACCTAACCAGCCCCTTTTGCGATGTCCCGCACGGCCTCTATCACATCGTTGACATCTTCGTCAGACATTGATGGATACAGCGGGAGTGACAGGGTGCGTTTGTAATACTTCATGGCGAGCGGGTAGTCTGTTTCCTTAAACCCGAATTCCTTTTGATAATACGGATGAATATGCACTGGGATAAAATGAACACTGGTCCCGATATTGTATTCATCCTTTAGAGCCGTAATTATTTCATCCCGAGTGACGCCAGCCTTTTTTTCATCAACTTGCAGGACATATAAATGCCAGGCGTGCCGTCCTTCGTTATGAACAAACGGCGTGATCAGCCCCGGGATTTGCTGAAAAGCAGCTTGATACTGACCCGCGATCTCTTCTCTCCGTTTTTGCATGTCATCCAGCCGTTTCAGCTGATGAAGCCCGAGCGCCGCCTGCAGATCAAACATGTTCATTTTGTAGCCGGGCGACTCGACCTCATAGTACCAGCTGCCATTTGAAGAATAACGGTTCCACGCGCCTTTGCTCATGCCGTGAAGGCTCAGAACCCTGATTTTGTCAGCAAGCTCCTCATCATCCGTCGTCAGCATGCCGCCTTCCCCTGTCGCCAGGTTTTTGGTCGCGTAGAAGCTGAATGCTGTCGCATCCCCGATGGAGCCGATCATTCTCTGCTTATAAGTGGTGTATACTGCATGCGCCGCATCCTCGAGCACAAATAGACCGTGTGTTTGAGCAATGGCTAAAATCGCGTCCATGTCACAGGACTGCCCGCCAAAGTGGACGGGTACAACGGCTTTCGTCCGCGGTGTGATCGCCGCCTCAAGCTTTTCCGGATCAATGTTAAGCGTCTTTTCATCTATATCCGCAAACACCGGCGTTGCTCCGGTATGAATAATCGTATTGGCGGTTGAGCTGAACGTCAGTGGAGAGGTGATGACTTCATCACCCGGTCCGACCCCTTTTGCTTTTAAAGCCAAAAATAAAGCAGCGGTACATGAATTCAGCGCCACGGCGTGCTTAGCTCCGACAAACGCGGCAAACTCCTTTTCAAACTGCTGAACCTTCGGGCCTTTGGAAAGCCATCCGGATTCAAGCGTTTCTGTGACCTCCTGAATTTCTTCCTTTCCGATCAGCGGCAAGGAATAAGGAAGAAAATGATTTCTCTTTTGCACCATTTCTTTGCGCTCCTATCGTTTTATTCAGAATGATCCCGCCTGTAATCAACCCCTGTTTTTGCTTTCAGTTCCGAAAACAAGGCGAGTGTTGACTCAGTAACCGGGTAATTAGAAGCCGTAAATGACAGACGCGCCGCTTCTGCCTTCTGATACATGGCGGGATTTTGAAGAACCTCAATCAGGGTGCGCGCTAATTCCTCCGGTTTTTCAAATAAAAAATCGCCAAGAGACTCGTAATACGGATACGTGCGGTTTCCGGTGGATTTCCCGATCAGTGCGGGCTTTTGAAACAGCATGGCTTCAAGGCCCACCGTTGAGGTTTGTGTCACAGCGGCGTCAGCATACATCAGAATATCGTACAGATCCAGCTCTTTTTTGATGACTCTGCATGCTTTATGTTTTTTTGCCGCCGCATGATACAGATCCAGCTTGTTTTTTCCAATTTCCCATGGGTGAGGTTTAATGATGATTTGCAGCTGTTTTTGCGTGGAAAGCTCATCTAACACACTTGAATAAAATTCCTCGGAGAAAGGCTGTGTCGCGATCAAAACGATTTTTTTAGACGGGTGAAAGGCCAGCTTTCGATAAAATACTGACATGTCCATAGGTGTCCTGTTAAAAATGTCGTCAAAGCGGGGATGACCCGTTATGAGAATCTGTTCTGGTTTGCAGCCTTTTTGCTGATACCAACCAGCTTCATATGCGCCAAAAACAGCCTGATAGGTTGTAAAAACGGGCAAGAAAGCTTCATCACCCATCAGCGCTCCATGCTGAAGGCAGATGCTCACGGCCCCTCTCCTTTCGCACATAAGAGCGAGCACCCTGCTGTAAATGTCTTCTGTCGTTCCTACAACAACGGCAGAAATGTTCTCTTTCGTGAATAAAGCATCTACTGTATCAATGGCTTCCATGAACAAAGGAATATCCTTGAAAAGCCGTTCACGAAATGCTTGATCACCGAATGCCGGGTGGTCGTCATAAGCCGAAAGAATCGAAAAAGCCTTTTCAAGATATGGCTTCGGGTCGCCTTTTTCACATGAAGCAGCCACTTCAGGCTTGCTGATCACAGGCAAATCGCAATAATTTGGCATACTCCATCTTGCCAAAACAGCTGTTTTCTCAGGATCAAATTGGTAGTAATTTTCGTTTACAAAACGAAGGTGATCAAAATGCAAGATCACTTTTCCCTTAACAGGCGCGTCATTTGTTTTGGCAATGCTCTGTTTTTTCTCTTCAAAAAACGTCTGAATCTGACCTTCATCGATATGCTGATCCGCAGGTCCGAATAATTCCGGTTCTTCTTCCATCATCACTCTCAGCTCAGGGCTGATGTATTGGTAAAAATTACTGATAAGCCCGAGCGGAATCTCCTTGTAGCGAAGCCTGTCAAAAAGCTCCGCATACTTCCGGTACAGCACCCAATAATTGCTTAAATAGGCCGACACACTCTCACCCCATTCCAAGCTTTTTTAATGATTCACGCAGTTCGCGGCAGTTGCGCTGCGGAGGAAGATTCCGAACGAACTCGTTTTTTTCTGACTCAAACAGCTGAAAATGAATGGATTGGTCTGTAATATAGTTCAGATCAAGCTCCTCGGCCAGCGGGTAAAACGGATAAAAATGATTGACTCTCCAAAAGAACCGGGCATCACCGATCCGGTAAAACGCCGGGCTTTCATCCCAATAAGAGCCAAACGCCTCCTTTACCTTCTCGAGCACCGAATACCTGTGCATCACCGAGCAATGGTCAATTGCGCACGGAGCGTTCCACGTTACTTGACTGGCGGGCCTGACAGTTTCTTTTATAATGTCTCGATTCTGGTTTAAATGATAGGTTTTCGAGCTTGAGTAGATCACAGCCTTTTCCGGGTGACCATCGAGTTCACGCACCATCTTTAACAGCCGATCCGGCATATAGATGTTGTCATCCGTCGCATAGGTGATATATTCACCCTCTGCCATCTCAATCGCTTGGTTGATCAGGGCCGCGTATCTCGTTTTTTCCGTTCTTTCCTTCACTCCAGATACATCGCTTTGATAGAAATGCACACGGTTATCATTCAAAAAGGGACGGATTTCATTCAGCGTCTTTTCATTTGAGTTGTCATCCATAATAAAAAATTCAAAATCAGAAAAAGTTTGTGAGAGTATGCTTGAAATGGACTTTGCCACATAATCGCTTTTGTTATAACTCGTCATAATCACTGAAACTTTCGGCAAATCCTACACCTCCTTCTTGAATTTCCACACATGAAACTAACGTTATCTTATGTTGCTTAAGCGCAAGTTGCGCTAGGAATACAGACCAATATGCGAAAAGATTGTGTAGGTCCATTGAAAAAACAGTGATCGGCCAGAGAAATCGGCACGCTCACTGTTCTTTTTTCAGCATATTCCAAGCTTTGGCCTCATAAGGTGAAAGAGATAAAAATCGCACTAGCGACTAAGATCGTTTGTCATCGGAGGTGAGTCATCTCGGATCGTTTATTTATACATCCGGAACATGTTCTGAATGGTTTTCATAAAAAGGAGGAACGATATGAAACCGAAAAAAAATCAATATCAGCAAATGCAGGGATATGATATGCAGGGGTATTCGCCTCAATTCGGCCCAAATCCGTACCCGCAGCCGCAAGGGCAAGGCCCGCAAATGCAAGGCCCACAAATGCAGACGATGGGACAAATGCAGCAAATGCCCATGCAGCAGGGGCAGCAAGGCTTCGGATTCCCCACTCAGCAGCAGGGCCAGGGCGGCGGGTTTCAAATTCCATCGGGGCCCACGCCATCGGGCGGCCAAAACATTCCCGGCATGCTGCCTGTCGAGGAATCATATATCGAGAATATACTGCGCCTGAACAGGGGAAAAACGGCTACCATCTATATGACATTTGAAAACAGCAAAGAGTGGGGATCAAAGATTTTTCGCGGCGTCATCGAGGCTGCGGGCCGGGATCACATTATTATCAGCGATCCAAAGACAGGAACCCGCTATCTTCTGCTGACGATCTATCTTGATTACGTCACCTTTGATGAAGAAATTGCATATACCTACCCATACTCGATGTCATCCTATTCGCCAAGATAAAGAAAAAAGCCAATCACTCGGGACTGACCCCCGTTTTTGAGACAGGGATCAAAACACCTTTTATACAGCCAATTGCCGATAGCTTATCGGTGATTGGCTGTTTAGTTTCGTTTGAATACGAATATTGTTATAATAATGAATGTATTCTGTGACAGTGCGTTCTACGATGGCGGTCGTAGTTCGATCAATGCTGTTTAGATAGAACGTTTCAGACTTTAGTGAGGAATGAAACGATTCGATGGAGGCATTATCAGCGGGCGTCCCTTTGCGGGACATGCTCATGGTAATGCCTTTTGTGTTAACAGCTTTTTGATACTCGTAAGATGTATACACAGATCCTTGGTCACTATGTAACACGCAGTTCTGAGGCATTGTTGGCAGTTGATCAAGTGTGTTTAAGACAAAGTCTGTGTCCTGCTTGTCTCCAATCGTGAAAGCAATCACTTCTCCATTGTATACATCCAATATACTGGACAGATACAATTGTTTCTGTCCGTAAGGCAAATACGTAATATCTGTTACTAGTTTTTCGAGAGGGCGATCGGACTGAAAGTTCCGATCCAATACATTATCGGCCACGGCACATGGTTGTCCATTCCTCTTACGCTTCTTAACCTTAACACGGCACTGCCACTGATTTTTCTGCATGATACGTTGAACCGTTTTATGGTTAATACGCATTCCCTTTTTTAATATAGCTGTAATTTTTCGATATCCATATCGATACTTGTGCTCTCGGCACAACGTGCCAATTTGTTTTTCCAAATCGCATTTGGGATGATCTTTCGTCAGGTTCTTCTTCCAACGATAATAAGACGCTCGTGAGATACCTAAATGAACACAGATATCCTGCACGGTTATTGTGCTGCGCAATCCTTCTACAAGTTCGACTGACGTTTGGCTATCAACTTCCTTTCCAATTCTTTGTACTTTTTTAAAACTTCATTCTGTTGTCTCAGATAACGGTTCTCTGCCTGCAGTTTCTCTAAATCGGAAGCATACTCCGGCCCTTTTCCGTAAGTGTATTGCTTTCCAACAGGCTGTTCGAATCGATGTGTATCCCCAGCCTTATGCCATCTAACCCATGTCTGAATCTGAGTCTTATTCTTGATATTCAATTCCTGCATGATCTCTTTCATAGGCACGCCTGCCAATCTCATTTCTACAGCCTTCTGTTTGACTTCAATCGGATAACTCACTCTTGTTCCCATGCAAAAAACACCTCCAAGTCTAATTTCGGCTAACAATCATCCGTTTTCAAACTTGAAGGTGTTTTTTATTTGTCTCATCTTATGGGGTCAGTCCCCTCAAAATCATGAGGATTGGCTTTTTTATTTATAGATATTTGACGGCTGCGACAACGATCATGATCCAAGAAATAATGAACGCCACACCGCCAAGCGGCGTGATTGCCCCGAGAATGGAAATTTGCGTCACACTGAGGATGTATAAGCTTCCGGAAAACAGCACAATCCCAGCAAACATCAGCCAGCCGGCTGTTGTGACGCTGCCGATGCCAGACAGTTTATCCGCAAGAAACGCGACAACAAAAAGCCCCAGCGCGTGATACATATGATACTGCACGCCAGTGTGCCAAACCTGAAGATATTTATCGGGAATTTTCCCTTCTAACCCGTGTGCGCCAAATGCCCCGAGGCCCACGGCAAGCATGGCATTAATAGCGCCTAATATGAGAAATATTTTCATCTATTCTCTCCCGCCTTTTCGTTAAACTCATATCAATTATCATATCGCACCTGTATGAAAATTCAATGTTTGTTCTCTGATGACACGAGATTGTCGGATTTTCTCCTGCGCCAAAGCTGAAACTGATCCATCGCTATTGCAGCAAGCGTCCCTAAGACAAGCCCGTTGCTTAACAGAGAAATAAACACCGGATGCATATCCTTTAATGCACTTTCTGGCACAAACATAATGCCGACACCTGTAAGCAGTGAAATGCCGATCACAGCCCGCACTCTTTTCAGCTCTGATTTCTCATAGGAATCAAATTCAGTAAACGCCAAACCAACCATTGCCGAGAACACAACAAAGTTTACCGCGAATCCAACGGGTGACGGCAGGCTTGCAAACGCATTCATAAAAAACGGAATCACGCTGATGAAAACGACCAGCATACTGCCGAGAACAAACGGCTTTTTAGAAGGCATCTTTGTCGTTTCAATAAAACCCGCGGCTCCCGAAATCGGAACCGGTGCAATGGCTCCAGACAAACCGCTCAGCAAATGGCTGAATGCAGCCGCAAAACCGGCAGGGCGCTCATGATGCTTTCCATCTGTCTGTTTGCCGAATTTTTTCACCGCAATGTCCACAACCTTCATACTTGCCAGCATGTTAACGATCAGCAGGATCGTAATAAAAACCGAGGTGATGGCTAGGCCGCTGTTAAATAACGGGGCACCGAACGGAAACAGAGACGGCAGCTGAAACAGCCGATCCGGCATTTCGATCGGTTTCGCAACGCCCGCAGCAGCAAACAGCACCCATCCGCCGAAAAGGGCCAATAAAATAGAATATTGCTTTAAAAAAACGATATGAGAATTTGACATGATAAAAGCTGCGGCGACGACAACCAGCGCGAGGACAAATACAAGACCGTCCACGCTGTCTTTTAAATAGCCGATGCCGAGAAGCCCTTTTATTATCGGCTGGCTCAGCTGCATAACGAGCAGCAGCAAATAGACCCCTGTCACAACCGGAGTAAACAAGGCAGCAAGCCGGTCAATGACCTTGAAGACACTTAACAAAAAGAAACATACAGCGCTTACAAGAAGCGCCCCCTGCAAGCCTCGCAATGTTTCGCCATATGTCGCAAACACCGTTCCGGTCAGGCCGCCGTAGATCGTGTACACTCCCCACCACAAGCCGGCAGGGCTTTCATTTATAGGCAGCCGGTGTCCTTTCAAACACTGAATAACTGCGGCAATTCCCAATACAAAAAAAGTGCTTTGAATCAGCCGTGCAGAATCTGAATGATCCAGATGAAACGACTGGGCAACCGCCACCGGAACAACAATCGCCGCGGCAATCATAAACGCTGTCCATTGCAGAGCGCCAAGAACCAATTTCACGTAAGCTCAACCTTTCTGATTAAAAATCAAATAAAGACTCTCCGTTTCCATCCTCTTCCTGCTTATCTTTTTCCTGCTTCCGATATTTGTTTAATCCCGCGCTGCCCATCATTTTTTCCATCAGCAGCTGGTCTGTCGAAGGCGGCGCCGAAGGACTTAGCGTGACACTCGGCTGAATACGCGGCGCGCTCCCCGTCTCCGGCTGATCCAGCACGACGTCGCACAAAGAACGGACGACCGCCACGTGACGCTTCAGCTCCTCATCACCTTCAGCAGTCTTTGCTTTCTTCAATTCCTCTTCCATCTTCTGAATCAAAGCGGATATATGAATGTTCATAAAAAATCCTCCAAAAATAAAATGTAGTCTCCCTGCATTTTATCAAATTCCCGCCGCAAACGCAGACAAGAGTTTGTTATTTTTTCTGACAAGCGCCTCGCATTTGACATGCAGAAGACATTTTTCACATAATGAATCACCATGACCCGCAGGAAGGAGAGAGAATATGAACAGCATCCCCTCTATTGTCAGCAGACATCAAGCATTTTTCGCGGCAGGGCATACGAAATCAATTGACTCAAGACTGGACGTCTTAAAGAAATTGAAACACACCATCAAAGCGTATGAAGCAGACATCACAGCCGCTCTCTATCAGGATCTTCACAAATCTGAACAAGAAGCATACTCAACGGAAATCGGCATCGTTCTGGAGGAAATCAGCTTTGTGATGAAACGTCTGAAAAAATGGGCCAAGCCGAAAAGAGTTAAAACGCCATTGACCCATATCGGTTCCAAAAGTGTCATTATCCCCGAGCCGTATGGCACCGTCTTGGTGATTGCGCCATGGAACTATCCCTTGCAGCTGGCGCTTTCTCCATTAATCGGAGCCATTGCGGCCGGAAACACGGTCGTTCTCAAACCCTCAGAATATACGCCAGCTGTTTCGGCTGTTCTTTCCGATCTCATCCATGACGTTTTTCCGGATCATTATGTCGCTTTGGCGGAAGGCGGGCCGGACATCAGCACAGCTTTATTACAGCAGCCGTTCGACTACATATTTTTTACAGGAAGCGTCGCCATAGGAAAAGTTGTCATGGAAGCGGCGGCCAAACAATTAATCCCTGTCACCTTAGAGCTCGGAGGCAAAAGCCCCTGCATCGTGCATAAGGATGCCGACATCAAGCTTGCCGCCAAACGCATCGTCTTCGGGAAATTTACGAATGCGGGCCAAACCTGCATCGCACCGGATTATTTGCTCGTTCACGAAGACATCAAAACAGTGCTTGCGGAAGAAATGAAGCGTGTCATTGGCGAGTTTTACGGACCGCAGCCCGAACTGAATCCGGCTTATGGCAAAATCGTCAGTGAACACCACTATCAGCGGCTGCTGAGCTTTCTGAAAGACGGTGTCGCGCTAAGCGGCGGCCAAGCCGATCACAGGCACCACAAAATAGCGCCGACCATCCTCGATCAAGTCACAGATGATTCCCCTGTGATGCAAGAGGAAATTTTCGGGCCCATTCTTCCGCTGTTTACATATCGCGGCATCGATGAAGTCATTGAAAAAGTCAAGTCGCGTCCCAAGCCGCTCGCCCTGTATGTGTTTACGACAAACCAAACAATTGAACGAGAGGTATTAGAAAACCTGTCGTTTGGCGGCGGCTGTGTCAACGATACGTTAATGCATGCCGCGACACCGTATTTGCCATTCGGCGGCGTGGGAGAAAGCGGAATCGGCAGCTATCACGGATTTGACAGCTTTAACACATTTACGCACAAAAAAAGCGTCGTCAAGCAAACGAACCGCTTCGACTTCGCTTTCCGTTATCCATCCTCCAAAAATGGCCTGCGTTTGATTCGAAAAATACTCAAATAAAAAAGCGCAGGCCATCTGCGCTTTTTATAAATCCTTTATACACCAATCAATCGGAGCCTCACCCATTTTCTCCAAGAAGGCATTCGCCCGTGAAAATGGCCTGCTGCCAAAAAATCCGTTTCTTGCTGAGAACGGGCTGGGATGCGTCGATTCAATAATAAAATGCTTGGACGTATCGATCCGTTCTTTTTTCATTTGGGCATGCCGGCCCCACAATATAAAGATGATCGGCCGCTCTCTTTCATTCAGCACGTCAATCATCCGGTCAGTCAGACGCTCCCAGCCTTTTCCCTTATGGGAATTCGCCTGTCCGCGCCGCACCGTAAGCACGGTATTCAGCAAAAGAACCCCTTGCTTCGCCCAGCTGACGAGCGACCCGTGATTCGGTATGCTGCAGCCGATATCATTCTGAAGCTCGAGAAAAATATTTTTCAATGAAGGCGGCTGCTTCACGCCCGGCTTTACGGAGAAGCTTAAGCCTTGCGCCTGTCCAGGCCCGTGATACGGATCTTGGCCGAGAATAACCACCTTGACATCATCGTACGGCGTATAGTGCAGCGCATTAAAGATATCGCGGCTGTCCGGATAGACCGTCTCCTCCATGTATTCCCGCTTCAGCATTTCTCTCAGCTCTTGATAATACGGTTTTTCAAACTCTTCCTTCAGCTGTTCCCACCAGCTGTCCTGTAAAAGCTGTTTCAAGATGCAAACCTCCTTACGAACGATGAAGTCTGGAATAGACAGGTTTGCCATCCCAAACAATCTCACTTTGTGCTTCCCGTCTCTTCATGTCAGGCTCTTCAAGCAGGACGGCAAAGTTTTTCGTCGGCAGTTCCCCTAGTCCGTGCTTCTCGCTTAAACGATCCAAATATTGCTTCCGCTTGGCGCCAAGGTCTGCGGACTGATTGTCTCCCGCGTCACTGAATGCATATATCACACTGGCACAAGGCACACGCTTGACCCGGTAATCCTTCGCTGCACGCAAGTAAAAATCCCAGTCCCAATAATTATGCACATCAGCATCGAAATACCCGACCTCATCGTGCAGGAAACGTCTGTACATGCTGCCCGATGGCACGTAGGTCGAGAACACTCTCATATCCTCATAGTCAGCGGTATAAGCAAACAATTTCCGTGACACTGGATATCTTGTTCCGTTTTTCTCTTCAAACGAAACAATTTCGGCATCAGAATGAACAAAATCTGCCGTTTCCATTTCTTTCGCCATTCTTTCCAGATGGCCCGGCGTGAAGAAATCATCATCATCACAAAGCATGATACAGTCGCCTGACACCTCTTTGACACCCGCATTTCTCGCGGCCACATGGCCTGAGTTCTTCTCTAAATCAATCACAACAATCGGCAGCTCCGGATACAGTGCTTTGGCCCGCTCAACCGATTCCCCGGCATCATTGACAATAATGACTTCATACGGCTTCATAGTTTGCTGCGAAATCGACTCCAGCAGCTCGCACAAAGCCGGAATCCGATTATAGGTCACAATTACGATAGAAATCTTCATGATGCACTCCTTCTCATTTTCATAGTCATGTACTATTAAAACATATATTGGACGGGAGATCAGTGGGAAGATCCTACCGAACTGTGAAATGAAAACTACAGAAACAGCAATGTGACGCCTACCAGAAGCACCATAATCAGCATCAGATCTGCGCATACACGAACGACATCTTTCAGGCGGACGCCATTCGGCAGGACGAGATGCCACAGCTTCGATTGATAGACCGGCAGCAGCACCAATGCGTAAGAAAGGCACAAAAAAGTGAAGGCCGGCGGAACAAAAGCACAGCCTGCATCGTCCCAATCCCTCACAATTTCAGAAACACTCGTTCCATCTGACAAAAACAAACCAATCAGCAAGGCCAGCAGAACAAAGGACCCCAATTGAACATCAAACAGACGCATGCGTTGATGGCAAGCAAGCCTGAGTGCCCAAAACCAGCCTAGAGAATAGAAGAATAATAAAAAAATGATTGCCCCAGCAGTAAAAACAACATCTGGCAGCCTATCGAGCAAAAAAACAAGCGGTACGGACACAGCCATAACCAAAAGCATGGAGGCACCCACAAACAAAAATACAGCCACATGAATAACAAAACCATATAAACAAGAGCCGAGTCTCATGACAATCCCCCTCACTACATAGAATTTCTATGTACATACCTAAAAAATCAGGCAAGCTGGCGCCTGCCAAAATAACAGCCTATTCGCCCGCACGCCGGAAATAACAGCGTAGCACAAGCACACGCCCCTATAAACCAAGGTGTCAGCAAGGATTGAAACAGCGCAGCAGGAACGAGATCAAACAGAAAAACAAACATAAAAATAACGTTCGGCACCATGGAAATAAGAATCGTATGTAAAACAAGCCGTTCACCGCGTTGCCCGAACTCCCTGACGCCTTGGTACCCAATCAGCACCCAATAGAGAATATAAGCAGCTAAAATCAGCCACACAGAAACAGAAATGCCTTTCCACACTGCATGAACAAAGGAAGATTCTAACCATGCATGCAATGCCGTAATGGTAATACCTGCTGCAAATAAAGCACTATTGCAGAAAAGATGGAATAATAAAAACGTACGGGCGGATACAGGCTGTTCTTTCTGAAAGGAAGATACAATCTCATCCGGTGTGCCAAACTCCCGAAGCAAACATTCCATGGCTTCCGCCTCACTCTTCCCCTCTTGAATGGAGTGAAACAAGTGGTGGTCAATATGGTTTTCGATCTCTTCGATCATCGCTTCACAATCAGAAACCCCTTTAAGCCCGTTTTTCACTTTATATATATAAGTCTCTTTATCCATTCTGTCCGCCCCGCTTCAGCATTCGGTCCATCATCGCTGAAAACACGCTCCATTCCTTTGTGCGCTCTGCAAGAATCTCTCTGCCGTCTTCTGTAATCCGATAATACTTACGATCCGGCCCTTTCTCCTGCTTCTCCCAATAGGAAGAAATATATCCTTGCCGTTCAAGTTTATGAAGGGAAGGATACAATGTTCCCTCTTTCATCTGCAGTTCATGATCGCTGCGGCTTCCCATCTCTTTTACAAGCTCATAGCCATACATCGGCCTCTCATTCAGGAGCGTTAATACCAATATCACAGTGCTGCCTTTAATCAGCTCACGATTTAACATGACAAAACCCCTACCTAGTTTTCTTATGTAGCATTTTACGAAATCACCCTGATATTGTCAATTGATTCCTATAAACCTTTCATATTGTGATAAGCAGAAAATCTAACTATAATGAGATATAAAACATTGATGGAGGTTCAACACATGTCTATGCATAAAGCACTCACGATTGCCGGCTCCGATTCCAGCGGCGGCGCGGGAATTCAAGCTGATTTAAAAACATTTCAAGAAAAAAACGTATACGGGATGACGGCCTTAACGGTGATCGTCGCGATGGACCCAAACAACAGCTGGGACCATCAAGTCTTTCCGATCGATCCTGACACGATTCGCGCCCAGCTCGCAACGATTGTAGACGGCATCGGTGTGGACGCCATGAAAACAGGAATGCTGCCAACCGTTGACATTATTGAGCTTGCGGCGACAACGATCAAGGAAAAACAACTGCAAAACGTCGTGATTGATCCGGTTATGGTTTGCAAAGGGGCAAATGAGGTCCTTTATCCAGAGCACGCGCAAGCCCTGCGTGAACAATTGGCACCGCTCGCTACCGTGATTACACCAAATCTGTTCGAAGCCAGCCAGCTCAGCGGCATGGGCGAATTAAAAACGATTGAAGACATGAAAGAAGCGGCGAAAAAAATCCACGCCCTCGGTGCTCAATATGTTGTGATTACAGGCGGAGGCAAGCTGAAGCACGAAAAAGCTGTAGACGTTCTGTATGACGGAGAAACAGCGGAAGTCCTTGAAAGCGAAATGATTGATACGCCTTATACACATGGCGCCGGCTGTACGTTCTCCGCAGCGGTGACAGCAGAACTCGCAAAAGGTGCGGAAGTCAAAGAAGCGATTTACGCGGCGAAAGAATTTATTACTGCTGCGATTAAAGAGTCCTTCCCGCTGAATCAGTATGTCGGACCTACGAAGCATTCAGCATTGCGCCTGAATAAGCAATCATAAGCGTAACAGGCTGCCTTATAAAGAGGCAGCCTGTTTTTGTTTTCAATCTTACACATTGGGACGCTCTGTCGCATTCCATTTCACATCTTCGTAACCGTCCGCCTCAAAAATGTCTATATCACAAGAGTCTTCGTGCGTTTCATCTGCCGCTTCCATACTTGAAAGTAGTCCTCTTTTACAACAGAAAAAACTGCCGATCACATCGGCAGCCTGTTTATTTGGTTTTTAAATTGTTCGCAGATGACCTCAAAAATGTTTCTATCGACTGAACAAAAAGCGCATATTCCTTCATTTGTTCATATGCCCGTGAAAGGGTTTCTGCCGCTTCACTATGCGGCGATGTTCCCCGTAGCATTTTTTTCAGCTGAAGAAGCACATCCTTATATTCTTCCCGCTTATCCTCAACATGATCCGCAGCCTGTTCTAAACATTCCGGTGTTATCTTCTGTTCATGTATATTCAAGAAAACAACTCCTTTTACAGAAAAAAATAGTAGGTTATCGTTGAAGAATAGCACAGATGGCACAGATTTCACATAAGAAAATAGGAGGATTTTCTACATAAGTGTCCAAATTCCGATTTTCATTTCAGATTTTCCATTTGATTTCGCTGTCACTTCATCATTTCCCGGGAAAGGAAAATATCTCGCACTGAATACCTCTTCCCCATGATTGATAAAGACTTCCACTGATGACGCGTCGATAAACATGTGTACTGTGTGCAGATTGCTGATTCGGCAATGTCTCGCTTCTGTTCTTGTGCCGTCAAAGCTTGTGCGCGTCAGCGTGATAAGCCCTTCTTCCTTCTGAAAAGAGAATGTGGCAGTGGCGCGGATATCGATTTCAAAACCAGACTCCGTATTAATGTCTTCAATCAAAATCTCAGCTCTGTCAGGATTTTCAACTGGCAGCGTACCAGACGATCCATACATGTTGATTTGAACTTCCTGCCCATTTTTCCGCATCGCTTTCAGCTCAGGAAGCGGCTGCTGAATCAGCTTCTCCCCTGATAGCGTCAGCTGTCTCGGCAGCGTCATGCAGTGAATCCAGTGATAATCTTTCGTCGGATGATAATTCTCATCCTGATCAGGTACAGCCATCCACGCAAACAGTATCCGGCGTCCCTGATCGTCTTCAAGTGTTTGCGGCGCGTAAAAATCAAAGCCTTGATCAAGCTCCGTAAACACAGCATGCATCAGCCCCGTTTTTTCATAATCGAGCCGGCCTACAAAATATCCGGATTGATACACATTTTGATAATGATAGCCGTCAGCTTCAAGTCCTTGGGGCGAGACAATCAGCACTTCGGAGCCTTGAAGAGAAAACAGGTCAGGGCACTCCCACATATACCCGAAACCGTTCAGTCCGTTGAGCCCGGCACCTGTTATCGGGCCGAGAAACGCCCATTCTGTCAGGTTATCGGAAGTAAACAAAACAGCTTGGCCTTTCATGTTCTCCGTTTGTGCACCGATCACCATATACCATTTTCCTTCATGCTCCCACACCTTCGGATCGCGAAAATGAGCTGTATAGCCTTCCGGAAGGCGGGCGACAACCCCTTTTTTCTCAAAGGTCAGCCCATCATCCGATACAGCAAGGCACTGATACGTTTCCCGATTCCCATCCTGATCCCTGACATTTCCTGTGTAAAACAGATAGAGCCGGTCATCTTTGACAACAGCGCTGCCCGAGTAGCAGCCGTTTTTATCAAACCAATCACTCGGAGCCAGCGCAATCTCTTCCCGCTTCCAATTCACAAAGTCGCGTGTCGTATAATGCCCCCAAAACTTTGCGCCGTGCCCCGTCTGAAACGGCTGCCACTGAAAAAACAAATGATAGACTCCTTTCCAATACACAACGCCATTTGGATCATTCAGCAAACCAACCGGAGGCATGATGTGAAAGTGCTGGCGGTGCGGATCGCTGTCAGCAATATGTTCTTTTTTCTCAATTTCTTCATAAGCCCGGCGACGCAGCTTCTGATCATGTGCTGTCATTTTTTTCTCTCCTCATCTTCGTTAATTTTCATGACAAACGCCGCAATGAATGCTGATACTGCTGCAATAACCATTCCTATCATATAGTTTACTAGATTTCCAAAGCCAAACGGTGCTGCAATGGCGATCATCGGAATGCCTGTTAACCCGTAAGCGTTTGCAGCAACATGTGTAAATACGACATACGCGCCGCCCAACGCGCCCCCGATCATCGCGGCGATAAACGGCTTCCGGTATCGAAGGTTCACCCCGAAAATGACGGGCTCAGTAATACCAAGAAAAGCAGAAAATGCCGCCGGAAGAGCGATTTCCTTCGTTTTTGCCTTTTTCGCTAAAAAGAAGACGGCAAGGCCTGCCCCGCCTTGGGCGACATTCGCCATAGACCAAATCGGCAATAAATAGTTCCTGCCAATATCTGAAATAAGCCCCGCCTCAATCGCATGGAAGCTGTGATGAACACCTGTCAGGACGATCAATGAATAGGTGCCGCCGAAAAGAAGGCCTGCGACAAAACCGGCATGATCGTACACATATGTTAAAGCAACAGTAATACCGGAGCCAAGCGCTCTTCCTAGAGGTCCGATGGCAATAAATGCGACAAAACCGGTGACAATGACAGTAACAAAAGGCGTAACAAGCAAATCGACCGCATGCGGAACCACTTTTCTTGTCCATTTCTCTACCTTGCTCATGACATAAACAGCCAGCAGAACAGGGATGACGGTTCCCTGATAACCGAGAAGCGCGATATCAAACCCGAAAAGATGCATATAATCAGGTGACGCTTCCGCCAGACCCCATGGATTCAACAGAGTGGGGTGTATCATGATTCCCCCGATGACCGCTCCTAAATACGGATTGCTTCCAAACTCTTTTGAAGCGCTGACCCCGATCAAAATCGGCAGAAAGATAAATGCCGCGCTTGAAAACATATCGAGGAGCTGCAGCAGTGCAGAGTCCTTACTCATCCAATGAAAGGCATTGATCATTCCCAATAACCCCATTAACAGGCCGCTGGCTACGATGGCTGGAATGATCGGAACAAAAATATTCGAAAGCGTTTTCGCAAATCTCGCCGCAGAGTTCAGTTTCTCTTTAGCAGCATCCTGGTGATTCACTTGTTCTTCACGCTCTACATCGGCTTCCTTAGAAAAAGCGTCATACACTTTATTGACAAGGCCAGTTCCAAAAATAATCTGGTATTGGCCTGAACTGCTGAAAGCGCCTTTAACGCCTTCAAGCTCTTCTACTTGCGATTGGTCAATCTTTGATTCATCCCTGATCACTAAACGCAGCCTTGTCGCACAATGAGCCGCGCTGATGATGTTTTCTTTTCCTCCGAGAAGCTCAATGAGGCGTTTTGCAGTCTCTTTGTAATCCATCTGTTTCTCCCCCTTTTATAAACAAAAAAGACCTAAAATTCGCCAACGAAGAAAGGACACAGCGATCCTTTTTCATTTACGCAAATTTTAGGTCTTGCCTGCTTTACCAGTCACAATCCCACTTATTCAAATGAAGAATACGCTTTCATCATAATTGATGACAGCGTTTTCGTCAACTGTTTTTTTAGATAAAAAGTGATGTAAAACATTTAGACAAAAAGTCGTAAATATTAATTGTGAAACATTTCACAATATCATGCTATACTATGCTCATCTCTCAAAGAAAGCAGGAAAAGACAATGGAAACTCAAGCACTGCAAAAGGTTGAACAGTATGCTTTAAGAAAACAAAACATATTCGTTTCAAGCAAAATCCGTTATTTGCTCAGAACCATTTTAGCCAGCATGTTTATCGGTTTTGGCATTACAGCCGCAAGCAAAACAGGCAGCTATTTCTCTATTGCTGACTCACCGTTTGCCTTTCCGGCTGCCGCTGTGACATTTGGAGCTGCTATTGTATTAATTGCCTACGGAGGCGGGGATTTATTCACCGGCAACACCTTTTATTTCACTTATACCGCACTCCGGAAAAAAATCCGCTGGCGTGACACCCTGTACCTGTGGATTTTCAGCTATACCGGCAATTTGATCGGAGCCGTTTTGTTTGCGATTCTTATCAGTGCAACCGGGCTTTTTGAGGGGGCATCCCATTCCTTTTTGATTCATCTGGCAGAGCACAAGATAGAGCCGCCTGCCTCAGAGCTGTTTTTCCGAGGAATGCTGTGCAATTGGCTTGTATGTCTCGCTTTTTTCATTCCGATGTCTCTCAAAGGAGAAGGGGCAAAGCTGTTTGCCATGATGCTTTTCGTTTTCTGCTTTTTTATTTCCGGTTTTGAACACAGCATTGCCAATATGTGCACATTTGCGATCTCACTTTTGATCGATCACCCTGATACAGTCACACTGGCGGGAGCAGTCAGAAACTTAATCCCTGTTACACTCGGCAATCTGGCCGCAGGAATTGTGATGATGGGCTGGATGTATCACACGCTGAATGCCGATCAATAAAAAAACTTCCAGAGATCACTCCCTGCAAGTCAAAGCGGTTATTCCGAGAGATCTTGAAGACGCTGGACATGCAGCGTGATATAGCCGGCCTCGGACTCCGGCAAATGTAATTGATATTCATTTTTCAGAAACTCCGCCAGCTCCAGCGCACATTGATAGGCAAATGAATACTTTTTTTGGATGAAATAAAGCATCTCTTCGTCCATGGCATGAAACGCTTCATTTGATTCCAACCGGCTGACCGCGTATCGCAAATGCGTGACAAGGCGTTGATAGGAAATGCTGTTTTCATCCACCTTTCGATTAAAGTAGTTTTCTATTTTCTCTATCATTTCTTTTATCATCGTCGTATGCTTCAGCGCTGAATACATACTCTCTGCATCCATCTTTGCCGTATGGATGTGAAGGGCAATATAACCCGCTTCATCTTCAGGCAGAGATACGCCCAATGTCTCTTTTACATGTCCGATCGCCCACAGGCCGATCTCGTATTCTTTTTTATAGAGCACCTTTATCTCATGCAATAATTTATTTTGCACAAGCAGCCCATTTTGAATCCTTTCGATCGCAAAGGACAAATGGTCAGAAAGCGCGATATGAATATGGTCGCTCAGCGGCGCCGCGAGCTCCCCTTCCGCATAGCTGATGATATCCTCAGCTATGTCAATATGCTCCTCAGGCAGTGTTTGCAGGATTTGTTTAAACTTTTCATTCTCGTCGTGCACGACAAAAATCTTTTCTACTTTATTCATAGGGATGAGATCATTTTTCTTTTTTTGAAAAGCGATGCCCGGACCCATAACGATTTTTTCCTGATCATCCTCTTTGATTAAAGCCGCATTGTTGTTTAATACCTTATAGATTTTCAAGAGGCTCTCTCTCCCGCCAATTAGCTTTTATGACTGGGATTTTACCTCCTTTTGACCGCCATGTAAAGCTGCGGGCCGGCCCTCTCCTGCTTTGGCGATTCCTTGAAGGCTTGCAGACATCTTCTTTTATAGAGAGCGGCGGCTTTCGCTTTCTGTTTTTCCTCGTCATTCACAGCCATCCGCCATTCATAAAACGAAACCAGTCCTGCGGCTTGCACCGCCGCTTTTCTTTGATATGTACGCTGAGCCGAATAAATAGCGGCAGCCGCATGTTTTCGGTCCGGCGCCACCCAGTTCATCAAAAAGACCATCCACACCCGTAAAGATACAAGCAAACGTTTCATAAAAAAACATCCCTCCGCTTCTTTTGGCAGGCAGCCTTTTTAGCAGCCCGTTTTTTCAGCCGCAGCTCACAGGAAAAGACGGCCGATTTCTTTTCTCGCAAACTAGCAGCTCTAGCAAAACTCATGACTCTATGATAGACCGTGGAAAGAGAATTCTTTGTCACAATATGAGTGAAAAAACAAACTAGTTTTAAGAAGTTTTGTTGAAAGCTGAAAGAAATGAAATGAAAATTGGAGAACCGCTTTAAAAAGTTTATACACAAGTTATCCCAAAGATAAGAACAACTTAATCACAAGAGATATCCACATGTCCACAAAGCCCAACTATATTTTGTATAGGAACATACATTCCCAACTATATATATGCACAACTTTATTCACTTATACACAGGGTTCTGTGTATAACTCCTTCCTTATACACAACCAAAATCCAATAAATGGTCCAAATGACACAAGGATTTTTTTGAATTTTCAAGAAATATATACTAGACCTTCAACATTTTTTCTAAACACAAAGGGGGAAACACATTGAAAAACGGGATTATTCGTTTTCTGCTTCTAGGTTTGGTTTTATTCTTTACGTTATCCACAGGCAGTACAGGTGTACAGGCAGCACCGGTTTCTTCAAAAGGATCGGCGGACCTGGAAAAGGCCGAGGTATTCGGTGATATTGACATGACAACAAGCAAACAAACAACGGTGATTGTGGAATTAAAAGAAAAATCCTTAGCAGAGGCGAAAGAAACGGGAGTAAACCAAACGAAAAGCAAGCTCAAAAACGCCCGCTCAAAAGCAAAAAATAAAGCCGTGAAAGCGGTGAAAAATGGAAAAATAAAACGTGAATATGAGCAGGTATTCTCCGGATTTTCTATGAAACTTCCGGCTAATGAAATTCCAAAACTTCTAGCAGTAGACGACGTTAAAGCTGTGTACCCGAACGTCACTTACAAAACAGACAATATCAAGGAGAAAGACATCACCATCTCCGAGGACGCTGTCTCTCCGCAAATGGATGACAGCGCGCCATATATCGGAGCAAATGATGCATGGGATTTAGGCTATACAGGGAAAGGCGTCAAAGTGGCTGTTATTGATACAGGGGTTGAGTACAATCACCCTGATCTGAAGAAAAACTTCGGACAATATAAAGGATACGATTTTGTAGACAATGATTACGATCCGAAAGAAACACCGACAGACGATCCAAGAGGCGGAGCCACTGACCATGGAACACACGTGGCCGGAACTGTCGCTGCAAACGGCACGATTAAAGGCGTAGCGCCTGATGCAACACTTCTCGCTTACCGTGTTCTCGGACCGGGAGGAAGCGGCACAACAGAAAACGTCATCGCCGGTGTAGAACGTGCAGTTCAGGACGGAGCAGATGTGATGAACCTGTCTCTCGGAAACTCGTTAAACAACCCGGATTGGGCGACGAGCACAGCGCTTGACTGGGCCATGTCAGAAGGCGTTGTCGCCGTTACATCAAATGGCAACAGCGGACCAAACGGCTGGACAGTGGGATCGCCAGGCACATCCAGAGAAGCGATTTCTGTCGGCGCAACGCAGCTTCCGCTCAATGAATACGCCGTCTCATTCGGCTCTTACTCTTCAGCAAAAGTCATGGGCTATGACAAAGAAGAGGACGTCAAGGCGCTTCACAATAAAGAGGTTGAGCTTGTCGACGCTGGCCTAGGCGAAGAAAAGGACTTTGAAGGAAAAGAGCTGAAAGGCAAAGTAGCACTCGTCAAACGGGGCAGCATTGCTTTTGTGGATAAAGCAGATAACGCAAAAAAAGCAGGCGCCATCGGCATGGTTGTGTATAACAACCTGTCCGGAGAAGTTGAAGCCAATGTACCAGGCATGTCTGTGCCAACGATTAAGCTATCATTAGAAGACGGCGAAAAACTCATCAGCGCCATGAAAGCAGGCGAGACAAAAGCAACATTCAAGTTGATGGTCTCAAAAGCGCTCAGTGAACAGGTTGCCGATTTCTCATCCCGCGGCCCTGTGATGGACACGTGGATGATTAAGCCGGATATTTCCGCGCCAGGCGTCAACATCGTCAGCACCATTCCGACACATGATCCTGACAATCCATATGGCTACGGGTCAAAACAAGGAACAAGCATGGCATCACCTCATATTGCAGGAGCGGTTGCCGTCATCAAACAAGCTAAACCGAAATGGAGCGTTGAACAGATCAAGGCTGCCATCATGAATACCGCCGTCACATTAAAGGATGGCGAAGGAGAAGTATATCCGCATAACGCTCAAGGCGCAGGCAGCGCAAGAATTATGAACGCGATCAAAGCCGACTCGTTCGTCACACCTGGAAGCTACTCGTACGGCACATTTTTGAAGGAAAAAGGAACCGAAACGAAAAAAGAAACCTTTACAATTGAAAACCAATCTTCCATTAGAAAATCATACACGCTAGAATACTCATTTAACGGAAGCGGCATTTCCACATCCGGCACAAGCCGTGTTGTGATTCCGGCTCATAAAACCGGAAAAGCCACTGCAAAAGTAAAGGTCGACACAAAGAAAACAAAAGCAGGCACCTATGAAGGAACAGTCATCGTTAGAGAAGGCGGAAAAACCGTCGCCAAGGTTCCTACATTGCTGATCGTAAAAGAGCCGGATTATCCGAGGGTAACGTCTGTCTCAGTTAATGAGGGCTCTGAACAAGGCACCTATGAAATTGAAACCTACCTTCCTGCGGGAGCGGAAGAGCTGGCATTCCTCGTCTATGACAGCAACCTTGACTTTGCAGGCCAAGCAGGTATTTATAAACATCAAGATAAAGGCTATCAGTACTTCGACTGGGACGGCACGATCAATGGGGGTACAAAGCTTCCAGCCGGTGAATATTATATGCTCGCCTATGCAGCCAACAAAGGCAAATCAAGCCAGGTTCTGACCGAAGAGCCGTTTACTGTTGAATAAAAAGCAGCCCTGCCGAGAAACATCGGCGGGGCTTTTTTCAGATTAATTCGCAAATGCCTCCTTCAACAAGCGGTATGAATGGAGTTTATCTTCAAAATGATGTGTGATTGTCACCGCCATGATTTCTTCTGCTCCATACGCTTTGCTCAAAGCCAGCAGTTGCTCCTTCACCTGTTCTTTCGTACCGACAATCATTCGGTTTCTGTTATCAGCAATTCGTCTTTGTTCATAAGGAGAGTACGTATTTTTCCGGACAGCTTCATAATCAGGAACGCCTTCTAAAGGAATGCCCTGCTCACCCGCCAAGAGAGTAAAATCAAGCACTGCCCCCAGCTGCTCCGCTTTCTCTTCTGTATCCGCACATAGAACAAAAACAGCAACTGCCGCCCGAGGTGTTTCTCCTAACACAGACGGCTTAAATCGTCTCATATATTGTCTGACCGTATCCTCCCCGCCCTCGCCATTGATAAAATGGGCAAACATATAGCCGGCACCCGATTCAGCGGCGAGCAACGCGCTTTCTCCAGATGAACCGAGCAGCCACACATCAGGCGCAGTTGAAATATGCGGCGCTGCCGTCAGATTCGGAAAACGGTGTTTTTCATCCGCTAAATCATGCAAATACATCGTCAGCTCCTTGATTTGCTGCGGGTACTGATCGGCATTGCGTTTCCCGCCGTCATTCAGCGCCCAAGATGCAATCGGCATTCCTCCCGGCGCTCTGCCTAGGCCGAGATCAATTCTTCCCGGTGTCAGCCCCTCCAGCACACGGAAATTCTCAGCTACTTTATAGGCACTGTAGTGCGGCAGCATGACACCTCCTGATCCCACCCTGATCCGGTTCGTTTTCGCCGCAATGTGGCTGATCAGCACCTCTGGACTGGACCCTGCCAGACGCTTTGAAAAGTGATGCTCTGAAACCCAAAATCTCTTATACCCAAGATCCTCAGCCGCCTGAGCAAGCTCAACGGTTTCCCGTAATGCCGTTTCTGCAGAGCTTCCCTCGGACACCGGAGATTGATCTAATATACTTAATGATAACATCCCTACCACCTCGTCCTCATCGTATCACTGATCCATTATTTTTTCTTCTAAGCCGCTCACACTGTTCATCAGTGTCCCCCGATCAATCGTCATTTATTTGTGTCAGCTTGTCTCTATTTGTCGGAATATGTTACACGTGAAACATAAAAACCTCTCCGCCAGCGGAGAGGTTTCACATTTAGTTCTTATTAAAGCCTTTTTTCTTCACATATTCATTTAAGTACGTACGCGGTTTCTGCTTCATAAAGTTCAGAATTTGGTCAGACCACGTTTCTACCCGCTGACCGTTTGTTCTTTCTCTATAATAATCAGAAATGGTTTTGTCATATGCACTCATATGTTCACGAAAATCATCGTCATTCACGTTATAGGTATTTTCATGATATACAGCCTGCTTCGGCAATCTCGGTTTTTTGCCGGATAGGTTGGCAGGGTGTCCTACAGCCAGGCCAAAAAGCGGGAGCACATGGTCAGGCGTTTGCAGCACCTCTGTCACCTTGTCCAGTTCATTTCGAATGCCTCCGATATAGCAAATGCCAAGCCCCATTGATTCTGCGGCGATGCTCATATTTTGAGCCGCAAGTGCAGCATCAATTAAACTGACCATAAACATTTCCGTATTTTCCAGCAGCTCAGAAATATGTTCGCCTTTTTCTTCAGCCAGTTTTTGATGACGGTACAAGTCCGCACAAAACACAAAAAAGTGCCCGTTATTTTCTACATAAGGCTGATTCCCCGCAAGCACAGACAGCTCACGTTTTTTCTCCGGATCGGAAACACCGATAATCGAATAAGCCTGTACATAGCTGGATGTAGGCGCAGCCTGCGCGCTTTTCACTAATGTATCAATTTCCTCAGCTGTCAGAAGCTGATCAGTAAAAGATCGGATCGACCGATGGTTTAAAATGGTTTCAATTGTGTTGTTCATCACAAGGACCTCCTTATCTGTTTATCATATCCCAAAAAAAGTGAAGTCAAAAGTGAAATGCTCTGAAACAAAAAAGACAGCCCTTTAAAGACTGTCTGCATTTTATGAATTAAACAAATAACTTCTGTATCTCGTCAACTGGACACTTGCATTATACACAATCCCGAAGCCGATCAGCGTGGAAAGTGTAGAGCTTCCCCCGTAGCTGACAAACAGCAACGGAATCCCGGTAACAGGCATAATACCGATGTTCATTCCGATATTCTGGAATGTGTGAATCACTATTAACGCCGTATAGCCAACGCAAAAGAAAGAAGCGAAACGGTTAAACGGATGTATTTTATCAATCAGAACGACAAGCCTATAGATTAAGAAGAAGAACATGATGACGACAAAGGCACAGCCTAAAAATCCAAAGGATTCACCTATTATAGAGAAGATGAAGTCAGTTGTACTTTCTGGAACATAAACCTTTAAATCAGAAATGCCATTTCCTAAAATACCACCAGAACCTATAGCCATGATAGCTTGATCAACTTGCCACCCGCTATCATCATTCTGTGTGTCATTTGAATCAGAAACCCAAGAAGTAACCCTCTTAATTTGATACTCCTGTATTCCGACTGATTTAGCAGCGTCGGGAAAGTTTATCATTACTAATAAAATTAATGAAATGAGTAAGATACCTGAACCAGCAATGATTGTTATCAGTTTCCAATTGATCCCTGACATAAAAACCATTACAAGAACGATAAACATACATATTCCCGCCGTCCCAGCATCTTGCATCAGGATAAGACCAACAGGGATAACTGCGACACCCGCAATCTTTAATAAAAGGTGAACATCATCTCTAAGCGTCCGAACTCCTTTAGGGTTAGCTTTTCCGATGACTGACGCAATCATCATAATCAAACCAACCTTCATGAACTCTGACGGCTGTATGGTTATTCTCCCAAACCTAAACCAACTTTTTGCGCCTTTAATGACAGGTGCGATGGACTCAGGACTGATCTTAAGAATAATCAAAGATAAAATACCAATGATAAAAATATATAAACTTAATTTTTCAAGCTGTTCTAAATCAAAGTACAAAAGCACTGTGATCGCAATAGCACCCAAAAGATAAAACACAAGTTGCTGTATCCAATCTTTGTTTCCATACTGCCCAAATTGACCGGCAGCATAAATTGATACTACACTTATAATAAAAAACACACCAAATATAAAAATCAAATCCCCCTGATAAAAGGGGCTTTGCTGTTTCTTATATCGACTCATTCTATCCCGCCTTACATTTTCATCGGAAAATCACTAATGTTTATTATACATGAACCACGTTCAAGATGACACGTGAAGCTCGTTTCCTTTTTTGTTTTTTGCGCGCATTTGCGGCGCTTTTTCAGCTACACGAAATATGACGTATCATAAACCGAAATGTTTCGATTGACACAAAACTTTTCAAATGAAAAAACCCCCTTTGTAAAAAGGGGTTAAAAGAAATCCATTAGAAATGGAGACCTTGGCTGTAAAACGTCATCAAGCCTTTTAATTTCCGATAATGGTCCTTTGATCATGCCTGTTTCGTAAAGGAAACGAGCACTACGTGCGCCGAGGAAGAAGGCGGTTAAAGAAGATATGTTGCATTCTATTAGATGGCCAGACGAATCTTCGGGGATATTCTGCACCCGCTGAGAGTCAATGCGGAAGGTTTGTTGATTCCACGGGGCCCATTGATCCGTTACCTTAAAGTCAAAGGGTGCCGTTAACCGAGATTTTGGATACTCCCGCAAAAAACCTTCAACATCAACGATGCGCGCCATACTGTAAGGATATATCTCTTGTTTGATCCGGGGTTCGGCGGTTAAAAAATCAAGCTCTTCTTCCATTCGTACAGTCAATTCCACTTCATTCACCATCGAATCATGCTGGCAAATAAAATTCCACAAACCTCTCTGTGCTTCTCTGTTCAAATAGACAAATTCCACTACTCGCATCGTTTTGTTTTTGATGTCATACACAAGATATCCACAGGGTACTCCCTCTCCAGAGATATACACAGCCTTCATTCCATGGATCTTCTCTTTCCAATGCTCCTTTGAACGCTTCAACAACCCATTGTGCGTTTTTCTGTATTGATTGTAGATGGCATTCACTGTATCTGTTTCATCTTTTTGAATCCTTCTCATGTACCCTGGGGCGTCGTCTAGCTTTTGCAGCTGTCCTTTAAGATAGGTCAGACGTTTTTGATAGAAACAGAGCTCCCAGCCAAACTTGCGATAAAAAGAGATCAGGAATGGATGCAAAAAACTGATGGTTTGGTTTTCTTTCTTCATGATCGATAAAGCGTTTAGGATTAGCTCCTTTACGGTTCCTTTTCTTCTGTCTTCAGGCCAGGTTGCCACCCCGGCAATACCGCCCATCTTTATCTCCTGCTCCTCCAGCATGACAGAAAAGGGAACCATGTGAAGCTTAGAGAGGAGCTTCTCTTGTTCTTTGATTCCGATGATGTAATGGTTCTCTAAAGCTTTTACTTTCTCTTCTCGTTCCTCATCACTGAGTTCTTTCTGAAAAGCATATTCAGACATGCGAATCACTTCTCTCCAGTCTTCTCTTTCAAGCTTTATTACATCATACATCTACATCCCCCCTGTTTTAAAAAGAAAGCTCCGTACATTCTCCTATCATACGAACCTTTAAAAATAAGACGATAGTTCTAACACATTTTTACGAAATCACGTATCAATTTCTGGAAAACATGGTATAATAATTGTAACAAAATGTTCACAAAACAACCATAAAACAGACACAATTCATTTCCTCTACTTCATTTTTGTAAACGCTGTCACAAAATGAAAGGAGACGGGTATGATGGACATGTTTTTTGCTTATTTATTGGTTGCCAGTGCTACTCCCCTCTTTATTTGGCTCGATAACAAAAAAGTCGCACTCTCTGCTATTCCGCCAATTATTTTAATGTGGGTATTCTTCTTCTTTTACGCAACAGAAAGCCTTTCTCCACTCGGACACACTCTCATGATTATCCTGTTTGCCGTCAACGTCATTGTCGCTCATATCGCGGCCTTTATCATTTATGGCCTTCCTTACCTTCGCAGAAAGCGAAGCAGCAGCTGAAACAGCAAAAAACCCTCTTCTAACGAAGAGGGTTTTTGCTTATTCGTTGTGGCCTGAGTGCTCTGAGTGTTCAGCGCCTCCAGGAGGATTTCCGTCCATGTGGTCACCGTGATGATAGTGAGCCGCGAAAATCCAGATGGATCCAAGCACGATAACGATCGCGCCGAAGAATCCGAACAGCGTGTTTCCGACTTGGATACCGCCGTTTTCGCTCTCTGTCATATGCATGAACATGAGAAGCTGGAGCGCCGCCTGAATGAAGGCGAAGCCGAAAATGATCCAAAGTTTTGCTGATGGACTCAATTCAGTATACACTGCAACCCATAGAGCCAGCAGGGTCAAAACAATAGACAGTGCAAAACCTACAATGTGCTTCCATGGAAAGTGACTGTGTTCAGCAGATTTGTTTGCCATTTTACAGACCCCCCAATCCCATGAGATAGACACCTGTAAAGATGAAAATCCATACAACATCTAAGAAGTGCCAGTACAAGCTTGAGATAAAGATTTTAGATGAAGTTTGCGGAGTTAAGCCGCGTTTCTTCAATTGAATCAGAATTCCTGTAATCCAGAAAATACCGATTGTTACGTGAGTTCCGTGAGTTCCTAGTAAAACAAAGAATCCAGACCAGAACGCACTTGTACCGAGAGATGCTCCTTCATGTACATAGTGGACAAACTCGTTGATCTCACAACCGACGAAGCCGGCGCCGAGAAGAAGAGTAATAATTGTCCAAATGACTACGCCTTTTAAACTTCCGCGGCGCATTTCATGAACAGCGATCCCGCAGGTAAAGCTGCTGATAAGCAGCAAGAACGTCATAATCATTACCAGATTCACTTCAAACAGTTCGTCCGGTAAGACACCTCCTGCTGTTCTGTTTTGAAGAACGAAGAAGGTTGCAAATAGTGTTGAGAACAACACAATTTCTGCCCCTAAAAAGATCCAAAACCCGAGAATATTAAGTCTGCCGGTTTCAGATTGATATTCCATAGGCGCGTTAGAATTGCCGTGTTCTGCATGTTCCATAACTCACGCCTCCTTATTCGGAAATCTTTCTTTCCGTCTCTTTTATTTCATCAACACTAACGTAGTAGCCATTGTCGTATTCGAATGAACGCAGAACCATGCAGAGCAGGACTCCGATCAATCCGACTACGCCCATCCAGTACCATTCAAAGACAAGTCCAAAGCCGGCGATACCGAAGGCAACAGACATAAAGAACGGTCTGCCTGAGTTGCTTGGCATATGGATTTTCTTGAATTTGCTTTCAGGGTATAATTCAGTTTTTTCTTCCTTCATATGCAGGAATGCATCTTGAGACTTGACTTCAGGAAGCACCGCAAAGTTGTAGTGCGGCGGAATCGCAGATGAAGTCGCCCAATCAAGCGTACGTCCCACACCCCATGAATCTCCGCTGATTTCACGCGTAGAGTAACGGAAGCTGTAGTAGATGTTATAGCAAAGGATTAAGAATCCTACACCCATCATGAAAGCTCCGACTGTTGAGATAAAGTTCAATGTTGTCCAGCCGTCATTCGGTCCGTATGTGTAAATACGGCGAGGCATGCCTTGAAGCCCCAAGAAATATTGCGGGAAGAAACAAATATTGAACCCGATCATAAAGATCCAGAAGAACCATTTTCCGATTTTTTCGTTCAGTTTGTGGCCGAACATTTTTGGATACCAGAAAATAAATCCTGCGAAACAAGCAAATACAGTACCCGCGATCAGCACGTAGTGGAAGTGAGATACCAGGAAGTACGTATTATGGTATTGATAATCCGCTGCTGCCATCGCAAGCATAACCCCTGTAACCCCGCCGATAACGAAGTTAGGAATGAACGCAAGCGCCCACAGCATAGGCGTTGTAAAGCTGATTCGGCCTTTATACATGGTAAAGAGCCAGTTAAAGATTTTAACCCCGGTCGGAATCGAGATTGCCATTGTCGTAATTGAGAAGAATGAGTTAACGGACGCACTGTTCCCCATTGTGAAGAAGTGGTGAGTCCAAACTAAGAAACTCAATACGGAGATGGCGATAATAGAACCGACCATCGCTTTGTAACCAAACAGTTGTTTTCTTGCAAAGCTTGAGATAATTTCTGAGAAAATACCGAACGCCGGAAGAATAACGATATATACTTCAGGATGTCCCCAAATCCAGAACAGGTTGGCCCAAAGCATCGGCATACCGCCTGCTTCCAGTGTGAAAAAGTGAGCGCCGAACAAACGATCAAATGATAATAGTGCTAAAGCTACTGTAAGCACAGGGAAAGCAAACACGATAATAACCATTGTGATCAGTGTTGTCCAAGTGAACATTGGCATACGCATCAGTGTCATGCCTTTTGTTCTCATTTTTAAGATTGTGACCATAAAGTTGATCCCTGTCATCAGGGTACCGATACCGGCAATCTGAAGTCCGAGGAGGTAGTAGTTCTCACCCGGCCCAGGGCTCATGTCGTTACTTGCAAGCGGCATATAACTTGTCCAGCCTGCGTTCGGAGAACCTCCGATAACGAAAGAAATATTGAAAAGCATAGCCCCTACGAAGAACGTCCAGAAGCTCAGGTTGTTCAAGTAAGGAAATGCAACGTCGCGAGCACCGATTTGAAGAGGTACAACAACGTTAATAAGACCGATTAAAAACGGCATCGCCATGAAGATAATCATGATCGTACCGTGAGTTGTAAAAATTTCATTATAGTGGTTTGAGTCTAAAAAACTGTTATTCGGAAGCGCTAGCTGGGCACGCATCATCAAACCGTCGACACCGCCGCGGAATAACATAATTACAGCAGAGATAATATACATGATTCCGAGTTTTTTGTGGTCAACAGTTGTTATCCATTCAGACCAGAGCCATTTCCATTTCTTGAAGTAGGTAAGTACAACAATGATGGCGATGGTAGATAGTGCAATAGAAACTTGTGCGCCCAGAATTAATGGGTCACCTGTTACAAAAAATTCATCCCATTTAAATTTCATGCGGGCTTCCTCCTTTCCTGATCAATATCATTCTTCTGTATCATCAGACTTCTTAAATTCATTTTCCTTTACGTTTTCAAACGGATCTGTTTTAGAGTGCGGTGAAACGGCTTGATAGCCAAGGCGTTTGCGGGCCTCCATCGCGTATTCTGCGTCTTGTCCGTGATCAACGTATTTTAAGTGAGTAGAAGAGAACGATAATTCGTCCACATTTTCAGGAAGCATCAATTGATCATACTTCTCTTTTGTCAGCTTAGGAGCCTCATTTTGAGTCTTTTTCACCCAGCTGTTAAAGTCTTTTTCTGTTACAGCATTCACATCAAACTCTTGGTCGGCAAAATGTTCACCTGTGAAGTTCGCGTTGCGGCCTTCATAAGTTCCCACTTCATCAGCCTGTAAGTATTGATCCATCAGCATTCCTGCCATCGCGTATTTTTGTCCTCCAAGCTGAGGAATCCATAGCGATGCCATTGAATCTGCAGATGAGATTTTAAACAAGATTGGGCGGTCGACAGGAATGTTTAAGTAGTTGACCGTTTCAATATCCTGTTCAGGGTAGCTGAATACCCATTTCCAGTCTACCGAAGTAGCGTAAACAACAAGAGGCTCTTTATCCTTTGTTGCTTCAGGAGCTTTTTCTAACGAATATATCGTCTGTACGGTTGGCACAGAAAGTGCGATGACGATTAAAATTGGGATCACTGTCCAGACTACTTCTAAGAACGTGTTACCGTGAATTTCTGGGTTATAAGATCCATTATCTTTGCCTTTACGGTCGCGGTATTTTACTAAAATAATGGTAAATAGAACAAAGACGACCCCGACGATAAACAGCATAAATCCGATAGATAACAGGATTAAATCACTTTGCTGATCAGCCACAGGCCCTTTCGGATCTAGTACTGAGGCATTGCTGCATCCCCCAAGGACGAAAACCACAGTTAACAGCGCTAATACAAGTAACGGTTTTATTGCTCTGAACAAGAAGATCACCATCCTTCCTATTGATGTAATAAATCTGAAGTGCATACTTCCTCAAAATCTTTTCTCTACTTTGTTATGCTATCAAAAACTTCACTTATTAGCTTTATTTTTTTATAAACTTCAGCCCATTTTCGCTTAAATGTCATAAAATCGACAAAAATTGCTCCAACTTTATTCATATCTATCGCTTAAGATGAAAAGTTTCTAGTTATTTCCGCATATAAGTAAAGAAAGATGATGAAGAACTAATTCTACTGACAAATAAAGGTTTACCACAATAAAAAACCAAGGTCAATCAAAAATTTCATTTTGTTAAACTTTCTACAAGGGAATTAATTTTTCCTTGCCTTGCATCTTTTCACACGATTACCATTTTAACGCAACCAATATTGAAAGAAAAGGCTGAATAGAGCGGCGATATGCTCTGAACTGATCACGCTTTTTTATTAGCACATTCAATTGTTTATCTTATACAAAAAGGAGGAATGATATAAGCAAATAAATTTAAAATAGGATGTGTTGCATGATGAGTTTCATAATTTCACTTATCGTCGCTATTATTATCGGATGGGTTGGCAGCCTGTTTGTAAAAGGAGATATGCCCGGAGGAATTATCGGGTCGATGATCGCAGGTCTTATCGGTGCCTGGATCGGTCACGGGCTGCTTGGAACATGGGGACCGCACCTTGCCGGATTTGCCATTATCCCGGCGATTATCGGTTCAGCCATTGTTGTATTTCTAGTAAGCCTCTTAGCAAGAAAAAGAGGATAAGAGCGACAGAGCCCAAAGCGTCACTTTTTGGGCTCTTTTTTCAATAGCAAAAAGCCTCTCCCTTAACGGTTGAGGCTTTTTACTTGTTTGACGCCTAAACAATGGATAAACCTGTTGAAGGCCTGTTTTCCTTCGGGTGTCTGTTTAAATACGCCGGCATGTTCAAGAATGCGTGCGAATACATGACCAAGCTCTTCTTTTATAACCTGTTCCGCATTCCCTTTTGTTATGGTTCTTCTTTCCATCAGACGAAGAGCCCAATCCTTATGTTTAGCCGTCAGCTCATTTTCTTCTAATGCTGTTTTCGGATCAGCAGAGCACAGGGACGCTGCCGTTGCTTTCATTTCTTCCTGTAAACGGCCTGGCAATATCGCTAAGCCCATAACCTCAATCAGGCCGATATTTTCTTTTTTAATATGATGAACCTCCTGATGAGGATGGAAGATTCCTAATGGATGCTCCTCATCCGTCCGATTGTTTCTCAGCACGATGTCGAGTTCATATGAGCCTCCCCTGCGTCTAGCAATCGGTGTGACCGTATTATGCGGCGTATCCCCTGTGAAGGCGGCTATGCCGGCTTTTTCATCTGAATATTGCTGCCATGCACGGAATATATGGTCCGCTGCGTCAGCGACAATATGCGGATCGTCTCCCTGAAGCCTGAGCACAGACATCGGCCACTTCACTAAGCCCAGCGACACGCCTGGATGATCATTTAATTCATATACATCTTCCGCTTCTGCACGCGCCATCGGAAAATCGTGCGCCCCGCCTTGGAAATGGTCATGGCTTAGGATGCTGCCGCCGACAATCGGCAGGTCTGCGTTTGATCCGATAAAATAATGCGGATATTGCCCGAGGAATGAGAGCAGTCTTTCAAATGTCTTTTTGCTGATTTCCATCGGTTCATGCTCACCCTTTAAAACGATGCAATGCTCCGGATAATACACGTATGGCGAAAACTGCAAATACCATTGCTCGTCTCTGAGAATAACAGGAATCATTCTGTGATTCTGCCGGGCCGGATGGTTCACACTTCCCTCAAAGCCGACATTTTCCTTACAAAGCACACACGGCGGATAATTCGTCTGCGTCTGTTCTTTGGCTGCCGCAATCGCCTTCGGGTCCTTTTCAGGCTTTGACAGGTTAATTGTCATTTCCAGCTCGCCATATTCGGTCGGCACCGTCCAATGAACGTTTTTGGCGATTCTGTCAGACCTAATATAATAAACATCCTCTGCATACTGATAAAACTCTTTTGTCGCCTGTTTCGGTCCGTATAACGCCTTTGTCTCTTCAAACTTGCGGATGACCTCAGACGGAGGCGGGACAAAACAGCCCATCAGCTTTGCACTGAGCAAATCTCGATAGGTGTCTGTATTTGCTTCTATACGGCCGGCTTCTGCCGCCCACTTGTAAATGGGAGAAAGCAAGTCAGGAAGACGCTGGCTCTGCTTAATGAGTGTGCTTGAGACCGGCTGGGGATGTTTGATGTCCAGCGCTTCATAAAGTCGGTTTCTCGTGTATTCCTGATCCCAAATCGATATCAGTTTTCGTTCCAGCCCATACTCTATCAGCTGTTCCAGATGTTCAAAAATGCTCATGTGTCACTCCCCCTTTAGTTCTCTCGCTCCTTCACCAATATCAGCGACATAAAAATCCGCTTTCAGTCCTGTTTTTTCTTGATATTTGTCTCCAACCTTTTGGATAAAGTCATCAACAAATTTATCCTTTACAATACTGATCGTGCAGCCGCCGAAACCCGCTCCCGTCATTCTTGAGCCGATCACTCCTTCTTGCTCCCACGCTGCAAATACGAGCTCATCAAGTTCCGGGCATGTCACCTCGTAATCATCCTTCAATGAAAGGTGGGATTCCTTCATTAACCGCCCGATTTCGTGAATATTGTTTTCTTTAAACATGTCGGCTGTTTTGATGGCGCGGTGGTTTTCATATACGGCGTGCTTTGCGCGGCGTCTGTTCGTTTCATTTTGGATCAGGCCAGAGTGGGCGTCAAAGTCAGAAGGCTTGATGTCGCCAAGTGATGTAATGTCGAGTTCCTTTTGCAGATCCAGCAATGCGTCGCTGCACTCTTGGCGTCTCGCATTATAGCTTGAGTCCGCCAATGTCCTTTTTTTGTTCGTGTTCGCAATAACCAGCGCAAGCCCGGAGACATCGAGTTTGCTATATTCATAGTCCAGTGTATCGCAGTTCAGGAGCATCGCATGATGTTCTTTCCCCATTCCGATTGCGAATTGATCCATGATTCCGCAATTGACCCCGATAAATGTGTTTTCCGCATGCTGTGCCATTTTGACAAGCTCCAGCGCATCGAGTTGAGGATGAAAATAGCTTTGGAGTCCGACCGCCATCAGCAGCTCAATGGAAGCGGAAGATGAAAGCCCTGCCCCGTTTGGAATATTCCCTGAAAACACGATGTCAAAGCCATGCGGAATCGAATAACCCCTTTGCTGAAATTCATATATGACGCCTTTCGGATAATTGGCCCAGTCATCTTCTTTTTGATAACGGATGCCGTCAAGACTGCATTCCTTTATGCCGGCTTCCTGAAAGTTGTCCGAATACAATCTGACCAGCCGGTCTTTTCTTTCTGCAACAGCAGCATATGTACCCATGGTCAGCGCGCACGGAAACACGTGCCCGCCGTTATAATCCGTATGTTCTCCAATCAGATTCACTCTTCCCGGCGCGAAAAAAAACCGTAATCCCTCTTTCTCTCCGAATACACTTGCAAATATCCCCTTCAATTCTTCCCGCATGTGCATCACCTTTCATGGTTTTTATTTTTTGTTTCCCGGTCTTTCTGTAACGAAAACGGAAGATCATATGCTGCCGGCCCTGTCATACCCCTTCTTCTTTTGTCTTTTTAAAGACGAGCCATTTGCTTGCGGCATAGTTGACGACAACAATCACCGCATTGTCGAGTATTTTGGCCAGCGTTTCATTTGTATGGAACTGTCCGACAAGGATGATCATCATGCCAAGGTCTATGCCGAGAGACAGCACCCGAACGCTGAAAAAGGCAGTGAGCTCTTTCAGCAGGCTTTGCAGGTCATCTGTCTTCTGCTGAAACACATATACTTTATTTGTTATGTAAGCAAACAGAACAGACAAAATCCAAGCGGCAACTGTTGCAGCTTTATAATCCACATTCATGATCTCTACCAATATATAAAAACTGACGATATTCACGATTGTCGTGAAAACCCCCATAATGATATACATAATCATTTCTCTATACTTCACTGATGTTCCTCGCTTTCTGAAAAACTTTTCAAATTTCTTAGCGTTGCATATTCGCGGTTAAAAGTAACAAAAACGGAAAGCGCGTCAAAAAAGCTGCGGAATGTGGCCGGATGGCCCAATACACGCGATTGTTTGATGATTCCGTCGAGCACCGCACATATTATTTTAGCCGTATATTCAGGATCAATACTGTCGTCAACCAGCTTTCTCTCCTTCAGCCAATGAATATATGACGTATTTTCTTCCACCCACAATTCGTATAGCCCCACATAAGCCTTGCATTTTTGGACAGCTTTAAAGGTCGGCATATTCATCGCAAACGAGGTGATGTCCCATGATGGTTTGTTTTTGTAGTAAGAAAACAGCAGCTCTGCGACATGTTTTGCAGCCTCATGCAGCGTCAGCGGCTTCACAGATGTCCGTTCGATTTCATCCAGGTAGCCGATGATAATCTGTTTTTTCATTTGATGATTTTCGAAGATATGCTGCAGGAAGTCTTCCATATTGTCAAAATGAACATAAAATGCGCCTTTACTGTATCCGGCAGCTCTGCTGATTTCTTCCACAGACACAGAGTCATACGCTCGGTCAATCAATAAATTCAGGCCAGCCTCTATAAATTTTTCAAATGTTTGCTCTCTTTTAATTTGAAATTTGTTTTTTTTCATATTTTTCTCCAGCCGGTATGATTACCCTTATCTTACACCGGATCAATCTTTTGCGGTATTTATTTCTTTCCAGAGGTATGCTATTCGGTTGTTAAGGGGTCATATTTAATAGGCAATAGGATTTATTTTCATTTACATACTATCCAGTCAGTATTTAATTGTTTATTATTATAAATAAGGTTCATTGGTTATATTAGTCATTTTTTTAGGGAATAGGTAGGTGATTTATCCTTCAGTTTGTGAACACCGAGCAACTATGTGTGAAATTTGTTGTACTCGCCTCATCATCGCACCGGCTTGTCTTTTATTGCCAGGATGTTGCAGGAAAACATTTTATACAATTGGAGGTTACTATGAAAACTCAAGTTAAAAAAGATTTGGACAAAGATTGGCATATGTTGATTCAAGAAGCTAGATCCATTGGGTTAGGCATTCATGATGTGAGGCAGTTTTTAGAATCTGAAACAGCGATGAGAAAAACCAATCACAAAAAAACCGTCCGTCAAGACTAATCCGGACAGGCGGATCTTTTACCTCTGGCTTTTCTATCATCTGATCTGAGTTTTCACCATTTCCTCTATTCGATAGCTTATTTACTGCGCCGATTTTGAGGACAAACGGTGTTTCAGCCTAAAATATGACAGACAGCTGGTGATGCGGTCACCTCTTGGCACATGCATTGTCATAAAGAGGTGATGCGAACATGAAACCGGACTTTAGAAAAAGGGCAGCTTTGCATAGGCTGCATTTGGTGAGGTTTTGAAAGCAAACTTGTTAATACGCGGCAGCTGGAAAACCTTCGCCCGTTTTATACCCTCGCGTCTTATCTTCACGTTTCCTGCTTTTTTCGTCCACTTTATGATCCTGAAGAATAAATCAGACTTTCTGTACATACCTATTGGTGTACCTTTATGCTTATTTTTCAGCAGAATAAAAGGAGGAAAGCCATGTACAGATCGCAAGCTGATTACCAAAAGATTGCTGGGTCTCCATCTTTTCAAGCCTTTTTGAAGCAGAAACGGGCCTTTATTGTTCCAACTGCGATTTTCTTTTTTGTCTTTTATTTTTCACTCCCTGTTTTAACGTCTTATTTCACCTTTTTGAATACTCTGGCAGTTGGTGCTGTTTCATGGGCTTGGCTGTTTGCCATCGCTCAATTCGCTATGACGTGGACACTCTGTACGGTGTATTCCCGAAAGGCAGCTCGTTACGACCAATTTGTAAACGCTTTAAAAGAAGAGCTGAAGGGTGAACAGACATGAACCTGACAGCGTTTCTGTTATTTGTAGCGATTGTCGGTCTAACGCTTGTGATTACGTATTTTGCCGCGAAACAAACGAAAACGACGAGTGAGTTTTATACGGCCGGCGGCGGGCTCACCGGTGTTCAGAATGGACTGGCAATTGCCGGCGACTACATGTCTGCCGCGTCGTTCCTCGGCATTGCCGGAATGATTGCGTTATATGGGTTCGACGGGTTTTTTTACAGCATCGGTTTTCTTGTCGCTTATCTCGTTGTCCTCTATATCGTGGCGGAGCCGCTTCGGAATCTCGGAAAGTATACGATGGCGGACATGATTGCGGCGCGTTTTAAAGAAAAGAAGATTCGCGGTGTCGCCGCTCTCAATACTATCGCCATCTCTACCTTTTATATGATCGCTCAGCTCGTGGGGGCAGGGGCGCTGATTAAACTGCTGCTTGGGCTCGATTATACCGCGGCCGTTCTGATTGTCGGAGTGCTCATGACCATTTATGTCGTGTTCGGCGGAATGATCGCGACGAGCTGGGTTCAGATTATCAAAGCCGTTTTGCTGATGGCCGGCACCCTCGTCATCTCCATCATCGTTTTTTCTAAATTCGGTTTTAACCTTAATACAATGTTTGAGCAAATGAAAACCGCTACCCCGCTTGGCGCTGATTTTTTAAATCCAGGGAACAAATACAAAGTCCCGCTTGAAACCCTGTCGCTGAATTTGGCACTTGTGCTGGGGACCGCCGGCCTTCCGCATATCTTAATTCGCTTTTATACAGTTAAGGATGCCAAAACTGCCCGGGCATCAGTCGTTTCAGCAACATGGATCATCGGTGTGTTTTACATTATGACAGTATTTCTCGGATTTGGTGCAGCCGCGTTTGTCGGTTTTGATGCGATTACAGTGGCTGATCCAGCGGGAAACATGGCGGCGCCGCTTCTGGCAAAAGCACTCGGGGGAGATTTCCTGTTCGCGTTTGTATCAGCCATCGCCTTTGCTACGATTTTGGCAGTGGTAACAGGCTTGGTGCTGTCTGCCGCTTCAGCGTTTGCCCATGATATCTACAGCCAGATTATCAGAAAAGGAGAAGCAACTGAGAAAGAACAGATGAAAGCGGCCAGATGGGCATCTGTCGCCGTGTCAGTGCTGTCTATCATTCTTGCAATTTTTGCTCAATCCTTAAATGTCGCCTTTCTTGTCGCATTGGCATTTGCCGTTGCAGCCAGTGCAAACCTTCCGCTGATTGTGTTTACTGTGTTTTGGAAAAGATTCAATGCCTCTGGCGCATTATGGGGCAGCCTGACTGGGCTGATCAGTGCACTTGTCCTCGTGTCGATGAGCCCGAGTGTGTGGGACCCGGCCGGAGGTGCTATTTTTGTAGGCGATCCGCTTATCCCGCTGTCTAATCCGGGCATCATTTCGATTCCGCTCGGTTTCCTCGGTGCGTGGCTTGGAACGCTTCTGTCTTCTGATAAAACGGTTAACGAAGATACATTTGCGGAAATACAGGTGAAGGCGCATACGGGAATTCATATGGATCAGGATTAAAAAAGGCTCTCTAAACAGATTTTTGTTTAGAGAGCTTTCTTAGGTTACGTTTTCTGTTGTTCCTGAGAAATCGCGTTTTCAAATACTTCCTTGCCGGCTGCTCCCGGAATCACGGTGTCGCCGACGACAAAGGTTGGTACGGCTGTAATGTCAGCTTCTTCATAGGCGTGCTTCAGAGCTTGCCGCTGCACGTCCTGATATGTTCTTGCTTCCAGCGCAGCTTTGAATAATGCTCCGTCTAAGCCAACTTCCTCCGCCAGTTTCGTCAAGATATCAATCTCTCCGATGTTTTGGCCCTCTTGGAAAAATGCTGCAAATACACGGGTATTGTACTCATGTCCTTTGTTGTATTCTTTGGCAAAGTGAAAGCCTTCAAAAGCCAAGTCTGTATATGGGTGAGGCGAGACGTTTGGAAATTTGATATCGACTCCCAATTTCTCCGCCATCGGTCTGATCGAGGTTTGCCACATATACTTTTTGGAAGGATCGTATACAGGATCAAGCTGCGGTGAAGGACTTGGACGCAATTCAAACGGCATCCACTCGACATCAACATCCTTTCCTTTTATCGCCTCTTCAAAAGCGGCTTTTCCAATGAAACAAAATGGGCAGACGTAATCTGAATAAACTTTTATCTGTACTGTCATGATTGTCTCCTTTCGTATAGGTTGATTTTAAACTGTAACAATAAAAGTTACAACTGTTTTTTAAAAAAGAAGCCTGCATGGCTTCTTTTTACGATTCAAGCAACCGCTGAGCGATATATTCTCCTTTTTTACACCCGCCGGGAATTGCATATAAAGCAGAACCAATCGTTTGCGTATATTCATTTAACGCATCCTTTGCCGAAAGTGCCTTCAGCATGGGAATGAACTGATTGTCGGGATTTTTTTGAAAGCTGATAAACAGGAGACCTGCATCCATATAACCGGTTTTGGAGTCAATGCCTTCCGTGTAAGAAAAGGCTCTTCGCAAAATTTGTTTCCCTGTAGATTTCGCAAGGCTGACGTGCGAATTTGACGGTACTTGATTCAGCTTGACGGGGTCTGTTTCCTTTTTTTGGCCAAAAGGCGCCCCGGAGCTTTTTCTGCGGCCGAAAGTATCCTCTTGATCCTTCAGGGAAGAGCGGTCCCAAATTTCAAGGAACATTTTGATTTTCCGAAAAGCCATATAAGTTCCGCCTGTCATCCAGTCAGGCTCGCCAGATTGAATCCACACGATCGAGTTCATCAAGGTGTCATCCTTGGTGCTTTGGTTCCCTGTTCCATCTTTAAACCCAAATAGATTGCGCGGCGTTTCTCCATTTTTGCCTCCGCTTAAAAAGCCTTTGTTTATAAAGCGGACTTCACAGGTGCCCACCGCTTGATTCAGCAGGTTTCGCAGCGCGTGAAACGCCACTTGTTCATCATCTGCGCATACTTGGATGCAGATGTCTCCGCTTCCCTGCTTCGCATCGAGATTGTCATTCGGCATCGCCGGAAGAGCAGCAAGGTGTTTCGGTTTCTTGCCTTTCAGTCCGAAACGATCCTTTCCATCTTTTTCGAAAAAGTCAGGCCCGAAGCCAAAAGTAACCGTTAAGTTGGAAGGCGGTAAATCAGCCGATTCACCCGTATCCTGCGGCGGCAGATATTGATTTTTCTGCTCGCTCGACATTTTGTTTCCTGACGTCAGCATTTGTGTCAGGCTGGTCCAGTTTCTGAATAACGTAATGATATCGCTTTTCTCCTTCGCCGTCACATCAAGCGCGGCAAAATACACGTACGTCTGATGGGCAGTGGTGATTCCGGCCTGATGCTTTCCGTAAAATGGAACAACCTGGTCATCCTCTTTTTCGTCCTTCTTCGATGGCTTAGCCGCGGTCTGAACAAGCGGAGCGAGACCGCCGAGGCCGCTGGCGCCAATCGCCACGGCCGCCCCAGCCATCGCTCCCCATTTTAAAATGTCCCGTCTGTGAATTTGTTCTGGCTTTTTCTGTTCATCGCTCATGCTGTTACAAAACTCCTTTTATAGCACATTCGCAATCTTCGACATGGTTTCAGAAAGAGTCGTCAGCTTTGTGCTCAGCTCTCTGATTTGATCTTCACTTAATTTATCATAAGACGTATAGGCCTGATCATTCGTTTTGTATTTTGCCATTAAAACTTCAAATTCGCTGAATTCGGTATCCAGCTTTTCCGTCAGATCAGAGTGATCTTTTACGAGAGCGCTTTTCACAGTTTGATACACAGCCTCGGAGCCTTCAACATTTGCCATAAGATCGACTAAGTCGATTCGTGAGTAGCGCTCCTCTTCACCCGTAATTTTAGAAATACCTGCTTCGTTCAGAAGCTCCATCGCGCCTGCCACAATTTGTTCAGGCGTTAATGTCAATGATTCAATCGAACCATCAAGCTCTTTTACATCCTTGACAAGCTGGTCAGCCGTCGCCTTTTCCCCGGAAATATTTTTATCCTTCCAAATGGCTTTCTCAAGCTTGTGGAACCCTGTCCATTTGTCTCCTTCTTCTACATCGTTTTCACGGGCATCAATTTTCGGGTCAAGATCTCCGAGGCTTTCGGCAATCGGTTCAATTCTTTCGTAATAGACGCGCGCTTTCGCATATAACGTCTTTGATTTTTCAATATCGCCTGCCTTCACGGCAGCTGTAAATGCTTCCGTCGCCTTCACAAGCTGATCGCTCTGCTCTTTGACGTAGTCTTTATATTCATCTGCCGCTTTTGCCAGCTGATCGCTTGCCTTTTTGCTGCTCTTCTTCGCTTCTGTCAGGTCTTCTAAGGACGCTTTCAGTGACTCGGATTCTGTCTTGATTTTGTCTGTATCCGGTTTGGATTTTTGCGCTTCTGTGTAGATTGGCTGAAGATGCTTTTCGATTTCTGTGTATTCGAACGGATAGTCGCTGCGAATATCATTTTCAAAAGAAAGCCAGTAGCTGTTTAATTCTTTCCCCTTCTTTTGAATCTCTTTTTGATCAGCTTTTTCAGCTGATTCGTTCAGCTCGGAAATCATGTTATCCATTTTATCAACGGAAGCTGCAATCTCTTTGCTTACTCCGCTTTTATCAGATGAAGCTTTTTCTTTAGTTGACGAAGTGTCATTGGCTCCGCATCCTGCACACAGTGCAAGGATGCATACGGCTGTTACAGCAATCTTTGTGATATTCATTTTGTCAGTTCCTTTCCGTTTGTATAATGTTTTGCCGCTTCTGAGATAAGCGCGATCAGTAAAAATAGCAAAATCAGCAATTGCGGAATCGTACTGTACACGGACGGATAAATTCCGAGAACGGACACAGACGGCAGCCAGCTTTCTGCATCAGACGGAAGGATCCCCGCGAGTTGCAGGCTGTGGACGCCTGTTCCGAGAAATTTCACGCACATATACAGGACAACCGCCATTGACAGCAGAAAAAACGGCTTCAATGGAATGCGCATTCCGAGCCTCATCATAAGAACACCGACGATGACGAGAACGACAAGGCCCGCGGCTGTCCCGCCGATCAGCTCAGTGAGAGTGAGCTTTCCAACAAGGCCGATGAAAAAGATGACTGTTTCAAGCCCTTCCCTCACGACTGCCAGAAATGCAATGAGCGCAAAGGAAAGCAGGCTTCGTTTTTTCAGCGCCTGTGATTTCTGGATATTGATTTTTTCTCTCCACTTGTCCATCGAGGCGTTTCTATGCAGCCACACCCCGACATACAAAAGCATGACTGCGGACAGCAAGCCGGTGATTCCGCCTAGCAAGAAATTGTTTTCTCCGAATACATTCGAGGAGAACAGGAGGGTGACGCCGATTCCGGCTGCTAAGGAAACGAACATGCCTGCTGACGCGCCGCCCCAGATCCATGCAGAAGAACGGGTGACACGGGCTTTTTTTGTCATGGTCAAAAGCGCCCCGATGACAAGCAGCGCCTCCATTCCTTCTCGAATTGGGATCAAGGCCGCGTCCCACCAGCTGTAGCTGCTCGAAGCAATCGGCTCAAGCAATTGAATCATTTCGTCAATTTGCTTTATGACCTGTTCGGGATGGCTGTCGATTTCAGCCTTCATGAGTGCCAAATTTTCCTCCGATGTGGTATACGCTTCTTTGGATTGGGATACGACGTCTCCTTCTACGGCCAGCCAAGATGTGATTAAGTTGTCGATAGCGGCTGACGCTTCTCCCATCTGTTTTTTTTCTATCAATTGTTTTGTGTCTTTTAAGCTTTGAATATAGGCTGTTAAGGACGCCCTTGATTGACCCGAGGATGCCTTCTTCAGCACAACAGCCTGCTGGTAGGTTTCTAAGTGAGAAGAAAGCTCTTCAAGCTGTGTTTCGAGTTTGTTCGCGTCTTGATTAATGAAAGAAAGAGAAATCATAGCGATATTCGAGTCCATTTTGCTGTGGGATGAAAGGTTTTCCTTCTTAATAGATGGTTCTTCCTTTTTCCACGCCGATTTGAAGGTCTCAAATGTTTGCTGTGCGGAATCTATATCTCCGTCTCGTACAGATTTGATCATTTGCTTGTTTAATTCAAGCAGGGAAGCAATCGGATCATTTTCCGCATGCACCGCCGAACCGAAAAACATCAACAAGCTGAGTAATATAAGTGTCAGCCCCCGAGCCATCATGTTCCTCCTATAATTGAAAATGATTATCATTGTATATCATAATCATAGCCAGTTCCCGATCTTTGTCAATGAAAATTTGAAGGTCTGAAAACCTTGGCGGAGCAGCAAAAAGGCTGCCCTTTACAGGACAGCCTTTTGAAGGCAAATCGGGTTATCTGCCGGTCTTATATGTGTGAATAACATCGTAAAATTTACGTGCGGCTTCTTCCGGATCTTCCGTCAGACTGATAGCGCTGATCATACTGACACCATCAGCCCCCGCTTCGATGACGGGAGCGGCATTTTCTATTGTGATGCCGCCGATGCCGACAATCGGGATGCTGATGCCTTGACGTCTCACCGCTTCAATCAGAGACACACCCTGCACAGCTCTTGTATCCTTTTTCGTTTCCGTCGGATAGATCGGCCCGAGACCGACATAATCTGCTCCATCTTCCTCGGCTTGCTTCACCTCAGACATCGTATGGGCAGACACGCCAAGAATCATATCGCCAATGGCATCGCGTACCTCTTTTGCTTTCGCATCCTCTTGGCCGATGTGCACACCGTCTGCCTTCAGTTTCAGTGCCAGCTCCACATCATCATTGACAATAAAAGGGACTCCGGCTTCACGGCATGCCGCCTGAACCTTTGCGGCGAAGGCAATCCGCTCCTCTCCTGTCAATGCGCCCTCGCCCTTTTCACGAAACTGGTACAGAGTGGCACCGCCTTTTAATGCGTTTTGCACGACTGCCACAGGATCGCCTTTCGTATTGTTTGAACCCATAATGAAGTAAACAGATAATAGCTCTTTCATCATTTCCCGAGAAATACGTGTCATGAGACTGTCACCCTTTCTATTGTCGCTAGCTCTAGTACATCTTGTTCAGAGACAGAAGACAGCTTGTTCAGCAATTCAATCTGAAAACTCCCCGGACCTTTGTCAGCTGTCTGCTGCGCGGCAAGCTGTGCCGCAACACCATATGAGGAAATCGCAGCGATGGCAGCGTATAACGGATTTTTTTCCACTGCACAAAACGCACCGACAACTGAAGTCAGAAGACATCCGGCGCCTGTCACCTTCGTCAGCAGCTTGTGGCCGTTATGAAGAGTGTATACGTTAGATGCGTCGGCAATTACATCGACTTCCCCAGTAATCGCAATGACCGTGTTCAGTTTTTGCGCCGCCTGCTGAGCCAGACGGATGCTGTCGCCTCCGCCTTCACCGGCATCGACTCCTTTGATCATCCAATCCGAAACACCGACGGTATGTGCAATTTCCGCGGCATTTCCCCTGATTGCAGAGAGGCGCACCTCACGAATCATCTCACGTGCCGATTCAGTGCGGAACGTTGTCGCTCCAGCACCGACAGGATCAAGAATGACGGGTACGCCATGTTCATTCGCTGATTTACCCGCAATGATCATAGCTTCGACGGTTTCTTTGCTTAGCGTTCCGATATTTAAAACGAGCGCGCCCGCGATTTTTGCCATGTCGGCGACCTCTTCTTTCGCATAAGCCATTACAGGTGATGCACCGAGGGCGAGCAGGCCGTTCGCTGTAAAATTTGTCACAACATTGTTTGTTATACTGTGCACCAGAGGGCTATGCTTCCGGACGGCTGTTAGACGTTTTGCTGCTGATTGTGCATCCATATTAGCATCATCCTTTACTCTCTCTTTTTTTCGGATCCCACAAATACGATTTCGTATGTTCAAGCCAAGCTCTTGCCGCAAAGGACAAATAGCGATCCTTTCTCCATATAATCGCAAGATGCCAAGGGATGACCGGATCGACAAGCGGAATGACTTTGACCTTTTCCGGATCAAGGCCGCGGCATATGCGTTCCGGCAAAAGTCCGATCCCCAGGTTGGCTGACACCATCTCACTGATAAAATCCCATTGTGAGGTTTCGTAAATGATATGAGGTCTGAATCCGGCCTTGATACATTCCATCATAATTCGATTGTGGAGAACAAAATCCTCCCTGAAGAAAATAAAAGGCTCTTCCTTCAAATCCTGTAATCGGCTCTCTTTCTCACCCGACAGCCGGTGGGAAGGGTGTACGACAAGCATTAATGTTTCTTTTACGATCGTAAATGAATGAAAAATGTCTTCGTTTGCGGGGAGAACGACAACACCGATGTCAAGAGAACCGTCCCCAACGCCTTCTTGGACTTTGATAGAGCCGTCCTCAACGAGCTGAAAGGTCACATTCGGATAATTTTCCCGAAAATCGCCGAGCACTCGCGGGAAAAATCCTGAGCCGATCATCGGCGGCAGTCCGATTCGCACATGCCCCTTCTTGACCTCCATAATATCATTTAACTCAGATGTCAGGTTTTGAAATGATTTAATGATTTCCTGTGCCTGCACATACATGCTATGGCCGGCGTCCGTCAGCTCCACCTGTCTGCCGTTTCGGTAAAAAAGCTCGATCCCAAGCTCCGCTTCTAAATTTTTGATCATTTTCGATATCGTCGGCTGAGAAACATAAAGTGATTGAGACGCCTTCGTAAAACTTTTCAGACGGGCGACCTCCAGAAAATATGTTAAATGGCGGATGTCCATTTGTTTCACCCTTTCTATAGACAAAAGGAATACTTATTATGCTTAATATATATTTTACCTATAGCGTAACCTCATGTACAATATGAATATAAGGGAGGCATCAATATGAAAAAACTGTTGCTAACCGTTATTCAAATCGCTCTGTTATTTATATTTGCTCGGCTGATTAATTGGGTGACAGCCCTTCTTCATATAAATATTCCCGGCAGTATAATTGGGATTGTGATTCTTTTCACATTATTACACTTTAAAATCATCAAGCTTGAATGGATAGAGCTTGGCGCGGCGTGGCTTCTTGGGGAGCTGCTTTTATTTTTTATCCCATCTGCCGTCGGAGTGATTGAATACGGAGACATTATGTCAAAATTCGGTGTCAGCATTTTGCTTGTTGTCATCATCAGCACGTTTGTCGTGATGGTGTCCACAGGAACGCTTACACAAATCATTGCGAAAAGAAAGGAGAAAAAACATACGTGTTCATCGGAATTGTAAGTTTGTTATTAACGGTTTTGGTGTATTTAGGAGCAAAAAAAGTATATTCGCGTTTTCCGCGAGTCTATACGTCGCCGCTATTGGTGACGCCCGCTGTGTTAGTCGGTCTGCTGCTGCTGGTTAATGTCCCGTACGAGACATATAATCTCGGCGGTGAAGTGCTGACCGATATGCTTCAGCCGGCTACCGTGGCATTTGCGATCCCGCTTTATAAATATTTCCCTGTTTTAAAGAAATACGCAGTGGAAATTATTTTAAACGTCGCCCTCGGCTCATGCATCGCGATTATTTCTACAGCTCTTATTGCGAAATGGCTTCATCTCGGAACTGGCTTGATTGACAGCCTCGTTCCAAGATCAGTGACAACGCCGATCGCCATGAACGTATCTGAAATGATCGGCGGAATGCCTGCGGTCACAGCTATATTTGTCATTTTGACTGCATTGTTCGGCACCGTCATCGGCCCGATGGTCATCCGCTATTTCCGCATTGATAACGAAATTGCGCGGGGCGTGCTGCTCGGCACAAGCGCACATGGAGCGGGCACATCCAAAGCATTTGAGCTTAGCTCAGTGTCCGGCACGATTTCCAGCGTGTCAATGATCCTTGCGGCGATTATGACGCTTTGCGCTGCGCCGTTTTTACTTTCATTTATGTAGGTAGAAAAAACTGTCCTGGCAAGGGCAGTTTTTTTGTGTCTCCTTCCATTGAAAAGCTGGGAAATTACAATATAATGTAATTTGTGGATACTAAAGGAGGAGCCCTCATGCGCAGTTTGCAGGTGAAACGGCATTACGCCGCGTTAAAAGGATTTTATTTATTTGCTTTCCTGGGCACAGGCAGTATCATTCCGCTGCTCAGTATGTATTTAACAAAGGAACAGCATGTAAGCGGCTCACAAGTCGGCTTGATTATGTCACTCGGCCCGATTGTGATGATCTTTTTCCAGCCGTTTTGGGGTATGCTGAGCGATTATACGCAAAAAACAAAAAGCCTGCTTGCGGTTTGCACATCGGTAACAGGTGTCATCGGGCTCGGCTACATCGCATTTGACGGCTTTCCGTTGTTTATTCTGATTGCAGCCTGTTTCGCAGCCTTTCAGAGCACAATCATTCCATTGTCAGACAGCATTTCTTTACGCTACACACAACAAACAAACGGAAACTACGGCGGAATCCGCCTGTTTGGTTCTCTCGGCTTCGGCATTGCGGTGTTTGTCATGGGACAGGTGACGAATCAGCTGTACCCCATTCACGTCATCTTTATCTTTGGCTGTGCCTTTCTGTGCATGGCAGCCATATTAGCATCACAGATGCCGGGCCAGCAGAAAACAAAAACAAAGATCAACATCCGCAAAGGGTTCCGGGAGCTGGTCAGCAACAAAACTTTCCTCATCTTTATGATCATCACCTTTACGACATTCGCACCAAATTTAGCGAACAATACATACTTCAGTCTGTTTCTCGACAAAAGCGGCGCGTCTCTTTCCGCCATTGGCCTTTTATTTTTTATCGGGGTGATCTCAGAAATTCCGTTTATGAGGTTTGCACAGAAATTCATAGATAAAATGGGATTGCTCAATGTCATCATACTGTCCGGCGGGGTTTCATTATTCAGATGGACGCTTTACTTCACAGAGCCTTCGTTATGGCTCATTTATGCGACGGTATGTCTCCAAGGCGTTTCTATTGGTTTATTTATTCCGGCGGCGCTGCAATACGTCAAAAAGATTACCCCGAGCCATGTGGAGGCGACAGCGCTAACCATGTACGCCGCCATCGGCAACGGATTCGGCAACTGGTTCTGTACGTTTGTTGGCGGATACATTTTTGACTACATTTCCATCTTCGCGGTCTATCTGCTCTTCGCCATTCTCAGCATAGCGGGCGCAGGGCTGACATTATATTTAATAAAAGCAGAAAAAAATAAACATACGCTTCATCAGCCGGCTGTTACTTTTAAACCATAACGACTATAATGAATAAAAAGAAAGGAAGTGTGCTATGAACGGGCAAGAGCGGAGCAGCATTTCTAAAGGATTACAGGTTGATATTGTCTTGAAAGCGGATCAAAAAACAGGAAAACTGACGCGAGGCACAGTGAAGGATATTTTGACGAAATCAAGCTATCACCCGCACGGCATTAAAGTCCGTCTGGAAGATGGCCGTATCGGACGCGTCCAGCAAATCATTTCTACATAAAAAATCTGCCCTGAACCGGGCAGTTTTTTTCTTTTTATTTTTTCTGCAGAAAGACAACCTTTAAGTAATTGCCTTCCGGATATGCTGACATCGTTTTAAAGTCCTCTGGCAATGTAAATTCCTCTATGATCGTATAGCGTTCATTTGTTTCTTTGAACGCGGCATCGATAAAGCCTTTGAATTTCTTCATTCCGAAGGCGCTGCTGTTTGTAGAGGCGACAATGATGCCCTTGTCGGCTGTAATGGCGATCGTTTCCTTCAGCAGATTTTTATAATCCTTGGCCGCGCTGAAGGTGCGTTTTTTTGTGCGGGCAAAGGATGGCGGGTCGAGAACAATCAGATCAAAGCGCAGATCCTTTTTCGCCGCATATGAGAAGTATTTAAAAACATCCATCACTTTAATATCGTGCGCCTCGTAATCCAGCTTGTTCACGCTGAATTGCTCGATCGTTTTGGCGAGGCTTCGATTTGCCACGTCCACGCTTGTTGTTTTTTCCGCTCCGCCTAACGCTGCCGCCACTGAGAACGCACCCGTATAAGAAAACGTGTTTAAGACATTTTTCCCACTGGCATAGCGGTCTCTGATCGCTTTGCGCACATGTCTTTGATCTAAAAAGATACCTGTCATGGCGCCTTCGTTTAAATCAACCGCGTATTGTATCCCGTTTTCTTGAATGATGATCGGGAACTCGCCTCTTTCCCCCTTCACGAAGTCATCATCCTCGACATACTGTCCAGCCGTATCGAAGCGTTTCTTTTCGTAAATCGCTTTATACTCAATATCCAGTTCATCCAGAGCGGCAATCAGCGTTTCTTTAAAAGTGTAAATGCCTTTGCTGTACCATTGGAGCAGCAGGTACCCGTCATAATAATCAACGGTGACGCCGCCAATGCCGTCGCCCTCACCGTTGAAGAGGCGGAAAGCCGTTGTATCAGGCGCCGCAAAAAGATTTGCACGCGCTTGTACCGCTTTTGTTAATTTACTGAGGAAAAATGCTTGGTCGATTTGTTCATTTTTATTGCGGGTAAGCGTCCAGCCGACCCCTTTGTTTTGCAGGCCGTAGTAGCCCCTTGCGAGAAACTCGCCGCTTTCAGACACGACATCAACGAGGTCGCCTTCTTTGACGTGCCCCGCACCGCCGGTGAGAGCTTCCTTTTCGATCAGCGGATAGCCTTTTTTGATTTTTGCAGCATGTGCTTGCTTTAGGGTGAGTAGCTTCATATATGTTCTTCCTCTTTCTGTTTGCTTTTTCTTATCGTACCACAAAACGCCAAGATGTCTTCATTGACAGAAAGGAAAGGTTTTTCTACGATAGACAAAAAGAGTTTCTAGGAGGAACAGCATGGCAAAACGAATTGACCATACAGGCATTATGGTAAGAGATATGAACGCGTCCATTTCATTTTATGAAGAGGTTCTCGGCATGAAATTGAAGGACCGCATCACTCATACGAACGGTATTATCGAGCTTGCTTTTCTAGGCTTTGAAGATGGTCCGGAAACAGAAATCGAACTGATTCAAGGCTACAGCAGCGAGCTTCCCGCCGAAGGTAAAGTGCATCACATTGCCCTGCTGACTGATGATATCGCGGCCGAATATACAAAAGCGGAAAGAATGAATGCGAAATTTATCGACGAAGAGATCACAACACTTCCAAACGGGTATCGGTATTTTTATATCGAAGGTCCTGACGGCGAGTGGATAGAGTTCTTTCAGCGGTAAGAAAAAAGAACGTATCTCTGTTTAGGGGTACGTTCTTTTCTTATCTATACCAATTCATATACGTAGTTTCATCGCAAAACATGGCCTCCCAGCCCATACGCTGAACCATGTCATGAATGTTTTCATCTTTCGCAAGAAAAACATTCATGAATGAGTCATATACACTCATAAATACAAAATCCATTTTCTCATCAGTCAAAATGAGCTCTGCGGCGGCTTCATCAAGAACCGTCCGCAAGTTAGCCTCAGTTGTGTCCAGAAAGCCGCTGTTTTCCACAATTGGTTCTGAGTAATAAAACCGATTGGAGCCGTTGTAACGAAGCACTTTTACCAAACCGGGAATATGAAAATTTGAAATATGGTCCTCACTGGGATAAAAGAGATCTCCTTTTAAGTTCGCATGTAAAAGTTCAGCCAAATCCTCTCTCGCGTACTCATCCCTTAAAGCAAATATCGATGTCTTCAAAGCCAGCGCCAGCTCTGCATGTGTTTGGAATCCGCATGAAGACATGATCTCTTTCCATGTAACTGCTTTTCCTTTTTCCCTTACTTCTTGATCATTTGGATAAATATGCTCATACTCATTTTTTCTCTTAGCTTTTTCCCACCCTTCAGGCATTTGAATAAAAGGAGAAAATAAAATAGCAGCTGATGTATATTCAACTGGTATTTGTTTTAAGATTGGTGATTCGTCATCTAACCATATGTATTCTAGCATGCGCACCCCCTTTACATATTCTAACATTTACTCATAGTTGATAGAAGATCATCAGCCCTTTAACAGCTGATGATCTATTACAGCTACATCACGTCACATTTTTATCCCCGGATTCAACCGCACTCTCTTCCTTCCATTTTTGATGATCCCATATTCTGAAAAACGGATAGTAGAGAGCACATGTAATGAGCAGGTTCACCAGCTGCATGACCGCTCCCGATACTTTTCCGCCTGTCGCCAGGTACCCTGATATGAGCGGCGGCATGGTCCATGGCACGGCGATTCCGGCGGGCCTTGCCACCAGTCCTGTGCTCATGCCGATATAAGTGGCGGTAATGGTGAGGAGCGGGGCTATGATGAACGGAACGATAAGGAGCGGGTTCATCACAATCGGCATGCCGAAAATGATCGGCTCGTTGATGTTAAATAGCGCAGGACCAATCCCTAATCGGCCGAGCTGCTTCATCTGTTTGCTCCGGGACCGCACAAGCATTGTGAGTACAAGCGCCAGCGTTGCTCCGCTTCCGCCGACATTGATCCAAATTTGAAAAAACTGAGTCGTAAAAATACTCGGCAGCGCCTCGCCCGCTTGAAACGCGAGACGGTTTGCATCCATGGCGCCATACCAAATCGGCGCCATAATACCGCCGATGATCGAAGCGCCGTGAATGCCGCACGCCCAAAGCAGCATTTGCACGAATTCAGCGATCAGACTCCCTCCGAGGCTGCCGCCAAGGATGGAAAGCGGCGTGCCGAGCAGGTCTCCGACGACATTGTGCAGGCTTTCAAAAGGCGTCATTTCAATCAGAAGACGCGCCAGCCATATAAGAAATACGATAATAAAGCCGGGAATCAGCGCGACAAATGATTTGCTTACCGCCGGCGGCACGCCGTCAGGCATGTTAAACACAATATTTTTTTGAATGATGTACCGGTAGACTTCAGTCGAAAACAAGGCGATGATCATGGCGACAAACAGTCCCTTGCTGCCTAGCAATGTAATGGGAATTCCGCCTCCGACCATGATTGATTCTGTTGAGCCATCCGGCGTAAAAGGCACCTCGAACGGCGTTGCCAATAAGAAGGCTGCAATTGAAATCGCTCCGGCCGACAGGGCATCAACACCGTAGCTTTCCGCCAGCCGATAGGCGATCCCGAAAGCCGCAATCATTGCCATAATATCGAATGAAGCATTGACAGGATAGCCAAGCTTATCCGCCCACTGTTCCCCAAACACACTCGCCATAAAATCAGCATAACCGGGAATCGGCAGACTGGTTAAAATCAAAAAGACAGAACCGATAATAATCAGCGGCATGGTCAAAACAATTCCGTCACGCAAAGCGCTGAGATGCCGCTGCCCGGCAATTTTCCCAGCGACAGGCATGATTTTTTCTTCCATCACCCGAGTGAATGCGCTCATCTGAAAAGCCCCCTTTTTTCACTGCTTTGTAAACAACCTTTGCAATGTTTTCTTTATCTTATTTTGAAAACGCTTACAAATTCATGCGGAAAATTTCCTCTTTCTGCGGAAAAAATCTGCATTCTTCTGAACAACCCTGTCAATGAAAAAATCTTTCCTTCTTATTATCAAAATCACATTTTCCTCCGATATATATATCAAACATCATAGAAAAAGGAGAAGAACCATGAAAAACACGTTTTGCAAACTTGTTGTATCAGTCACTCTGTTTTTCAGTTTTCTCGCCCTTGGGCCTCTTGCACATGCAGAAACCAGCAGCGAGAAAGAGGTCATTGTGGTCTATAAAAACACAGACGGCAAGGAAACCGTTCTGGACAGTGATGCTGAGGTTGAGCAGCAGTATCAGCATCTTCCGGCGGTAGCTGTTACAGCAGATCCAGAGACAGTAAAAGAATTCAAACAGGATCCTGATATTTTGTATGTCGAAAACAATGTCACGTTCACCGCAGCGGACAATACAGACCTCAAAGTACTGTCAGAGAACGCCGACACCTCTGACAACTTCGAGCAATGGAATCTTGAACCGATTCAGGTCAAACAGGCTTGGAAGGAGGGGCTGACAGGCAAAAACGTCAAAATCGCTGTCATTGACAGCGGGATCTCTCCCCACGACGACCTGTCGATTTCCGGCGGGTACTCAGCTGTCAGTTACACCTCTTCTTACAAAGACGATAACGGCCACGGAACACATGTCGCCGGGATTATCGGCGCTAAGCATAACGGCTACGGAATTGACGGCATCGCACCGGAAGCACAAATATATGCGGTTAAAGCGCTGGATCAGAACGGCTCGGGAGATCTTCAAGGTCTTCTCAAAGGGATCGACTGGTCGATAGCGAATGGAATGGATATCGTCAATATGAGTCTTGGCACGTCTTCAGACAGCCAGATTCTTCATGACGCCATGGACAAAGCATATGAAAAAGGCGTACTGCTCGTTGCCGCAAGCGGAAATGAAGGAAACGGCAAGCCAGTAAATTACCCGGCGGCATACAGCAGTGTCGTTGCAGTGTCAGCGACAGATCAACACAATCAGCTCGCAGCCTTTTCAACAACAGGAAATCAAGTTGAATTTTCAGCACCGGGAACAGACATCACGAGCACGTATTTACATCAATATTACGCGACGGGAAGCGGCACATCCCAAGCGACACCGCACGCCGCTGCCATGTTTGCGTTATTAAAACAGCGTGACCCTGGAAACACGAACGTGCAGCTTCGCGCCCTCATGCAGAAAAACATCGTTGATCTCGGAATTACGGGCCGCGATCAGCAATTCGGCTATGGCCTGATCCGGTATAAAGCCCAACAGGCAGATAAAGCGTACGCGGCGGCTGAGCAAGCGGTCAAAAAAGCCGAACAGACAAAAACACAAGCCGATATCGACAAAGCGAAAAAGCTCGTCAGCAAACTGCCGAATTCCAGCGCCAAAAAAGCTTTGCAAAAAAGACTGGATAACGTTCAGGCATACAGAAATGTAAAAGACGCGAAGGACAAAGCGGCAAAGGCAGAAAAGTATAAAACCCAGCAAACCATTGATACAGCACAAGCCGCGATCAACAAACTGCCGAACGGCACGGATAAAAAGAACCTGCAAAAACGGTTAGATCAGGTCAAGCGCTATATCGCATCAAAGCAAGCAAAGGACAAAGTCGCCAAAGCGGAAAAAAGCAAAAAGAAAACAGATGTCGGCAGCGCTCAATCGGCAGTTAACAAGCTTCCGGCAGGCTCAGAAAAAACGTCCCTGCAGAAGCGTCTCAACAAAGTGAAAAGCAGCAATGTAAAAACGGCGCAGCAATCCGTCGCCGCAGCGGAAAAGAAATCAACTGACGCAAACGCGGCGAAAGCCCAAAAGGCCGTCAATGAACTTCAGTCCGGAAAAGACAAAACGTCATTGCAAAAACGGTTAGATAAAGTGAAGAAAAAAGTGGCGGCAGCTGAAGCCAAAAAAGTCGAAACGGCCAAAGCCAAAGTGAAAAAAGCGGAAAAAGACAAGACAAAAAAATCAAAAACAGCCGCTCAGTCCGCAGTCAATCAATTAAAAGCATCCCACGAAAAAACAAAGCTGCAAAAACGGCTGAACGCCGTTAAGCTGAAGAAATAATTGAAAGAACCTTTAAGACGAGTGTTACGTCTTAAAGGTTTTTTCATCTGTTAAACTGTGTACGCAACCTTTTTCCCATTTGCTTCACAGGCTTTTCATACTATTGCTATCCTGCTGTGAACAGCATAAAATGAACGTTATTACAGATATCAACTGCATATTGCGGGATTGTGACTGGCAAGCAGGCAAGACCCAACGATGCAAAGGGAGTATTAGTGCCTAGAAAAAGAAAGGCATTTTAACTCTTCTTTTCGTGTTGGGCTCGTAACGGCGCCAATGACATTTCTGCTTTATATGTTTCGTATGCCCCGTCACCCGACGAGGGCATTTTTTGACGGCTCTGCACGCTTTACATTTTTCTCACTTTTTTCATTTTGATTGTCAACTTTTCATTTGATACGATGAACAAGCCGACTTTTCTTCAGCAGAGGAGGTTTTTATTGTTTGCAAAAAGAAATTGCGAAAGAATTATTGCTCCTCGCAGGAGGAAAAAGCAACATTATCAGCATCAGCCACTGTACAACTCGTCTTCGTTTTGAAGTAAAGGATGAAACGAGAATCGACATACGTGCTATTGAGAATCTGCAAGGTGTGCAGGGCACCTTTTTCAGATATGGCCTGTTCCAGATTATTTTTGGGGCGGGTATCGTCAACAAAATTTATAAAGAAGTCGTTTGTGTGTGGGAGGCAGCGCCTTCTGAAGAGGCTGTTCAAGAGAAACATGCCAGACGCAAACTGAACCCCGTCACAACATTTGCTAAAACGCTGTCCGATATTTTCATGCCGATTATCCCGGCGATAACAGCAAACGGTTTGCTCATGGGGCTGATCGGCATGATTCAGGTCTTTCACTGGTTCTCTGCCGATAGCCCGTGGATCAAAATGCTGGATCTCGTGTCCAGCACCGCCTTTATTCTGCTGCCGATTTTGGTTGGCTTCAGTGCCGCCAGACAATTTGGCAGCAACCCATTTTTAGGGGCATTGATAGGAGGGCTTCTGACTCATCCTGATTTGCTTGATCCATCCATGCTCGGCAGCAAAACCCCCGCTTCCTTGGACATATGGGGGCTGCACATTCCATTGATGGGCTATCAGGGCGCCATTATACCGATCCTTCTCTCCATTTATATCATGAGCAAAATTGAGAAGCTTTTAAAAACGATTGTGCCCAAGTCACTTGATGTCGTGATCATTCCCTTTATCACTGTGATGGTGACAGGGTGTCTCGCGCTGATTGTGATGAACCCCGCCGCAGCTATCATCGGCCAGGTCATTTCACAATCAATTGAATACATTTATCACCACGCGGGCATTGCTGCCGGAGCTCTTTTCGGGGGCATCTATTCCACTATCGTTCTATCAGGCTTGCATCATAGCTTTTATGCGATTGAAGCGACTTTGCTTGCTGACCCTCATGTGGGTGTGAACTTTTTGGTGCCGATATGGTCAATGGCGAATGTGGCGCAAGGCGGAGCGGGACTGGCGGTTTTCTTCAAAACGAAGCAGTCAGGCCTGAAGAAAATCGCGCTCCCCGCTTCCCTTACCGCGTTTTTAGGCATTGTGGAGCCAATTGTTTTTGGAGTAAATGTGAAGCTGATCCGCCCCTTTATCGGAGCCGCTATTGGAGGCGCTCTCGGCGGGGCGTATGTAGTTGGGGCACACGTCGTTTCGAATTCCTACGGACTGACCGGCATCCCGATGATTTCAATCGTGCTGCCGTTTGGCATTGCGAATTTTGTTCATTATATGATCGGTTTTTTGATCGCGGCCGTCTCTGCTTTTATAGCTACATTGTTTCTCGGGTTTAAAGAAGAGACAGAATAACTGGATTTATTCGATTTCATTCATAAAACGGGGGATGAAAGGACAAAAAGCTATGAAAATTAAAAGAATCTTAAATCATAATGCAATCGTCGTAAAGGATCAAAATGAAGAGAAGATTCTCTTGGGTGCAGGAATTGCGTTCGACAAAAGAAAAAATGATATTGTTGATCCGTCTAAAATCGAAAAAACATTCGTCAGAAAAGATACACCTGACTATAAACAATTCGAAGAGATTTTAGAAACATTGCCGGAAGACCATATTCAAATCTCCGAGCAAATTATTTCCCATGCTGAACAAGAACTGAACATCAAAATCAACGAACGGATTCACGTTGCGTTTTCAGACCACCTCTCATTTGCAATCGAACGCCTGAGCAACGGAATGGTCATCAAAAATCCGCTGCTGAATGAGATCAAAGTTCTTTATCCGAAGGAATTCCAAATCGGCATGTGGGCTAGAGCGCTGATTAAAGAGAAACTGGGCATTGAGATTCCTGAGGATGAAATCGGCAATATCGCCATGCACATTCACACAGCGAGAAACAACGCCGGCGACATGACACAGACACTTGATATTACAACGATGATCCGTGATATTATCGGCATTATTGAAACCCAGCTGTCGATCAACATTGTGGAGGATACCATTTCTTACGAAAGGCTCGTGACCCATTTGCGCTTTGCCATTCAGCATATCAAAGCAGGCGAAACCATTTACGAGCTGGATTCAGAAATGATCGCCATCATTAAAGAAAGATTCAAGGATGCTTTCCTATGCGCCAAAAGCATCGGCACATTTGTGAAAAAAGAATACGGCTTTGAATTTCCTGAAAAAGAATTGTGCTATATCGCCATGCATATTCAGCGCTTTTATCATCGGTCAGTGGCCCGCTGACAAACAAAAAAACGCTTTTGATCATCTCAAAAGCGTTTTTTTCATATATAGATTATTGATTGATGGCCGGGTTTCCGATCGTATTCCACTTTGTATAGGACATGTAATGGAAATACTCATCGCGATACGGATGTTTTGTATTGGAGTTCCAAGGCTTTTCTCCGCCGCAGAAGTGGACGATTGCCGGGTTTTCTCTCGTTTCATTATATTGCTTCCGTCCTAACAGTGTCGGAGGTGTTTTCAGTTTTAACATGATGTATGTTTGAGCGTTCCAGCGCGGATGAAGCTCATACCACTTATCATATAAGATCGCGTTCAGCGCATCTTGGTCATGTAACACAAGAAAATCTTCAGAACCGTTTTCATTGATAAAGTTGAGAACTTTTTCTGTGATGTTTTGCTTTCTCCAAGGTTCCATATCAATAACCATAATACCTGAGTTAAAATATTTTCCCGTGTCAGTGATATTCATTTCTTTCAAACGTTCATGCTGCCCCGCATCTTCCACAGCAGCAACGGTGTATGGAGCGATGTCCAAGTCCCATAGTTTCGAAATATCCTCAAGGACAAGTGCATCACAATCGACATAAATCATCCGCTTAATGCTCTCATCCTTAATTAAGTCAGGAATCGAAATGCGGTAATACGCCGCTTTTGTAATGTGGCTGCTTTCCACCGCATGTTCATACTGGTTGGCATCCACTTCTAAAAACTCAATCGGCACGCCGAACTTCAATGTGGTTTCTTCCAGCCTTTTTTTGTTATCAGGCTCAATTCCCCCATCAATCACATATAGCTTTACTTTTCTGTTCTGGTCCATGTTTGTCAATAAAGAAACGAACATCCCACCTAAATGACGAGCATAATTATCATCTGCGCATGATACGATATGCATAATTTCATCTTTCTTCAATGGTATTCATCTCCCTTTGTGTTGTACAAGTTACATTCCCTTTTTCAGAAAATTAAACACTAATCTCCAATATTTTTTTAAATAGAATGTGCTATACAACAAAAAAGGTGTTATTTTTTGAACATCCGATAAAGCCAATAAAGGATGAAAAAGCTCGCGATCGTAATGGCTTCAGCTGAGGCGATATACCATGGCCAAGGCCCGAGAACATCCAATAGCGAAGAGCCGCCCGGCTTTTTCGTTAAATACATATAATTCGCATTCAGCCAGCGGTCAACCAGATAAATGATCCCTCCGTACAGATTGACAATCAAAACAGTCACCCATAAAGAGCGCTGTCTGAGTCTGTACGTGCCAATCACCGCCATAAGCAGACAGGACAGAAACACGGACCCATGCGAAATAAAAAAGAGAATATACCGCACATGCGGAAATGAGAACATGCCAAGGTCTGGGGTCAGAAGCGCCTGAAGTGAGCTTCCGATGCCGACAAAATACAAAAACACAAACAGCTTTCTGCTTTTTGTCACCAGCATAATAGCTGATAAATACACAGATAAGTCACTCAGCTGAAGAGGCAGAGAAGTCCGCACCGACCACCTGCCCGCGGCGATCATCCATATTTGGTAACCAATTTGTGAAGCAAGCAAAAGAAACACAAACAAATAGCGCAGAAATGTACTGAATGCCGGCCGGCTGACTGGCCGGCGGAACAAAAACAAAAGAATGGCAAGCATGCCGATCAAGCTTAATGTCAGTGCATGCTCTGTCGAAAACAGATGAAACGGATCGTCGTTATACACGCCTTGAACATATTTTTGCACAATTGCACCCCCGTCTACGGGTTTTTCTTTATTGTGGTGTTCTTTTGGCTTTTTTTATGCAACCGAAAAATATAGGCTTGAAGTTCACCACCGTCTCTGCTACAATTCATTTCATAGCTAATGATTCTGATAATTTAAGGCAGGCCTGATAAATGGAACGTTTAAATACACAGCAGCAGCTTCGCAAAGAAGAGCATGACACACTCAGCAAGCTTAAACAAATGCCCGTTGAGTCACTCAACCTGGAAGCCATTTCGATCGCGACGAACCTGTATCGGTCTGCGCAAAGGCTCCGTGTCAAAATGGAGACTGAGGTTCTTTCTTCTTACAAATTATCTTGGACCGCTTTCTCCATTCTTTACGATCTATGGGTATGGGGCAAACTCGAAACGAGAAAAATCGCTGAGCTGTCAGGCATTTCAACAGCAACAGCAAGCAACGTGATCAAAACGCTCGAAAAAAAGGGCTTTTGCTCCAAAAGCATCGATACCAGAGATCGGCGACTTGTTTTTGTCACAATCACTGAATCCGGCAAACAAGCGATCGAAGACCTCTACCCCGAGTTTCACAAAGGGGAAACGGAATTGATTACGGGCATGACAAAAGAGGAGCAAAAAAACCTGACAGGACTGCTTAGAAAAGTAGCGGACAATCTTCATACATCATAAGCTTTGACGGGAATCCAGTAGCGGTTTGTCTCCCTGTTTCAGAGAGCCGGCGGAAGGTGCGAGCCGGCACACAGGCATACGCGAATTACCTCCCCGAGCTTTCTTTGTGAACGTTAGTAGCAAAGGACGGGAAACCGTTATTCGAATGAGCGGAAGACAATGTCTTCAACCAGGGTGGTACCGCGTGCATTGAGCCACGTCCCTTATCGGGATGCGGCTCTTTTTGTGTTTCTAAAAAAGGAGGAAGAACAATGAAAACATTTGATCAGCTCACAGCAGCACAGCAAAAAGAAGTCGAAAGACAGCTTGATCTATATATGACAGGCGCCCAAGAAGTCATACCGCCGGAGGAATTAAAGGCCAAGCTTGTCAAATCGATTGCGGCAGGCACACCGCTAAAAATCAAACTCGGATTAGACCCTTCTGCACCGGATGTTCATCTGGGACATACGGTCGTTTTAAACAAGCTTCGCCAATTTCAAGAAAACGGCCACATTGTGCAGCTCTTAATTGGCGATTTCACAGGAAAAATCGGTGATCCGACAGGCAAGTCCGCGGCCAGAAAACAGCTTACTGATGAAGAAGTCCGGCACAACGCCAAAACATACTTCCAGCAATTCGGGAAAGTGCTTGATCCAGAAAAAGTCGAGCTGCACTACAACTCGAAATGGCTGAAAACATTGCATCTGGAGGACGTTATTGACTTGGCAGGCAAAATAACAGTAGCCCGCCTGATGGAACGCGATGACTTTGAAGAACGCATCGCCATGCAAAAGCCGATCTCCCTGCATGAATTCTTTTACCCGTTGATGCAGGGATACGATTCCGTCGTTCTGGAAAGCGATATTGAATTAGGAGGAACAGACCAGCATTTCAATGTGCTGATGGGGCGGCATTTTCAAGAACGATACAACAAAGAAAAACAAGTCGTCATCCTGATGCCGCTTTTGGAAGGCTTGGACGGTGTTGAAAAAATGTCGAAATCGAAACACAACTACATCGGCATTGACGAACATCCGAACGACATGTACGGGAAAACAATGTCACTGCCCGACAGCCTGATGAAAAAATACATTCATTTGGCAACGGACTTGGAGCTTGAAGAGAAAAAACGGCTCGTGAAGGACTTAGAAACCGGCGCCGTTCACCCAAGGGATGCCAAAATGCTTTTAGCCAAAACGATTGTCCGAATGTACCACGGATTAGAAGCCGCTGAAGCAGCCGAACAATCTTTCAAAACAATCTTTCAGGAAAACAGCCTGCCTGAGGATATTCCGGCTGTGAACTGGAAAGGTGAGAAAACGATCGCGATGATCGATCTGCTCGTCACTCTTGACCTTCTCTCTTCTAAAAGCGAGGCGCGCCGCATGATTCAAAACGGCGGTGTCCGGATTAACGGAGAGAAAATAACAGACATTCACGCCGATGCAGAGATAGAGGAGAATATGATCATCCAGGTCGGCAAACGCAAGTTTTTAAAACTCCGATAATTTGATTTCCTGACGCTTATGAAATCGGCTTCATAAGCGTTTTTTTTGCAGGTATAAAGAACTGTCTTTTCAAAAATGCGCTTCAGTTTGCAGGAAAATCCTTTAGCATCCCGAAATATTCCCCATCCAAACATTAGGGGAGGTTCATGTTTATGAAAAAGCTTTTGACTGTAATGACGATGGCCGTTTTAACGGCCGGCACGGTTCTCTTGCCGGCACAGAGTGTCACCCCTGCTGCGCATGCTGTTCAAATATCAGATAGCCAGCGGGAGCTCCCATTCAAAGCAAAGCGTGCATATTCAACCATTTCACAGCTTAGTGAAACAATCGGCCCCAGAATAGCCGGCACATCTGCCGAAAAAAAGAGTGCCTTATGGATCGCTTCATCCTTGAAAAAATTAAAGCTTGATGTGAAGGTTCAACGATTCAGTATCCCTGACCGGCTTGAGGGAACGCTGTCTTCAGAAGGACGCGACATTCTTCTCCGGGCGGCATCCGGCTCAGCCCCGACTGAGGAAAAAGGTCTGACGGCTCCGCTTTACAATGCCGGCATTGGCTATCCAAAGGACTTCACCGCTGACGCCAAGGGTAAAATCGCCTTGATTTCCAGAGGAGACCTGACATATTACGAGAAAGCCAAAAATGCCCAAGACGCCGGAGCGAAGGCTGTCATCATTTATAACAACAAAGAAAGCCTTGTGCCTGTCACCCCAAATCTATCAGGACATACAGTCAGCATTCCTGTCGTCGGAATTAAGAAAGAAGACGGTGAAACTCTTATCCAGCAAAAAGAAGCAACCTTACAACTAAACGCATTCGCAAACCAAACCTCCCAGAACATCATCGGTATCAAAAAGCCAAAGAACATCAAAAACCCTGATATTGTGTACGTTACAGCCCATTATGACAGTGTTCCTTTCTCGCCCGGCGCAAATGACAACGGATCAGGCACATCTGTCATGCTGGAAATGGCACGCGTCTTGAAAAGCATTCCTTCTGACAAGGAAATCCGCTTTATCGCCTTTGGCGCTGAAGAGCTCGGCCTGCTCGGCTCCTCTCATTATGTAGATCATCTATCAGAAAAAGAGTTGAAACGAAGCGAAGTGAACTTCAACTTAGACATGGTGGGTACAAGCTGGGAGAATGCGTCTGAGCTGTATGTCAACACTTTGGATGGACAATCTAACGATGTTTGGGATTCCAGCCATACGGCAGCTGAAAAAATTGGATTCGACAGCCTGTCTCTGACACAGGGAGGCTCATCCGATCACGTGCCGTTCCATGAAGCCGGCATAGATTCCGCTAACTTTATTTGGGGAGATCCGGAAACAGAAGAAGTAGAGCCGTGGTACCATACCCCTGAAGACTCTATCGAACATATCAGCAAAGAACGCCTTCAGCAGGCTGGCGACCTTGTGACAGCCTCTGTCTATGAAGCTGTGAAAAAAGAGAAAAAACCAACCGGCAAGAAGGCACATATCAAGGCAAAAGCCTCTGATATTTATGAAGATATCAAATAAAAAAAGACGGCACATTGCTGCCGTCTTTTCTAATCCACTTCTTTCTTAATCCCCAGCATTTTTTCATCTAAATAGTGGGCAATCTCCGCCGCTTCCTTCAGCTCATCGGTTAAATGTTTAGGGACATCGTTGTTCAGTTTATAGTAGATTTTATGCTCCAAGCTCGCCCAGAAATCCATGGCGATGGTGCGGATTTGAATTTCTGCTTTGACGTATTCCACTCTGTTCGTTAAGTTCACAGGCATTTCAATAATCAAATGCAGGCTTCGGTAGCCGTTCGGTTTCGGATTCTGAATATAATCCTTTACCTTTACGATCCGCAAATCCTCATGCTGCTTCAGGACGTTCACGACATTATAAATATCAGAAATAAAGGAACAAATGATACGCACACCGGCAATATCGTGGATATTTTCCTTCATTTCTTGTGTCGTAATCTCGCAGCCCTTTCTCATGAGTTTATTTACGATGCTTTCAAAGCTTTTCACACGTGATTTTGTATGTTCAATCGGATTGTGGCCGTGAATTAAATTATATTCCTGACTGATAATCGAAAACTTTGTATCAAGTGCATCTAGCGCAAATTTATAAACTAACAGTTCGTTTTTCCAGTCTTCCATGACGGTTTTTAAATCGTCCATATGTGTTACAGATAAATCCATTTTCGTCATCTCCTTTAACGGATCTTTATCCGCTGTCCATGTACTAGACGTGCCTGCCTGCTGCTAGGTTCTATGAATTTTTTTACAAAATCCTGTCGAATGTAACAAAAAAAGACCGCACGAAAAGCGGTCTTCTTTCTTACCGGAAATAGCTGATCAATAATCCAATTGACAGCAGGAATCCGAAAAATGTATTGGTTTGCGCTGTGGATTTCATCGCCACAATCATATTCATCGGCAGTTCTTTTTTGACGAAGCCTTTCACCGCCTGAACCGGCTTAGGCACGCTCAAAAAGACGACAAACAGCCATGGGCTTGCAGCTCCGGTAATAACCAAGCCGACAACCCAAATATAAGCGACAGCAAACGATGCAGCCAGCAGAGTGACGGCTCCTTTATGCCCCATCAGGATCGCCAATGTTTTGCGTCCGCCTTTTTTATCCTCTTCGATATCACGAATATTGTTCGACAGGTTGATCGCGCCGACAAGAATCGCAATCGGAATCGAAATCAAAATGCTTTGCATATTGATCTTATCTGTCTGAATAAAAAATGAAATCAGCACAAACACCGAACCCATGCAAATGCCTGAGAATAACTCGCCGAACGGTGTATATGCAATCGGCAGAGGCCCGCCTGTATACAGGTAGCCTATCGCCATTCCGACGAGGCCGATGGCAGCCAGCCACCAGCTGCTGCTCATGCAAATATAAACACCGAGTAAAATGGCAATGCCGTATGAAGCAAGAGCTAATTGCAGAATCGTTTTGGGCTTCATACCATGTCTGACAATTGCGCCGCCGATTCCGACAGATTCAGCTGTATCTAACCCGCGTTTAAAATCGTAGTATTCATTGAATAAGTTCGTCGCGATCTGGATCCATAAGCAAGAAAACAGCATAGCCAGAAACAGCAGCAAATCAACCTTCACATAAAACATCGCCAAAACGGTTCCGAGAAGCACAGGAACAAACGACGCCGTTAATGTATGCGGACGCGTTAATTGCCACAGGATCTGCCCCATACTTTCTTTTTCCGGCGCTGTCTGACCCTCACCCTTATTTGTTTGGTTCATCTTCCTCTTCCTTTCTATTAAAAGGCTTACTTTTTTTCAGCCGGCCACTTGATGAAACTTGCGTTTTGCTTCCTTATCTATCATAATGACTTCTCCACCATTTCACAAGATACCTTAAGCGGGCGTTTTCCTTCTTATTATACGCTTTCTGCCCTGATTTCATTAGAGTTCTGCCTGCGCCTTTATAAACAGGAGCGGAAAATTTTTTTTAAATCATTTACGCTTTTTAAAAGTTAAAAAGTTCTCTTCATAACATTTATTCTTTCCTTTATAATGAATCAGTCAGAGAAACTTCATTCATCCTCTTTCAAAGATAAAAATTCACTTCTGAAGGCAGAAGCCGATATATAAATTTGAGGGATATTAGGGAAAATATGAAACTTTTTGCGCATCCGCTCGTCATATACTCATGTAATTGTCGAAAAAACGGGAAGGGAATTTGAATATGCTGCAATTGATGAAACAGCTGTATGAAAAACCCGCTGTCAAGTGGACATGTCATACAGGCTTTTATTTGTTGATACTGCTTGTTTTGTTTTTTATGTATGGTTTTCACACCGCGAATACCGGTTCTTATATTTATAACGATTTCTAATTGGAGAGAGAATAACAATGAAACTTTTAGATGCTATTCAAACACATGCGGAAAATTATCCGCAAACCGAAGCCTTCCGCTCTCAAGGCCAGTCGCTCACATATCAGGAACTTTGGGCGCTGTCTGACCGTGCGGCTGCCGCGATCAAAAAACGCGTTTCTGGAGAAAAGGGTTCTCCTGTTCTGGTGTACGGACATATGGAACCGCACATGATTGTCTCCTTTTTAGGAAGCGTCAAGGCGGGACATCCTTATATCCCGGTTGACTTGTCCATTCCGTCCGAGCGGATTGCGAAAATCATTGAAAGCTCGGGCGCCGAATTGCTGATTCACGTATCTGGTCTTCCTGTTGATATTGACAGCGGGCTGATTCAGACAGTTTCAGCGGAAGAACTGCTGGAAAACGAAGGCACTGTCAGCCGTGATCAATGGGTGGCGGGACACGAAACGTTTTATATCATTTACACTTCCGGAAGCACGGGCAATCCGAAAGGCGTGCAGATTTCTGCCGCAAACCTTCAAAGCTTCACAGACTGGATTTGCGCGGACTTCCCGATCAACGGAGGCAAAACGTTTTTAAATCAAGCGCCGTTTTCATTTGATTTATCCGTCATGGATCTTTATCCGTGCCTTCAGTCAGGCGGTACTTTACACTGCGTGACAAAGGACGCCGTGAATAAGCCGAAGATCTTATTCGAAGAGCTCAAAAAGTCCGGGCTGAATATATGGACATCGACGCCATCCTTTGTGCAAATGTGCCTGATGGATCCTGGATTTTCACAAGATCTGCTTCCTGAGGCGGACACATTTATGTTTTGCGGTGAGGTTCTCCCGGTTTCTGTAGCCGAAGCGCTGCTTGAGCGTTTCCCGAAAGCGAGAATCTTTAATACGTACGGTCCGACTGAGGCGACAGTCGCTGTTACGTCCGTTGAAATTACAAGTGACATCATCAGCCGGCACGAATCTCTGCCAGTCGGCTTCGCCAAACCGGATATGAACATTTTGATTATGGATGAACAGGGGAACCAGCTCCCGGATGGAGAAAAAGGCGAAATCGTCATTGCAGGCCCGAGTGTAAGCCGCGGCTATCTCGGTGAGCCTGAGCTGACAGATAAAGCGTTCTTCTCTTATGAAGGCCAATGGGCATACCGAACTGGGGATGCTGGTTATATACAAGATGGTCAGATTTTCTGCCAAGGCCGCTTGGATTTCCAGATTAAACTTCACGGGTACCGAATGGAGCTGGAGGAAATTGAGTTTCATGTGAGACAGTCTCAGTACGTGCGCTCAGCTGTTGTGATTCCGTATCAGCCAAACGGAACTGTCGAATATCTGATAGCTGCAATTGTGCCTGAGGAGCACGAATTCCAGAAGGAGTTCCACCTGACGAGTGCGATTAAAAAAGAGCTTGCCGCTTTCCTGCCGGCTTATATGATTCCGAGAAAGTTCATTTATCAGGATCACATTCAAATGACGGCTAACGGCAAAATTGACCGGAAACGCATCCGCGAAGAGGTTCTTGTATGACGCCTTACAGCTCGTTTTTATTCTTTATATTGCTTGGCATTCTTCTTCTGCCGACCATCATTCTCGGCTTGAACGGAAAAAGATTTCAGGCATACAACATGTTTATATCCATTCTTATATTGGCTCTGATTTTCTCGCACGACTTACACGGCGTCATCGCCCTGTGTCTGTTTACCATATGGCAGGTGCTCCTGATCAGCGGCTACCTGGCGTACCGGCAGAAAGCGAACAGCGGCTTTGTCTTTTGCTCGGCTGTTATCGCGTCTATTCTGCCTTTATTCTTGTCAAAAATATGGCCGTTTCTTTCTCATCCGCAGCCGCATCATACGCCTCATAACCTGATCAGCTTTTTAGGGATTTCGTATTTAACCTTTAAAGGCGTTCAGCTGATTATGGAAGCGAGAGACGGGCTGCTGAAGGAACAGCTTCCGCTTCACCGTCTGCTGTATTTCATCCTGTTTTTCCCGACGATTTCTTCCGGTCCGATTGACAGGTACCGCAGATTCGTCAAGGATGAGCAGAAGGCATGGACAAAAGAGGAATATGCCGATCTGCTGTATACGGGGATTCACAAGATTTTCATTGGATTCCTTTACAAGTTCATTATCGGCTATGCGATCAATACGTATTTCATCATGAACCTTCCGGCGATCACGCACAATAAGATTCTCGGGAATCTGCTATATATGTACGGCTACAGCATGTATTTATTCTTTGATTTTGCCGGCTACACGATGTTTGCCGTCGGGGTCAGCTATATTATGGGGATTAAATCGCCGGAAAACTTTAATAAACCGTTTATCAGCAAAAATATTAAAGATTTCTGGAACCGCTGGCATATGTCTCTGTCATTTTGGTTCAGAGACTATGTATTTATGAGATTTGTATTTTGGATGACAAAGAAAAAGTGGATCAAAAACCGTATGGCCGTCTCAAACATCGGGTATTTCCTGCTGTTTATGCTGATGGGGGTTTGGCACGGCCTTGCGCCGCAATATATCATCTACGGCCTCTATCACGCCGTCCTGATGACGTGTTACAACTTTTTCGAGAAGTGGAATAAGAAATATAAATGGCTCCCGTCCAACCGCTGGACAACGATTCTCGCTATTGTGATCACGTTCCATTTTGTTTGCTTTGGGTTTTATATTTTCTCAGGAAAGCTATTTCATCACCATCATTAAAGGAGATTAGAAAACTATGGATTTTAAACAAGAGGTATTAGACGTTTTAGCAGAGGTTTGCCAGGATGACATCGTAAAGGAAAACCCTGATATTGACATTTTTGAAGAAGGTTTGCTTGATTCTTTTGGAACAGTAGAATTGCTGCTTGCGATTGAAAACCGTTTTGATATTCTGGTGCCGATCACTGAATTCGACCGGGATGTATGGAATACGCCTAATCACATTGTAAACCAGCTGTCTGAGTTGAAATAATGAAAAAGCGTTTTTTCGGTCCAATTATTTTGGCGTTTATTCTATTCGCAGGCGCCATCGCAGTTCCATCTTCATGGCTGACAGGCTTCATCACCGATAAGCGGGTGAAAGAATCAGCAACAGCCTTGAATCCGAGTATGTTTCAAGGGCTATATTTACAAAATCAAATGCTCAAAGATCCGACATATCTTCCGATTTACGGGTCTTCTGAGCTTTCCCGGCTGGACGAGTTCCACCCATCCAATTATTTCAAAGTAAACAATGAGGGATTTACGCCTTACCTTGTCGGCAAAGGCGGGTCCCAGTCATTGATACATTCCTTAAACTTCGCTGCCCATATGGATCAGCTGAAGGGCAAAAAAATGGTTTTCATCGTTTCTCCGCAGTGGTTTATTAAGCGCGGGTCTGATGAACAGCATTTTGCGCCGAACTATTCCGCGCTTCAAGGGCTGGATTTGGCTTTTAACGAGCAGATCGACCCTGACGTCAAAAAGAAAATGATGAAGCGTATGCTGCGCTTCAAAGCTGTTCAAAACGATGCTGTACTTTCCGAGCTTTATAAGGCGATAGTGAATGGCCAGACATGGAAAGTGAACGCGCTGAAGCCGGCGGCAAAAGTATATTACAAGATGCTAGAAAAGAAAGACCTTTATTATTCAACGACGGAAACCACGGGACCAAAGCGTTATATCTCACAATCCGTGAAGGATAAGTCATGGTCTGAATTAAATAAGCTGGCCGATGAATCAGGCAAACGCCACTCCGGGTCTAACGATTTTCACATCGACAATCCTGTTTATAAAAAGCTGAAGCCGAAAGTGCCTAAGCTGAAAGGAAAAAACAAAGGCAGATCGTATGCGAAGTCACCGGAATACGGCGATTTTGAGCTGATGCTTAATATCCTGAAAGACGCGGGCGCAGAGCCTATGTTTGTCACCATCCCTGTTAACGGAAAATGGTATGACTACACAGGCTTCCCGAAAAAAGGGCGCACTGACTATTATGAAAAGGTCAATAAACAGATTAAAGCGAAGGGCTTCCAAGTCGCTGATTTTTCAGGTCATGAATATGACCCTTATTTTATGAAAGATACCATCCACATCGGCTGGAAAGGCTGGGTATATGTGGATAAGGCAATTGATGAATTCTATAAAACCGGAAAGGTTACTTCATCGTGAGCAGCTATTAGGACGCGGCTGCATATTTCCTGCTAAGATTTGAAATAGTAAAGGAATCACAGCCAGCTTGATAAGAGGTGTTACATCAATGAAGATAACAGACAATACGGTTTTGATCACAGGCGGTTCAGCAGGCATCGGGCTTGAACTGGCAAAACGGCTGCTTGAGCTCGGGAATGAAGTGATCATTTGCGGACGCAGCGAAACGCGTCTTGCTGAAGCGAAAAAACAGCTCCCAGCCCTCCATACAAAACAATGCGATGTCGCAGACCGCACGGAGCGTGAGGCATTGTTTGAATGGGCCCAGAAGGAATTTCCAAAGCTGAACGTTCTCGTTAACAATGCGGGCATTCAAAAAGAAATCGACTTTAAAAAAGGGACTGAGGAGCTCTTTGTGGACGGGGATGAAATTGAGCTGAATTTTCAAGCGCCTGTCCATTTATCAGCTCTTTTTACGCCTCACTTGATGAATCAGCCGGAAGCGGCAATTGTTCAGGTAACATCCGGGCTCGCGTTTAACCCGTTAGCTGTTTATCCGGTGTACTGTGCAACAAAAGCGGCGCTCCACTCCTTCTCACTCACGCTCAGACACCAGCTTCGCGATACAAGCGTTGAAGTGATCGAGATGGCGCCGCCTATGGTTGACACGGGATTAAATCAAAAATCACGTGATAAGCAAGGTCTGGCGTACCGCGGCATGACACCTGAAGAATATGTCCAATATTTCTTAGACGGCTTAAAAGAAGGCAAACAAGAGATTACAAATGAACGTGTCGAAGGTTTGCGGAATGCGGTCCGTGCCGATTACGACAGAGTATTTGAACAAATGAATGCGCAGGAGAATTAATTTCTCCTGCTTTTTCTTATAAATTTTTTACAAATTTGAGCAAACCTATTGCGATTATTTGGTGAAGGTATACAATAGAATATAAAATATTTTCAAATAAGTTTGATAATATAAACAATTTAACAACAGGGAGATTGACCATGACTAAACAAACGATTCGAGTTGAATTAACATCAGCCAAAAAACCGAAACCAGATCCAAATCAGCTTTCTTTCGGAAGAGTGTTTACAGACCACATGTTTGTAATGGACTACGCATCTGATAAAGGCTGGTACGATCCGAGAATCATTCCTTATCAAGCCGTTTCAATGGACCCGGCCGCAATGGTCTATCACTATGGCCAAACGGTGTTTGAAGGCTTAAAGGCTTACGTCACAGAGGATGACCATGTTCTGCTTTTCAGACCGGAAAAAAATATGGAGCGCCTGAATAAATCAAATGACCGCATCTGTATTCCGCAAATTGATGAAGAACAGGTTCTTGAGGGTTTAAAACAGCTGATCGCTATTGATAAAGACTGGATTCCAAATGCGGAGGGCACGTCCCTTTACATCCGTCCATTCATTATCGCAACCGAACCTTTCCTTGGTGTCGCGGCATCTCATACGTATAAGCTCTTTATCATCCTTTCTCCGGTCGGCTCATATTACAAAGAAGGCATTAAGCCTGTCAAAATTGCTGTGGAAAGTGAATTTGTCCGTGCGGTAAGAGGCGGAACGGGAGATGCGAAAACCGCAGGAAACTACGCTTCAAGCTTAAAAGCACAGCAGGTAGCAGAAGAGAAAGGATTTTCTCAGGTTCTCTGGCTGGACGGCATTGAGAAAAAATACATCGAAGAAGTCGGCAGCATGAACATCTTCTTTAAAATCAACGGTGAAATTGTGACACCGATGCTGAACGGCAGCATTCTGGAAGGCATCACGCGCAATTCCGTCATTACTTTGCTTAAGCATTGGGGGCTTCCGGTATCAGAACGAAGAATTGCCGTTGATGAAGTCATCCAAGCCCATAAAGACGGCGTTCTTGAAGAAGCCTTCGGAACGGGTACAGCGGCTGTTATTTCTCCTGTCGGCGAACTGATCTGGAATGACGAAACACTGATGATCAACAACGGTGAAACGGGAGAAATCTCTAAAAAGCTGTATGACACGATCACAGGCATTCAAAAGGGTACAGTTCCTGATGAATTTGGATGGACGACTGAAGTCGCAACGCTCACTGAAAGCAAATAAACAAAAAACCGGCCCAAAACGGGCCGTTTTTTTTATGCTTCAATTTTGTTAAAGAACTGCGGCAGATGTGCTTTGTGCGCCTCCAGCATTTCGTCTAAGATCTGTTTGGCCACTGTGTCGGATGGTACGAGAGGGTTAATCGTCATGGCAAGCAGCGCTGTTTGGTAGTCGCCTGTGACAGCCGCTTCCGCCGCGACACGCTCAAATGATTTGATTTGCTGGACGAGACCGCGGACAGATACTGGCAGATCGCCTACGGCGATTGGCTTAGGGCCATTTTTCGTCATCACGCAGTTTACTTCAACAGCGGAATCATCTGGAATGCTTGCAATCGCACCGTTATTGACCGTGTTCACCGGCTGAATGTCGTGTTTATCATTGTAAATGGAGCTGATGAGGTTGCACGCTGCATCGCTGTAGTAAGCCCCTCCGCGTTTTTCAAGCTGCGGCGGCTTGATCGCCAAATTTGGATCTTTATAAAGCTCGAACAGCTCTTGCTCTACCTTTTGCACCACTTCAGCACGGGTGCCTTCCGTTTGTGATGCTTCAAGCTCGTACTCGAACATTTCTTTTGTTTTGAAATAGTAGCGGTGGTAGCCGCAAGGGATCATATCGAGTGCTTTTAAAAATTCTGGCTCCCACTCAGCGCCGGAGATGTTTTTCATTGTCATTGCGTTTTTCGGGTCACCCATCGCTTCAATGACTTTATCCTTCACGCTGGCACCGTCTAAGAAGACGTCCATTCCGAACACCATATGATTCAATCCGGCAAATTGAACCTCTACCCGGTCGACATCTACATCGAGCGCTTTCGCTACGCCCATTTTGATGCCGATCGGGACATTGCAGAGACCGACGACTTTCTTCAGGTTGGAGTAGCGAAGCAAGGCCTCCGTCACCATACCTGCCGGATTTGTGAAATTGACGAGCCATGCGTTCGGACAAAGCTCCTCGATGTCCTTCGCAATCTCTAGGATGACCGGAATGGTGCGCAATCCTTTAAAGAGTCCTCCCGGGCCGTTTGTTTCCTGGCCGATGACGCCATATTTTAATGGAATGCGCTCATCCTTGGCTCTCGCCTGCAGCAGTCCGACCCGGAATTGAGTCGTCACAAAGTCTGCATCTTTCAGCGCTTCCCTCCTGTCCAAAGTGAGGTGAATGTCGATTGGGACACCGGCTTTTTCAACCATCCGCTTGGCGAGCGTGCCGACAATGTTCAATTTTTCCTCGCCTTCAGGAATATCAACGAGCCATAATTCACGTACAGGCAGCTCTTTGTACCGTTTGATTAAACCTTCCACAAGCTCCGGTGTATAGCTTGAACCTCCGCCAATCGTTACAATTTTCAATCCTTTTGTCATATGCTTGCTCCCCCTTGCACGGTGATTTTTTCATATAGCTCAATGAATTCAGCCGCCAAATCCTTGACTGTCATGGCATTCATTAAATGATCCTGTGCGTGGACCATCAGCAGTGTCATTTCTGTTTTTTCTCCGCCCGCTTCACTTTGGATCAGCTCTGTCTGATAATGATGGGCTTTTGATATTTCATCCGCAGCTTCTTGAAGCTTACTCCGCGCCTCTTCGCTGTCGCCGTTTTTCGCGGCGGCGATCGCTTCCATCGCGGAGCTCCTTCCGTTTCCTCCGTGAAGAATGATTTGAAAAATAATTTGCTCCATTTTCTCATTCACACCACTCACTCCTTTCTTTACAAAGCCGCCTCTTTGTCGTCTGAAACAGCAGGCGTTTGAACGAGTTCTAATTCGTTTTCTTCCTTCAGCTTCTGTTTATCCCACATTCTGAAGAACGGGTAGTAGACAACAAAGGAAACGGCGATATTAATGGCTTGCATGACCGCGCCTGATATTTTGCCTCCTGTCGCTAAGTAGCCTGAAAAGATCGGCGGCATGGTCCACGGGACTGCGATACCCGCAGGTTTGGCGACAAGTCCGGTGCTCATTCCGATGTATGTGAGTGTCAGTGTGATAAGCGGCGTGACGATAAACGGAATCAAGAGCATCGGGTTCATGACGATCGGCATTCCAAAAATGATCGGTTCGTTAATATTGAAGACCGCCGGGCCGACCGCAAGCTTTCCGAGCTGCTTCATTTGTTTGCTTCGGGCGCGAAGGAACATCGTGACAACCAGTGCAAGAGTGGCACCGCTTCCGCCGATATTGACCCAGATATCGAAAAATTGCTGGGTGAAAATCTTAGGCAGCTCCTCACCGGCTTGGAACGCGATCCGGTTGACATCCATGGCGCCGTACCAAATCGGTGCCATGACGCCGCCGACAATGTTAGCGCCATGAAGACCGCAGGCCCATAAAAGCATTTTGACGGCTTCTGCGATAAGGCTGCCCCCGAGGCTTCCGCCAAGAATGGAGAGCGGCGTCCCCAGTAAAACGCTTACAATATTATGAAGGCTTTCAAACGGTGTCGCTTCAACAATCAGTCGTGCTGCCCAAATCAGGAAGATGACGGCAAAGCCGGGGATTAAAGCGACAAATGACTTGCTGACCGCCGGCGGAACACCATCCGGCATTTTAAAAACCATATTGCGCTGGATAATGAGACGGTAAATCTCTGTTGACACCATCGCGATAATCATGGCGACAAACAGGCCTTTACTTCCCATCAGCGAAAGCGGAATACCGCCGCTGACCATCATCTCTTTCGTCGAGCCATCCGGCGTAAACGGCACTTGATACGGTGTCGCTAAGAGGAAAGCCGCAAGGGAGATGGCACCGGCTGACAAGGCATCGACCCCATATTTCTCCGCCAGCCTGTAGGCGATGCCGAATGCGGCGACAAGCCCCATAATTTCAAAGGTGGCGTCAACCGGGTAAGCGAGTTTCTCAGACCAGGCGCTGCCGAACGTTTTTGCCATAAAATCGGCATATCCGGGAATTGGGAGGTTGCCGATGATGAGGAAAAAGGAGCCGATGATAATAAGCGGCATTGTTAAAATGATACCGTCACGGAGCGCCTGCAAATGACGCTGCCCCGCAATTCTTCCCGCTATAGGCATGACCTTCTCTTCTAACAACTGATTGACTTTATTCACATAGCCCGCCCCTCTCTATGACGCGTTTCCAAGCTGTTCAGCCGATTTCAGCACTTCCGCTCCGTTGCACGTCCCATAATGGACTGTGTTAATGACGTCTACCGGAACACCCTTTGATTCTCCTAGTTTTTTCAGCTGAGGAAGCAGGTAACGGACTTGCGGGCCGAGGAGCAATACATCCGCTTTATCGATATGATTTTGTACAGAATCACCTGATACTGCCCAAATGGTATAGTCTTTCCCTTGTTCCTGCGCACTTTTTTCCATCTTGCTGACGAGTAAGCTTGTTGACATGCCTGCTGCACAAACGAGTAATATATTCATGTAATAGACCCCCTAAGAGTTTGATAGAATTTGTATGTCCTGCTGTTGATAACATCATATTATGAAATCGCTTTCATAAACACTCAAGGTTTTTCCGCAGGAAACGGAAAAAAGGTATATCCAGGCTGTCAGTTTATCGTTTTTTGTCAAACACATCGGAGAGTTCTTGGTACGTGCGGCTTTTTAACAGCTGGCTTACCGCTGCCGGATCATCCAAAATGCTGCCGAGCAGTTTATACATGCTTTGCAAATCCGCTTTGTTTTCCTTTTCGACACAAAGCAGGCAAACAAATTGAACCCGTTTATTCTCCCAGTCTATCGGCTTTTTGAGCGTACAGACGGCCCAAAATGTCGTTTGCGTCTGCGGGACGAGCGGGTGCGGAATGGCCACGAGGTTGCCGAAGCACGTTGGCGACATCTCTTCTCTATCAAATACAGAATCTATGAGCTCCTTATTCGCATAGCCGCCGTCCACTGCTTTCTGACCTAAAAATTGAATCACTTCTTCTTTCGAACGCAGATCCTTCTGGAAAAAAACGAGATCCTTTTTGAGATAGCTGACAGCTTTTTCTTGCTCATCATTGAGAATGGATTCTATTTTTGTAAAATCGGTTCCGCCTAAGATGGTGTTTACCTTCAGTACAGGCACAGGGAGTTCTTTTTTGATCGGAATGGTGCTGACGACAAAATCAATCGATTCATAAGACAACTGGTCAAGACTGTAATATTCAGCCGTGCCGAGAATATCGATCCGTTTGCCGAAGTGGGAGCGAAGTTTTTCCCTCAGAAGCTGGGCGCTTCCCGCACCTGATGCACAAACGATGATGCAGCGCTTCGGCGGGCTTTCTGTTTTCTTCCGTTCAATTGCGGCGCCGAAGTGCAGCGCTAAATAACCGACTTCATTTTCATGAATATCGATGCCCGTTTTTTCTCTTATGACGATTCCGGCGATGATTCCGGCCTCAAAGGCGAGAGGATAATTTTCTTTGATCGCTGCCAGCATTGGATTTCTCAGATTCATGCCATACCGGTTGCGGGTGACAGCGGGTTTTACATGCAGTGCTAAGCCAATTTTCAGCTCTTGATCATGCAGGATGCCGAGCTTTAATTCTCGGTCGACCGCTTCGATCATGGCGGCAGTCAGCCGATCTGTTTCTTCATCGATTGAAAATTCGACTTCTCCGCACTGCGGCTGTGTCATTCGTTTCGTGCCGAGAAGATGCATGGCGATATAAGCCGTTTCATTTTCCGGAAACGTGACGCTAAGGGCTGATTCCAGTTCTTTCACAATGGCTTCAGCAGCCTGGTATTCTTTTTGATGCAAAATGTGATCCATATCTTCCGGGAAAAGAGAAACATAGTGTTCCGTTCTGATCCGCTTACAGGCGATGGCGATATGAATGATGAGGTTATTCAATCCAAGGTTAGACAGAGGAATCCGGTCATTTTTAATCTTTCTCATAATCACAGAATGGATGATCTCGACTTCTTCCTTTGGCAAAATATCAGCCTTTTCATTCAGAACATCAATCTCTGTTTCTCTTTCATCAACAATATACTCCGCCATACAGTACCTCATCTGCACCTCGTCTCCGCGCAGCTTGAAGCCGTAATTCGGGCGTGTTTCCATGACAATGCGGTAAGGAAGCAGTCGTTTCTTCACTTCCTTTAAATCGGTTTGGAGTGTAGATTTTGAGATAAAAAGTTCTTCGGCCAGCTCATCCAGCTTGAGATAATGCTCCGCCAGCAGCAGCCGTTTCATGAGATATGTAATCCTCTCCTCGGGAAATACCGGCAGCCCCTTTTTCTGCTGAAACGCGTCTTGCAGCAGCGTTCTAAAGGTCTGCTCGTCATGAATGCGCAGCTTGTATCCCGAGCCTCTTACCGATTGAACCAAGGCGCCATGGCCGCTTATCACATCTTGGAGTTCCTTTATATCATTGCGGACCGTCCGCGTCGTCACATGTAAATGTGCGGCAAATACCGAGCTTGTCACCGGAACTTCAGCCGCCATCAATAAGCGCAGAATTTCACGAAGTCGCCCATGCAGCATGAGAAAAACCTCCTATCAAGATAGATGCAGGAATAACATAAGTAGGCAGAAAGGATGTGGTGAAGGGAAAGCGAAATGTATATAAATTCTATAATGGGGAGAAATGCAAGTCAATGAACATCGGGAGGACAGGAGGAAAACAGACCCATAAAAAAACAGCCGGGATCAGCCGGCTGTTCGGGATGCGGACATGTTCTTTTGTTTAGACGCCTTGCGGTCCTTCATGATTTTTCGAACAACCGGGTAAATGACCGGCGCCCATTTGATAACGGTTTTGATCATTTTTTTCAAAGCTCCGATTCTCCCTTCTTTTTTCTCAATCATTCCCCTGATTCCCCTTTGTGTAAACATACTAACGCGACACGTACCTGTTTCCCGTCACCCAGAAACGCCACGGATAATCGCGCGCCTCTCCGCTGTTGTCGATGCCGATGCGCGGGCCGGTTGACATGGCTTCCGATGTGTACCCGCTTTCAATGTAAAGCGGCTGTTCCGTGATCCAGCGTCCGTAGTCATTCATCGTGACGCCAAGCGCTTTCGTTAACTTTCCGGGACCATTTGTCCATTCTCTCGGACGCCGGCCAGGCCTTCTTTCCTCCATTAACAGCTGGCCTTCATGAGGCTCAATCGCCCTGATTAATACCGCTTGCGGAACATCCTCTTCTGCGGCAACGACGTTCAGCAATGTATGGGTGTGCATCACATACGTATACACACGGCCAGCTTCAGCAAACATAATCTCAGTCCGCTTCGTCCGGCGGTTGTTAAAGCTGTGGGCTGCTCTGTCCCCGGCTCCCATATAGGCCTCTGTTTCCACAATAAAACCTGAAGCTGTCCCTTCATCCGTTTCCTTTACCAAAAGACAGCCGAGAAGAGAAGGAGCCAGTTCTAGGGCCGTTTTTTGATAGAACTCGATGGGCAGCGGATTTTTTTTTCTGGTCACGAATGTCGTACTCTCCTTTTTTCGTTTTGGTAATTGTACCATTCCCGAAGCAGCTAAAAAAAAACTTCAGTTTTAAAATTCTTCCATTAAGGGCATATTGTTACCGTTCAAAAAGGAGGCTCAACCAATGAAAGATGATCATCAAAAAGAGTATCACGGCACAAATGTCGAAGGCAGTGAGGATGCGCTTTCTCATAAGACATCCGGGAAAAACGAGTCAGAGGATACCTTGACGAACAGACAGGGGCATCCCGTCACCGACAACCAGAATGTGAGGACGGTCGGGAACAGAGGGCCGACAACGCTGGAAAATTACGATTTTCTCGAAAAAATCAGCCACTTTGACAGGGAACGCATCCCCGAACGTGTTGTGCATGCCAGGGGTGCAGGCGCACATGGGTATTTCGAAGCCTATGGCAGTTTTGGAAACGAGCCGATTTCGAAGTACACACGAGCGAAGCTTTTCCAGGAAAAAGGAAAGAAAACGCCGGCATTTGTCCGTTTTTCCACGGTGAATCACGGAAAACATTCACCTGAAACCTTACGGGACCCGCGCGGCTTTGCCGTTAAGCTTTATACCGAAGACGGAAACTGGGATTTGGTCGGGAACAACCTGAAAATCTTTTTTATTCGCGATCCGCTGAAATTCCCGGATCTTGTACACGCGTTTCAGCCTGATCCGGTGACCAATATCCAAGATGGTGAACGTATTTTCGACTTCATTTCTCAATCTCCTGAAGCGACACATATGATCACATTCTTGTTTTCGCCTTGGGGCATTCCCGCCAACTACCGGCAGATGCAGGGTTCAGGCGTTCATGCCTACAAATGGGTGAATGAGGAAGGCAAGGCCGTTCTTGTGAAATACCATTTTGAACCGAAACAGGGCATCCGCAACCTGACACAGAAGGAAGCAGAAGAGATTCAGGGGAAAAACTTCAACCACGCGACACAGGATTTGTATGAAGCGATTGAAAACGGCGATTATCCGGAGTGGGAGGTGTATGCCCAAATCATGAGTGATGACGAGCATCCGGAGCTCGACTTTGATCCGCTTGATCCGACTAAGCTGTGGTATAAAGAGGACTTCCCGTGGAAGCCGATCGGCAAATTAGTGTTAAACAAAAACCCTGAGAATTACCATTCTGAAGTAGAACAGGCTTCATTCGGTACAGGAGTCCTTGTCGACGGGCTTGATTTTTCTGATGACAAATTGCTTCAAGGACGGACGTTTTCCTATTCCGATACGCAGCGGTACAGAGTTGGCGCAAACTACCTGCAGCTGCCAATCAACTCACCGAAAAAGCACGTCGCGACCAACCAGCAAGGGGGGCAAATGCAATACCGCGTGGATATCGGCGAAGGTCAAAATCCGCATGTCAACTATGAACCGTCAATTATGGGGGGGCTGAAGGAAGCGAAGCAAAATGGTAAAGACCACACCCCGCATGTCGAAGGTAACCTGAAGCGGGAAGCGATCGACAGAACGAACAATTTCGGACAAGCCGGTGAAACGTACCGGAGATTTACTGAGTTTGAACGTACTGAACTCATCACAAATCTGGTCAATACGCTTTCAACCTGCAGAAAAGAAATTCAGGAGCAAATGATTGAGAATTTCACAAAAGCCGATCCGGACTACGGAAAACGCGTTGCGGAAGGGCTGAAAAAGGCTTCAGAAAATAACAGCAACGGACCGATCGGCACGACAGAAACGGCTCAAGCCGCCGAGCAGGCTGAACAGGAAAGCCATCCGTCTGATCCGTATTAACACCAAGAACAGGACTTTTTGAAGTCCTGTTTTTTATTTCCCTATTGAAACGTTTTCACTCATTGTGTTGTACTGGAAGAAAAGAGGTGATGAGAGCATGGAAATACAGCAGCCGCTGATTCCTCAGCAGAAAACAATCGGCGCTTTAGATCACGCCGTTTTCTTATGCATGGTATTTTGTTTTTGGTTTTCGGGCTATATTTACGTTCCTGTTTTCAGCCTGTATTTGGAGGATCTGCACTTTTCATACGGAGCGATCGGCATGATTCTCGGAAGCTATGGGGTGACCCAAATCCTGCTGCGGTTCCCGCTTGGGCTTCTGTCAGAAATTCTTTTTTCTCTGCGCAAGCCATTGTTAATCGCTGGCTTTGGATGTTCCATTCTCAGCAGCGTGCTTTTTCTTGCGTTTGATTCTTTTTTCTTCGTCCTGACCGCCCGGCTTCTCGCGGGGATTACAGCATCCATGTGGGTGATGGCGACGATTCTATACGCTCATTATTTCAAAGATGGCAGTGCCTCAAAAGCAATGGGCATCATGCAGTTTTTTACCGTCATGCCTCAGTTTGTCAGCATTGTGTTCTGCGGGCTTGCAGCAGCGCATTTAGGCAGGCAGGTTCCGTTTTGGATGGCACTGGCTGCTTCGGGCATCGGCCTTGTGATATGCTGCTTTATGAAAGATCCGTCTACTTTTCCCGCTCATCACAAGACGGTCCGTATGCCGCAATACATCAAAGACACATTGCGGCTGCCGAAGCTGAAGCTTTTCACGATTCTATCTATGACTGCACATGCCGTGCTATTTATGACGGTGTTTGGTTTTACGCCGCTTTACACGAATCAGCTCGGAATGGGAGACATCGAACTGCTTTGGGTGATGAGCGCCTTTTTTCTCCCTCATGCAGCGGCTACCCTGAGCTTTTTGTTTTTGCGTTTTACCGGAAGAATCGCCTATGTCACCTTGCTGATCTGTTTTGCTGTCATTGGAGTCTGTTTGATGTTCGTTCCTTTTTCAGCTTCATTGCTCACGGTTTGCATGACCCATGCTTTCATCGGTCTGGCGCTTGGCTTTGTGTTTCCCCTATTGTTAAGCCGGGTCGTCGATATCAGCTCAGCGCGTTTAAAAATGTCAGCCATGGGATTTTATCAATCGTTTTATGCGCTGGGCATCTTTACCGGCCCCCTTCTCGCCGGAAAAATCGCACAGGTTTTCGGTTTGGCCGAGGTATTTTATGGAGCCGGATTGATGGCATTGGCCGCTATGATGATGATGCTGGCCACAAAGCGGAAACTGATCAGTTAATAGCTTTCATACCGCCGGAAGCGCCACACAGAAAAAACGGCCAGAAGCATGATGCACAGAATGGAGAATGTGAGCGACCATCCGAAAAAGTCCGCCCGCTCTCCATGAAGCAGAATATGCTCCGCCTGCTTGCAAAGCTCAGCCGGCAGCCATTTCGCACCTTCAGGAAAAAGCGAGACAGCAAAGGAAACGGCAGCAGTCAGCCCAATTCCGGCTGCCGCGGCTGCTCCGAGAGACCGAAACATCGTGCTGCCGGCAAGCCCTGCAGTAACAATAAACATCATCCAAAGAGAGTAGAGGCCGAGGCTTGCTGCAAAGCGGCTGAACGATGCGTGCTCAAACAATATCCGGACGTAATAATAAGCAAGTCCGTACCCAGCTGCAAACGACGCGATCCCGATCATGCTTTGGGTGATCCATTTGTTCAATATATACTGGGCTGCCGTCACAGGCCGCGACATAATCAGAGCCGTTACACCTTGATTTCTTTCATTCGCCACACTGCCCATGACACTGAAAATGATCAGCGCCATGCCAAGCGTGTTGAATTGGGAAAGCGTGCTCACCATCACCTCAGATCCGGAAGGCATGGTAAAACTGATTTTCATACCGTCTGGAAGATTCCCCCCATGCGCAATGATTTCCGGCATATAATAAATGGTCAGCGGCTGCGTCAGCCCCACGATCATCATCGCAATGGGCAGCCAGATCAGCTTTCCGCTTCTCCAGCCTTCCAGCCATTCCTTTTGTAATAGCGTCATCATGACATTCATGCGTGCACCACCTTAAGATAGACGTCTTCGAGAGACTCCGTTTTCTGTTCAAAACGGGTGACTGTCAATCCCATTTGGATACAATCACTCAGCAATATCCTGCCAGAGCCTGTATCGCTTAGCTCAAAAACAGCTTGAGACGGATTCATATAGACAACATCGGATATATAAGGCTTCTCTTCAAGCCAGCCCTTCAGTTTCTCTTTCACAGTAAGAGTGAAAACATTCGTTTGATGCTGTTCTTTGAGCTGCTGTAAAGCGCCTTTCCATGAAATCTCGCCGCTTTTCATGATTACGACTTGATCACACACCTGCTCCGCATCGTGCAAAACATGAGTAGAAAACAGAACAGCCATATGTTTTTTCAGCTCCCGCATCATATCCAGCACCTCGATACGCCCTGAAGGGTCCAGGGCAGAAACCGGTTCATCCAAAATCAAAAGCTTCGGTTTATGAAGCAGAGCCTGAGCCAGACCGAGCCTTTGTTTCATGCCGCCAGAATAACCGCCGATTCTTTTGTTTGCCGCGTCCTGCAAACCGACAAACGCCAGCATTTCGCCTATTTTCTCTTGGCATTTTTTCTTTGAAAGGCCAGACAGTCTCCCGGCAAAGGTTAAAAATTCATTTGCCGTCATCCATGAATAAAAAGCCGGGTACTGCGGAAGGTAGCCGATCATACTGCGATCTGCCTTTTTCTCCCCGTACAGCTTGACCGTCCCGGAGGTGGGTGACAGCAGTCCGGACAGCATTTGAAGCGTTGTGGTTTTACCAGCCCCATTCGGTCCTAATAGAGCGACACACTCGTTCTCCTTGACTTGAAAGCTGACATTCCGTACTGCTTGATGATGCCGATATGATTTGCATAATGACTCAATAGATAGCATGCTCGCTCACCTTTGCTTTCTGCCGACGGTAAAAAATAAAATCGGCCCAATAATATTGATGCATATAATCACTGCTGCCCACATCCATTTCGGCCCGTTTGTCCGCTCTTCTTTCACACAGCTGATCAGGGCAAACACTGCCAGCACGGCCTGTAGCACAATCAGCGGTACAATCATTTCCCAAGAAATATTCATTAGCTGATCCTCCTATTTTTTCGGTCAGGCCTTATCACAAAAAAGTAATAGCAAATCAGAGGCATCGGCGCTTGAATCAGTCCGACAATTCCCCACACCCATGCCAGACGATCCCGTTTTTTCGCATCAATGAATAAAAAGATTCCCTGTGCCAATACAATCAGATAAGCAAACACAAAAATCGTCAAATCTGTTTGGGACATCAGCGCTTCACCTCACGTTCGCCAAGGTATCGTTTTTTCTCAGCCGCAATCAAAATCGGCAGGACTGCCAGCGCACAGACCTGAAGCACGACAAAAGCAGCGGGAACTTGAGTAAATGCCAGAATCGCCGCGCTTACCACCATCAGTGCACAGAACACAAATAAGATAACTTCTTTCAGCACGCTTTTTCTTCGTTCGGCTTTCATTTGTAACAGCTGATCAAGCAATTCTTTTTGACTCGGTATAATCGGGTTGGCGCATTGGTCAATTTTCTGCAATTCCGATTTTAAATGAACAGATCGCTTTTCTTTATTCATCAGTCCACTCCTTTCTGATTTGCTGGAGCCCTTTATGGACTCTGGACTTTACCGTGCCTTCTTTGATATGCAGCATCATCCCGATATCAGCATAGGTATAGCCGTAATAGTGCCTTAATAAAACGGGCGTGCGCAGCTTCGGGTCAAGCTGAGAAAAGAGATCAAGCGTCTCGCTCCACTCAGAGCCTTTCATTGACACATCCCATTTGATCTTGCGTATCGTTTCCTCTGTAACAGCCTGATTTCGTTTCCATTCTCTCTTCCTCTTTTTCTGGTGATCAAGGTAGAGTCTTGACGCGATAGAGATCAGCCAAGTGGAGAATTTGGATCGCCCTTGAAAACTCCCCAGATGGACGTACCCTTTCAGAAAGGTTTCCTGAACTAGATCCTCGCTGATGTCAGGGTGAAGGGAAAGCTTTAACAAGTATTTGTATAGAAAAGAATAATAATGCTGAAATAGGGCTGTAAACGCCTCGTCGCTTCCCTCTTTCGCCTGCTGAATCAATTGCTGTTCTTCATTTGTATCCAACGGCCGCGATCCCCCCTTTTTTTGTTATCTTGCCTTATGAGACGACACCGGATTCCAGAGCGTTCAACTTTTTTTATAATTCTTTTGATCTATTGACTTCACTGGCTTCTCATTGGTTTTCGTGAACATCTAAATTTGTAAAGCGAATTACAGTCTGTTAAGCTATGTTTTTATGTCTATTTCAAAATTTCATTATATATGGAGGACGATGCATTGAAAGTAGAAAGGCGAACGATTGAATATATTCCGAATGAAGAAAGACATGGTAAAGCAAAAGATTTATTTCCCGTATGGTTCGGGGCCAATATGCATATCACCACGTTAGTGACCGGTACTCTTCCCGTTGCAATGGGACTTAATCTGTTTTGGAGTGTTGCCGCTATTATTTGCGGAACCTTAATCGGTGCCATATTTATGGCTTCTCATTCCGCGCAAGGACCCCAGCTCGGCATCCCGCAAATGATTCAAAGCCGTGCCCAATTCGGCGTAATCGGAGCGATTCTTCCCCTCTTCTTAGTCATGTTTATCTACCTTGGTTTCTTCGCAAGCAGTACAATTCTGGCGGCCGGGACCTTAAGCAGCTTTGTTCCCATCCCGGGATCATGGAGCATTATAGGCTTAAGCGCCGCATGTTTTTTACTCACCATTTTCGGTCATGATTTGATTCACAAAATGCAAAAAATCCTTTCTTGGACTTCTTTTGCCGTATTTTTTGCTGCAACGATACTCATTTTCCAATTACCGATTCCGGCAGGCAGCTGGATGCCCGGGACGGTCGACTTGCCCGTTTTCTTGGTGGCAGTCAGCGCCGTAGCAACTTGGCAGCTTGCCTATGCGCCTTATGTCGCCGATTATTCCAGATATCTGCCAATTAAAACACCGGCGTCCCAAACGTTTTGGTACAGCTATGCAGGAACATCTGTCAGCTCCATCTGGATGATGCTGCTCGGCGCGCTGCTGACCACGGCACTTCCTGATTTTACGACAAACTCAGGGACCCAGATTGTGCAATTGTTCGGCCCCTTCTCGTTCATTATGCTGATCATTGTTTTATTTGGCCAGATGGCGATTAATGTCTTTAACTTGTATGGAGCTTTTATGTCCACGACGACTACGCTTGAGCCGTTTCTGAAATTAAAAGTCACACCGAAAATCAGAATCATCATGATCCTTGGCGTCACCGTCGTCGGAACAGTCCTAAGCCTTCTCGGGCAAAGTAATTTTATGGAGCTGTTTTTGAATTTTATCTTTTTTATCAGTTATTTCTTAATTCCATGGACGGCGATCAATTTAGTGGATTACTACTTCGTCCGCCACGGGAGCTATGAGGTCAAAGCGATGTTTGATGTCAACGGGCCGTATGGAAGAGTCAATTGGATCACAACGATTGCTTTCATTCTGTCCATCTTGTTAGAAATTCCGTTTATCAATACATCCTTTTACATCGGGCCATTGGCAAAAATGTTTGGCGGCGGGGATATCGCATGGATTATCGGCTTGGCCGTGCCTTCTGTTCTATATTATGTACTCATGAAACCTCGCCTGAAAAAACGAGCGGGCTATCAAGAAAAGCTGTCTTCCCTATGAAGACAGCTTTTTTCATTCAAATCGTTTCCACACACGAGGCAACATGTCAGAGAGCTCGTGGGCGAGCAGCGTATGGGCAGAGTGTTCGTCAGTCCAAAGCTCGGCGCATGCACCGTGCAAGTATACGGCATTTAATACGGCATGTTTCGGGTCTTTGTGGCAGCAAAGCATGCCCAATATCATTCCCGTCAGTGTGTCGCCGGTTCCGCCTTTGGCGAGTGCCCCGTTTCCGGTCGGATTGCTCCAGCAGTCGCCATCGGGAAACGCGATGATGGTTTGATTTCCTTTTAACACGATCACCGTTTGCAGCTGAACCGCCCACTCCTTGGCATATTCTGCTCTTTTATTTTGTAAGTCTTTCACCGGAACCCCTGTCATTCGGGAAAACTCACCTGGATGCGGCGTAAGGATGACGGGCGCCTTCCGTTTCGGATACGTGCGCTTTGTCAGCGCCCCGGCATCCAAAATAACAGGACAATCCTTCTCAAGAACATGATCAACGGCCTGCTGCACCCTCTCTGTTTGCGGAAGCCCCGAACCGATCGCAATTGCCCGGTATGTCTCTTCAAGGCGAGAGCCCGCCGCTTTTTCCCAGCCGTCCCGCCAATACGTGGCCTCCGGCAGAACCGGAACGATCAGCGGGATCACGCTTTCAGACGTGCCGATGACAAGCTTGCCGAGACCGCTCCGCATGGCTCCAAGCCCGGCTAAAAGCGCAGCGCCCGGCATGTCGTCGCTTCCCGCCAGCAGCAAAGCCGTACCGTACGTACCTTTATGGCTCGCTGCATCTCTTTCAGGGAGCGCAGCCCTTACATGCTCTTCCGTCCAAATCGGAACATTCATATCCATACCTCCTCTTATTTCTCTTCTTATTTTTCCTGCACTTCTTCTTTTTCAAACAAAAAAAGACAGCCTCAGAGACTGTCTTTTATTTTACAGGAACGTCGAGATGATAAAGCCGGCGATACCGTTCGTTCGTCGCCAGCAGTTCCTCGTGTGTTCCTTCCATTTCTGTTTTTCCGTTTTCCAGAAAGACGATTTTATCGGCCGCTTCCACTCCCGCCAAGTGATGCGTAATCCAAAGAATCGTTTTACCTTTCAGCACCTCAAACACGGTTTCCATCAGTTCGCGTTCCGTGATAGGGTCCAAGCCTACTGTAGGCTCATCAAGTATAATGATCGGCGTATCCTGCAGCAAAATCCGGGCGAGCGCGATCCGCTGCCGCTCTCCTCCTGAAAATCGGATTCCGGTTTCCTGAACTGAAGTATGATATCCGTCAGGCAGCGACTCAATGTAATCATGCAGCTTCACCTGCTTTGCGGCGCGACGCACATCCTCGTCGCTCGCCTTTCCGTTTCCGAGCCTGATGTTATTCAAAATGCTTGTATCAAACAAGTGAGGCTTTTGATTTAACACAGCCACCGCATCAGCAATCTGATTCTTTACAAGCGCTGTTTCCACTCCGTTTAACGTTACCGAGCCTGAGTCAGGTTTCAATGCGCCCTCAATTAATGCGAGTGATGTTGATTTTCCTGAGCCGCTCCGGCCGAGCAGCGCCATTTTTTCTCCTTGGCGCAGCGTAAAGGAAAAATGGTTCAGTACTTGGCTGCTGTTGTCATAAGAAAACGTCACATCACGAAACGCCAAAGTGACGTCTTTGAGATCAAGCCTGTCAGCCGCAGACGCTGTTTGTGAAGCCTCAGGCTGAGGAGCCACCTTGTTCATTCTTCTGATAGAATCCTGATAACCCGGCACTTCGCCCAACGCATCAGAAAGCGGCAGAAAAGCTTCTGTCAGCGGGAACACAACAAGCACAAAGGCAGCAATCATCGTTTTGGCGAGTTCGCCATTTGCATGCTGCCCCGCCGTCCAAAACAGCATCAGCAAAATAAGGCCGGCGACAAAGCATTGCGCGGCGAAATCCCGCCATCTTGTAAAACGATGTTTTTTGCGTTCCAGCTCAAACCAAGCGTTTTCTTCTCTTTCATAGGAATCAATAAAAGCATGCCGGCGTCCGCTGAACATCCAGTCGCTGACACCCATCACGGCATCTGTGAGACGGCTGTACAGCACGTTTCGCCCGCTTTTCAGCTTGGCATTCTTCGCCCGCGTCACAAGCAAAGACACGACCGGAAACAGCACAACCAGAACAAACAAATAAAGCGCCAGCAAAATGGCAAACGGCCAGGAGAAAAAGCCGAGCGCAATCACTGAAACAGCATACAAAAGCAAGGCTGAGATGGCAGGGAAAATGGTTTTTAAGAAGGCATCCTGCAAATGCTCAATATCCTCAGACAAAATGCCGAGCATATCTCCCGTGCGAATACGGGACCGCAGCATCAAAGCGCCAGGCTCAAGCATGTTGTAAAGGCGGACGCGCATGTCTGACACGATTTTCAAAATGATATGATGCCCGATCAGGCGCTCCACATAGCGTGACACAGACCGGGCGATCCCAAAGGTTCGAACGGCGACAATCGGCACATAAATGAGCAGGATGTTCTCCGGCCTTGTCGCCGCCTTTGAAATTAAAAACCCAGAAGTAAACATGAGAAAAGCAGCGGAAAAAATCGTCACCGCACCCAAAAAGACAACAAGAACAAACAGACGGGCATTTTGCTTGATATACGGCAGAATCCATTCTTCTTTCTTCATGCTCTTTCCCCCAGTTGTGCCTTCACGAGTTTGGTGTACACACCGTTTTTCGCCAGCAATTCATCGTGAGTCCCGATTTCTGCTGCCCTGCCTCCGTCCAGCACGATAATTTCATCCATATCGAGCATCCAATGGAGACGGTGTGTCGCGAGAAAGACGAGCTTGTCATTAAATAAATCCAGCATCGTTTCTTTTATTTCATATTCTGTTTCGATATCCAGATGGGCGGTCGGCTCATCCAGCAGCAGAATCGGGCGGTTACCCAAAAAAGCGCGGGCAAGCGCGACACGCTGAGCCTGACCGCCGCTGAGCGCCCGGCCGCCTTCTCCGATCCGTCCCTCTAATCCTTCAGGAAGAGTGTTTACAAACTCCGTCAATCCCGCTGAGGAAGCAGCGCGGGCTGTATCTTCAGCAGAAGCACTTGGGTGATAAAACCGGATATTGTTCGCCAGCGTATCATCAAAAATATAAGGATGCTGCGGAATATAGAGAAGGTTTTTCTGCCAGTTCCCATCCTGCAGGTGCGAACGGCTTGAACCATTCACACTGATAACACCGTCATCCGGCTCCAAAAATCCTCCGAGAATATCGATTAAAGTTGATTTTCCGGCACCGCTTGCTCCAATGATGCCGATTTTTTTCTTCCCTTTAAATGAAAGAGTCATATCAGACATCGCTCGGCCAACTGAGACACCTGACAGCTTCAGTTCATCGTGATTGGACCATGTTTCAAGCTGAAGCGGGGCCTCTTCTTTGAATCCCGGCTGAGATAATATGTCCTGAATCGTCTTGCCCGCTTCCTGTCCATTAAGCGTCGCATGATAATCATTTCCCACTTCCCGCACCGGCAGAAAGTATTCAGGTGCCAGAATAAGCGCTGTTAAAGCGGGGCCAAGCAAAATACCGCCGTCTATCAAACGCAAGCCTAAAAACACAGCAACTGTCGCCACCGACAGCATCGTGAAAAAATCGAGGGCAAATGAAGATAAAAACGCCACCCGCAGTGTGCTCATTGTCGCTTTGCGATACCGCTCACTGACGTGGAAAATGTTTTTGCTATGCGATTTGCTCAATCCTAAAAAACGCAAAGTCTCCAATCCGCGAAGAGAATCAACAAAATGGTTGGACAATGTCTGGTATGATTTCCACTGGCGATCCGCTTTTCGCTGTGCGACAAGGCCAAGAAGAATCATAAAAAGAATCAGAATCGGCAGGGCCGCGACTAAAATAATCGCAGAAGTCCGATCCTGAAAAAACACGTAGATGACAACCGCAGCCGGCACAATCGCCATGCTGACCATTTTCGGCAAAAACAGCTCTAGATAGCGGCGGAATTGGCTGATGCCTTCCATCGCCAGCGTCACCATTTGCCCCGTCCCCTCTTTCTTTGCAAAGCGGGGGCCTAAGCGGAACAGCTGATCGAGAAAGCTTTTCCTCAAATCAGCTCCCGTCCGGGCAGCATATTGATAGACGATTTTTTGGCGCGCCACCGTCATCCCGTGCCGCGCGACAAAAGCGATGAGGAAGAAGCCGATCACCGGAAACAGGGAGGCAATGCTCTTCCCGTTGAAAAGCCCGGTTACAGCTTCACTCAGCCACTCTGCCTGCATGATAATAGCGGCTGTCTGAATCAGCGTTAAGCAAGTAATCACGGTGAGAATCCGCTTCATTCCTTTATATCGAAACAGGTCTTTTCCCATTAATAAGTCATAGGCTCCTTATGGCTGACGCGCTTCCGGAAGACATAATAGCTCCAGATCTGGCTGCCGATTACAAACGGCAATAGCGTTAATGCTGCAATTGACATGACTTTTAGCGAATAATCACCGGAAGAAGCGTTAGCTACTGTTAAATCGAACGCGCTTTGAATCGAGCTGACCATCACCCGAGGGAATAATGAAATGAAAATCATTCCTACGGTCAGAGCAAGCCCCGCGCCTGTCATCCCGAATGTCCATCCGTCTTTTTTCTTACGGATAAATACAGCCGCGAGCATAAAGCAGATGACAATCAAAACAACAAGCGGAATGGTAATCTCGCCGCGGCGTGTAAACATGTCTGTCTCATAAGCAGAAAGGGCCGCGAAGGCAAGAACCGCTACAAAAACAACACCCATTATCTTTTGTGCCATTTTCCGGGCGCGGTTTTGCAAATCACCAATCGTACGCAGCGTGATGAACATTAATCCATGCTGGAAGCAAAGAAGTGTTACGGTCACGCCGCCAAGTACAGAATATACATTGATATAATCAGATAAGTGCGCGTGAATGTTCATATCGGCATCAATCGGCATACCGCGGAATAATGTCGTAAATAACACACCGAGCACAAACGGAGGAATCAGACTGCCGAAGAAAACCACCCAGTCCCAAACCTTTACCCATTTCAAATGATCAACCTTGCCGCGGAATTCAAACGCGACCCCGCGGCCCATTAACGCAAGCAGCACAATGACAAACGGAATGTAATAACCGCTCAGCATTGTTGCATACCAGTTTGGAAACGCCGCGAAGATAGCACCCGCACCAGTCAAAAGCCATACTTCATTCGCGTCCCAGAACGGTCCGATCGTGTTGATCAGCACTCTGCGCTCTAATTCATTATGGCCAAGAAAACGGGTCGCCATGCCGACCCCAAAATCAAAGCCTTCCAAAAAGAAGAAACCTACAAACAATACAGCAACGAGTATAAACCAAAGATCATGAAGAGATGCCATGGTATACCTCCTGACTAAATGGATCTGTTGATACAGGAACATCATGATGATCACTATGCTCCGCACCTTTTTTAATCTCACGGATGAACAAGAAGACGAGCAATGCGCCCAAAATCAGATACATCACACCGAACGCGATGATTGAGAATAACAGGGAGCCCGCCGTTACGTTAGGCGACACGGATTGAGCCGTTGTCATCAAACCCATGACCGTCCAAGGCTGACGCCCGATTTCTGTCATAATCCAGCCCGCGGAGTTCGCAAGAAACGGGAAGGAAATCAATGCGATCATAATGCGCAAATACCATTTGCTGTTTTCCAGCTTTTTGCGGCGGTTTAGCCAAAGGCCGCCTAACGCAGCAAGAATCATGACAACACCTGCTCCAACCATAATGCGGAAACTCCAGAACGTCGTTTTGACAGGCGGAATATAGTCGCCTTTTCCGTACACTTTTTCGTACTCTGCCTGAAGTGTTTTCATTCCTTTGACACTGCCGCTGAATTTTTGATAAGCCAGATAGCTCAATGCGTAAGGAACTTTGATTTCATTAGAGCTCTTTTCATTTTTCGTATCAATTGTGGCAAAGGCCGTCCAAGCGGCAGGGTCGCCGCTGTCTTCCCAAAGCCCTTCACTGGCAGCCATTTTCATTGGCTGTGACTCCATCAAGTGTTCAGCCTGCATGTGTCCGCTAAGGCCGACGCCAAGGCCTGCACAAAGCCCGACAATCATTGCGAGTTTGAAAGATTGTTTAAAGAATGGCACTTCTTTTTTCTTTAATAGTTTAAAAGCACTGACACCGGCGATAAAGAAAGCCCCGGTGGCAAGCGCACCGAAAATGACGTGCGGGAATTCAACCCAAAGCTGCGGATTTGTAATCAGCGCGCCAAAGTCATTCATTTCCGCGCGGCCGTTTTTGATCGTAAAGCCGACCGGTTCCTGCATAAAGGAGTTCGCTGTTAAGATCCAGAAAGACGACATAATCGTTCCGAATGACACGAGCCAAATGCAGAGCGCATGAATTTTTTTAGGCAGGCGGTCCCACCCGAAAATCCATAATCCGATAAAAATAGATTCCATGAAAAACGCCAATAATGCTTCAATCGCAAGCGGCGCGCCAAATACATCTCCGACAAAACGGGAATAATCAGACCAGTTCAGTCCAAACTGGAATTCTTGCAAAATCCCCGTAACAACACCGACTGCGAAATTTATTAAGAATAAGTGTCCCCAAAACTTCGCCATTTTGAGGTACAGCTCATTTTTCTTCACAAGATAAAGAGTCTCCATCAACGCAACCATAAACACAAGCCCGATAGACATTGGCACAAACAAGAAATGAAACAACGTTGTTGATGCAAATTGAATGCGGGCTAATACTAATTCACTCATGCTTTATCCTCCATTTCCGGTTGAACGTTATATTGTTCACTACTTCACAAGCAGAACCGAAACTTTGATCAGTATTTCACAAAATAGACGAAAAAAATATTGTTCAATATTTCACAAATACGTCAAAAAGTCGTCCAATATGATTCAAGATTGCCAGACTGACGAATGGCACGATCTCTAAATGGTTCATATTAAGTACTTTACAACGATCCGCTTCAAAAATAAAGCCCGAAATACCTAAAAAGTCCCACACTATGTGACGGATTATTGTCTATTTTGTTGCTGATTTATGACGGCTGCTAGGATAAATGACCCTTTATTATCGTACATCAATGCCTCGCTTCTTGCGAATAAAATGCTTGACCGGCATCAGCACTCGTTTCTCGGCACTCCGGCACATCCGGAATTTAGTCAAAACGTCTCTTTTCATCTGAATCATAAAGAAGAAACAGTTTGAATAGTAAATTTTTAATATATTAATAATTTCAACTTTTTAGTATACTTAACATAGTGAACAATTTCACTGCAACAAGAATAGGGGAGGTTTTTCAATGGGAGAGCTTCAAACTCAATTGCAATTGCAAACGGATACAATTCACGAAGGGGTTCGAAAAGAGAATTGGTTTGCGAAAGCTATGAATATAAAAGTAGGCATCATACCGCTTCCTGTGTATGTCTTGCTGTTTATATTAATCACTGTTTTTGTAATGCATCACGATGTAAAAAGTGACATCTTGACATCCATTGCCGTCATGGCGTTTTTCGGGTTTACCTTTGCCCAAATCGGAAAATCGATACCGATTGTGCGCTCTATCGGCGGTCCGGCCATCCTTGCTACTTTTATTCCATCTGCTGTCGTCTACTATCACCTTCTGCCAAATGATATTGTCAAATCCACCACAGAATTTACAGAAAACTCAAACTTTCTTTATTTGTTTATTGCCGGAATTGTTGTCGGAAGCATCCTCGGCATGAAAAGAGAAACACTTGTAAAAGCATTTATGAAAATTTTTATACCGCTTATCGCCGGTTCTGTCGCGGCCGCCATTGTGGGACTGGCTGTCGGTACATTGCTCGGACTCGGATTTCAGCACACTCTTCTGTACGTCGTGATTCCTATTATGGCTGGCGGCGTCGGAGAAGGCGCCATCCCTCTGTCCATCGGTTATTCCGATATCATGCCGATGTCTCAAGGGGAGGCGTTTGCACTTGTTCTTCCATCGATCATGCTCGGCAGCCTGTGTGCGATCATCTTAGCGGGCCTGCTCAACAGAATCGGCAAGAAAAAACCGGAATGGACCGGCAACGGTAAAGTTGACCGTTCAGAAGATTCACCTGCGCTGGAGGAATCGCAAAACGGCCAGCACATGTTCAACCTTTCTCTGTTTGCGTCCGGAGGAATCCTTGCCGTTTCCTTGTATTTGGTCGGTATGCTTGCCCACGATTTTTTCGGTTTTCCGGCCCCTGTTGCCATGCTGCTGTTAGCTGTTTTGATCAAGCTGTTCAGACTGGTCCCTGCCTCAATTGAAAACGGCGCGTTTGGCGTGTCCCGCTTCTTTTCAACGGCAGTCACCTATCCGCTGCTCTTTGCAATTGGCGTGTCTATGACGCCGTGGGACAAGCTTGTTGCCGCCTTTAATCTCAGCAATATCATTACGATTCTGTCTGTCGTTGTCACAATGATGACGGTCGGCTTTTTCACAGGAAAATGGCTGAACATGTATCCGATCGAAACAGCCATTATTAATGCGTGCCATTCAGGGCAAGGAGGCACCGGTGACGTCGCGATATTAAGTGCCGCTGAAAGGCTTGAGCTGATGCCTTTTGCCCAGGTGTCCACTAGAATCGGCGGGGCCATCACAGTGTCCTTGACCTTATTGCTGTTACACCAGTTTTATTGATACGCTGCAAGCAAGTTCTTCGTATAACGAAAGAGCTTGCTTTTTTGCATTTCCGTGTTTTTACAAGTTCCTGCCGCATGCTATAGTAATAGTTGGAAAGATTATGATAGAAAGGACTCTAGCATGCCTATGGAAACCAGTCTTTTTCTCTTTATCATTCTCGGGCTGGGCATTCAGCTGATATCAGCCCTTGCAGCAAAGCTTCTTCCGGCATTAGAACTCTGGATTGATATTGTTCTTTGGATCGGTGCTGCTAGCTTTATCTTCTCTCAACAGCCTTTCTTAGATGGCATCGTCTCTCTGGCATTGATGTTCACCAGCTACTGGACCGCATTGGATCTGACTGTCCCCAGCCGTGTTGAAAAACCATCAGGCGAATGGCAGGAAATTGAGCTTGCAAGAGATCACACACGCCTCCTCTCGGACATTGCTCTGACTGTCATTGTGTTTGCGGGCGCTATTATTTTCTTCATTTACGGTCCTGACACCAGTGTTCTAAAATATGTGATCCTGTTCGGTTTCATCTCGGGCGGCGCAGCACTGGCAAAACGCATATTAAATTTTCTAAGTGTAAAAGTCTTTTATTCATCGTCTTTAGAAACATGGCATATCAGTTCACGATATGAAAGCCGCACCTACCCGCTTTCAGACCTGAAAGACATCCGGCTTGAATCGACGGCAGATCTATTAAAGCTTCATCCGCTTTTGACCATGTATTCATCCCGGCTCGATATGACAACAAGCTTTCAGCAAGTCATAAGGCTCTCTCTTCCCGGAGAAACGCTGTTTCTGACCGTGAAAGATCCTGAAAAGTGGAAAGCGATTCTCGGGGAATTTCTAGCTTCCGAAACCAAAGAGGAAACGGTTATTGCTGTCCTGCCGATTTATCATCGAAAAAATGTGAAACGGCTTTTAGGTAAACTTTATTTTGCCGCAAGCGTAAAAGGGATATCTGCTTACGCCATATTGGTGCTCGGTTTATATGCCTTACACGCCTCCCCTTGGGTCATTTCTGGTGCCGTGATGTTGTACTGGGTTTTGAATATGTATCTATCTGACCGGGTGCTGCGGACAGCAATGGATGCCAGGTCTTGTCTGAATACAGACGTTCAGGCAGCGGCAGATAAGATGTTTAGAAAAGCAGGCATTTCGCATGTGGAGATTTACGAAACGGATAGTGATGAATACAACGGCATGGCCGTCGGAATGAATGTAGGAAGATCAATGGTGATTCTGACAAGCGCTACATTAACCCTTCCGCCGCATGTCATTGAGGGTATTCTTGCCCATGAGGCTGTTCATATTAAAAAACGTGATGTGCTGTCCATGCAGCTGTTGCGCTTTTTATACCTTGGGGCAGTCATCGGGATCATTCTTTTACTTGAGCATTACATCGCCCATCCCGGCGCTTACAAAATCGCACTTTGGGCGCTGATCATGGGAATCATCATTCTATTTCAGCTTTATCAGTCATTTTGTTCCCAGTGGATGGAGGTGCGCGCCGATCACATTGGCGCTTCATTGCTGGAGGGCGGATACAGGCAGATGGCCGAATCCTTAAAGATCCTGGCGGTTCGCCAGGATGAAGATCTGCAAAAACAAAACACCTACTGCTCTGATATAGATGAAGACGACGTTAAGGTGAACTCTCTCACCCGGGATAACAGCTGGCTTTTCAGAATCATAGATTTTCAGTTTTCTCCTCATCCGCCTATGTATTGGCGTGTCAGCGCATTGCTTTCAAACAAAGGACACGGCATGGTCAAGCGCTGGCTGAGAGATCGGCTGAAAGAATCCATCTCCCTTAAATGAAACTTTTCAGGCTTCAAAACGTATGAAAAATAACTGTTTAAAGGGGGACGCCATATGATTGTGATTCTTATCGCTTTGATCTTCGGTATGATCGTTATTTATCAATCGGCTCGATCAACCGCTTCAGAAAACCAAGGACGCCAGCGGGCGGACAGCGGTTTTTTCGGATTTTCCGATGGCGATTCCCGCCATGATGGATGCGGCAGTGACGGAGGCTTCGGGGATTCCGGCTGTGACGGCGGAGGGGGCGGCGGCGATTAATCGCCGCCATTTTTATTTCATCGACTCGATATACGCGCCAAATGACGCTCCTGACATTCCCGGGGATACACGTACGCGATGGAGGGCGTACATCCCCTGATCTCTGGAGGCTGCTCCCGGTTCAGTCGTCACTCCCATTTGATAACCGGTTTTTTCAGCGTCCTTCAGGGTATCTTCGTTGTAGCGCCCAACCGGATAGCTGATGATGGCCGTTTGCTGATCGAACATCCTGTCAAACAGCTTTTTTGAATCTGCCATTTCGCTATGCTGCTGTTTTGGCGTTAAACCGTTCAGCTCAAGGTGGTCAATCGTATGGCTTTCAATCGATATGCCATGCTGTGACATTTCCTTCATTTGATCCTCTGTCAGATGATGTTTATGCCCAATCGATTTGCCGATCATAAAAATCGTCGCCTTCATGCCATACTTCTTTAATACCGGATACGCGTCTTTGTAATTATCGGTGTATCCGTCATCAAACGTGATGAGCACACATTTCTCACTCGGCTTCTTGTCCTGAGTCAGCATGAGATACGCCTCTTTTGGGGTTAATGTCTGGTAGCCGTTATCGTGCAGCCATTTCATATGTGCCTCAAATTCTTTCTTTGGCACACGGAGACTGTTGCCTGAAGAGATGCTGTGGTACATCAAAATCGGCAGCTTTGCCGGTTTCTCTGTTTTGATCCATGCGGATGTATCATCTTCTTTTTTCTGTACATGTATTGTCTTTTCTTCCGGTTTCTTTTGTTCCGCTTTTGGCATCTGCTGCTCTGCGATTGCTTCTTTTTCAGCGCAAGCGGCAAGAGTCAAACAACTAGCCAAAAGAAAACTGATTAAGATAAAACGTTTCATCGGTTTCCTGCTTTCTGTCTATTTCTTCCTCCTTTTCATCGGTTGATTTGCGGGATTTTCAAGTGAAAAAACCAGACATGTAGCCATGTCCGGTGCAGATTAGGAAAACTGATTCAAAATCAAAGACGATAAAAGACCAAGAGCAGCAATTAACCCTGTCATCGGACCGCTGTCTTCATACGCCTCGGGCATCATCGTGGATGCAACCATTGCGATGATGCCTCCGCCCGCAAAAGCGGCGATTGCCGACATCATCTCCTCAGGAGCGCCATCGAGGACGTAATATCCTGACCATGAGGCAAAAATAGAAATCATCAATACCGCCGCCCAAAGCAGCAAGATTTTCGCCTTTGAATATCCGCTGTTCTTCATGCCGTCCGTACTGGACAGCCCTTCAGGTATATTGCTGATAAAAATCGCAATCACCAAAAGGAAGCTGACGGATTGTTTTTCAAGAAGGCTGGCTCCAATCATAATAGATTCGGGGACAGCATCCATGATGGTGCCGATAAAAATCGCGATCCACCCGCCGCCTGCAGCTGCTTGTCCCGATCTTTTTCTTTGTGACGCGCCTCTTTTCGAAACCGCGTAATCAAAAAGGGTAAACACGACAGCGCCTGCTATAAATCCGGCTCCTGTCGAGACAATTCCGCCATCCTTCACCGCGTCCTCAAGAAGTTCATAGGCAGCAGCGCCGATTAATACCCCTGTGCCAAAAGCCATGATATAACCGATGATACGCTTGCGAATCGGGAGAAACATAGACGCCAGCGCACCCAGCAAAACAGCAGAGCCGGAAATCCCGCCCCACATCGCCGCATTCCACATTTCTATCTCTCCTTTCTACAAACCACTACCCGCCGCGGTTTTTGCTGTAAACCTTGAGATAGAGAGGGAATGCAAAAAACCGGACATCGCTCCATGTCCGGTTCTCCAGCTTAACGGATTCTGATTTCAGTTTCACTGTCAAAGAAATGCCCTTTATTCATATCAAACGCAACTGTCAGCTCATCCCCTGACTGAATATCGAGACGGGCGTCGATCCTCGCAATAAAATCCTGGTTATCGATTTGCGAATAAATCATGATCTCAGACCCCAGCAGCTCCGCAACATTGATTTTCGCTTTAATTGAAGAGCTCTTGTACGATTCCACGACAATCAATTCATCATGAATATCCTCAGGGCGGATGCCGAAAATGACTTCTTTGCCAATGTAGCCTTTTTCACGAAGCACCTTCATTTTCCCCTCCGGCACGCTCAACACGGAAGAACCGATTTTGATTGTGCCGTCAGACAGCTTCCCTTTGAAAAAGTTCATCGCTGGTGACCCGATAAAACCGCCAACGAATACATTTTCAGGGAATTCGTAAACATCCTTCGGCGTCCCGATCTGCTGGATTTTGCCGTCCTTCATAACCACAATCCGAGTCGCCATCGTCAATGCTTCTGTCTGATCATGCGTGACATAAATCGTGGTGGTTTGCAGCCTCTGGTGGAGTTTAATAATTTCCGCTCTCATTTGCACCCGAAGCTTTGCATCCAAGTTTGACAAAGGCTCATCCATCAAGAATACCTTTGCATCCCGCACGATCGCCCTTCCCAGCGCAACCCGCTGTCTCTGCCCGCCTGAGAGCGCTTTAGGTTTGCGGTGCAAATATTCTTCCAGCCCGAGAATTTTAGCGGCTTCCTCCACTCTTTTTTTGATTTCAGGCTTGGGCATTTTGCGGAGCTTCAGTCCGAATGCGATATTATCGTATACCGTCATATGCGGATAGAGCGCGTAGTTCTGGAACACCATCGCGATATCCCTGTCCTTTGGCGCCACATCATTTACCCGTTTTCCTCCAATATAAAAATCGCCTTTCGAAATTTCCTCAAGTCCTGCGACCATCCGCAGTGTCGTTGATTTGCCGCAGCCGGACGGGCCGACAAATACGATAAATTCCTTATCCGCAATGTGAAGATTAAAGTCGTCTACCGCCGCTTCCTTCTGATCATAATATTTATAAATGTGCTCCATCCGCAATTCAGCCATCTAACATCCCCCTTTGTTATTGTAAACGCTTTCTTAAATCAAGTGTATCAGCTTTTATCCGACACTGAAATGGGCAGCATTCATAAAATCACACGGCCGTTTTCGTGCATATTTCCAGTTTATTCTGAACCTTCGCTTTGCAGGCAGATAAAATACGCAAGCAGAGCGCCTGTATATGTTTTAATGTCTATTCCTGACCACTCGATAAATTTATCAATCCGGTACTGCAGGCTGTTGCGGTGCAGATGCAGTTTTTTCGCTGTTAATGTCACGTTTGAGCTGTTTTCGATAAACAGCTTGATTGTTTTTCTCAGCTCAGGTTCATTTTCAAATAATAGCTCGGCTTCTTCACTAAGCAGTGATTTCAGCTGTTCCTTTTCTTCCTCCAATAATAAAAAAGGGAACATGATATCAAACGTCACACGCTGAACCTGCGGCAGCCGCTTTTCAGCGAATAGAAAATACGTTTGTTCACGGGCATAATGTTTTCGTAAGCGCTCATCTGTTTCATAAAACCTTCCAGCGTAAAAACGGACACTGAAGTAGAAATCACTTTCAAGAACCCTGGCGAGCGACTCCAATTCGTCTTTCCCAGCTGCCGCTTCACTTTCCTGCTCCACAATCACGCCTCTGTCCTCATGCATCCAAACGATCACAAAAGACACCGGCCAAAAATGGCGCATCGCTTCCGCAAATGATGCCCGTTCAGTTTTGCCGATCAAATGAAAATGAATGAACCTTGTCCTCTTCTTGATATTCGGCGGCACTTCTCCTTGCGAGAATAGAAACGCAAACCACCTGTTTTCTTCCGGCGATTTGAGAGACATGTGATCTGCCTCTTCCGCTAGCGTTAAAAATGACTGAAGCAGCAATGCCTCCTTTTGGCTGATCTCCGTTTTTGGGATCGAGATATATTTCTGACTGTTTTCATCAAAAAAACACAAGCAGTCTTCCTTTGTACAAAGCTTGTCAGACACAATCGAACCGGGATAAATAGCCACCAGCGACTTCATATGGTCTCCTCTCCTATGTAAGGATATGTATTTTCAGTATAAGGCGAAATGCACATGTTCTCCAGCTTCTTTTCGTATTAGATGGCCCTCTTTCGTTTACAGCAACGGCAATAAAGCGCGATACAGAAGCAATGGTTCTAAACAAATAGATCCCTCTGCGTCTGCGCAGAGGGACCTCCTTATTTTGAAATATCCACAAACCCTTCACCAAACACATCGCGCACATCATGAACGATCACAAACGCTTTTTTGTCACAGCTTCTGATGATTTTCTTCAGCATAGAAAGCTCCTGTTTGTTAATGACGATATACAAAATCTCTTTTGACTCGCCCGTATAGTTTCCCTTTCCTGATAAAATGGTGACGCCCCGGTCCATTAGCGTATTAACCCGCTCGGCAATTTCACCTTTATTTTCCGATATGACAGTAATTGCTTTTTTCGTATTCAATCCTTCAATAATGAAGTCCATCACTTTTGTTCCGATATACAGCATCACAATCGTAAACATCATTTTTTCCGCACCAATAATAAAATAAGAGCTGAAGACAACAATTAAATCAAAAAAGAGCAGGGCGTAACTGATATTCCAATCTAAATATTTATTGGCAATTCTGGCCAGAATGGCGGAACCGGCTGTTGTGCCGCCGACCCGAATGATCATGCCGATCCCGACACCCGCAAACACCCCTGCGAAAATCGTGTTAATGATCAGCTCATCAGACGGTGTGCTCCACCCGTGTGTCAAATGCAGAAAAAGCGAGTTTGCTGCCACGGCGATAATCGTATAAACCGTGGTTTTCCCGTCGAGAAATTTATATCCGATCAATAGCAGAAAAGCGTTTAATATAAAGTTTGTCACCCCGGGAGACCAATGAAACACATAATACAAAATCAGCGTAATCCCCGTAACGCCGCCTTCCCCAAGGTCATTGGGGATCGCGAATAAATTCACAGCAAGCGCGAAGAAAAAAGCGCCAATCACGAGCATCAGCACATCAAGCATTTTCTTTTTCATCACAGAACACTCCTTCTTCAGATAGTATCAACAAAAAAACCCAGGAGTACGCTCTCGCAAAAGAGCAGAAACTCCTGGGCTTTTATCCCACCGTGTCATAACAGCCAGACTGTTATGTGTTTTCTCTCGGTCACAGGCCAATATGCATTGCGGAACCCTAGAAAACCAATGTTTTAGCATATCCTTTTCACTTTCCAATATTAGCATTATAAGGGACTGAGCAAATAGGTTCAAGGGGTTATTTACGGAGATTTAAGTGCAAGTTAAAATTCAAGAAAATACAAATTAGCTATTAACATATGAATCATACAGACGATAAGAAAATAAGCATATATTTTCACAAGAAAATATAGCTAACAATGATAAATAATATAATAAATTGATAATTTTGTATTGACTAAGTGAAATAATATAGGCATTATAGTACATATGTTTTGTGTATTTAATGACATAGGAGGAAATATAATGGCAGGAAAACTAGTCCCATGTAAAGCTTGCGGTCAAGAAATTGCAAAAGGTGTAAAAAAATGTCCTAACTGTGGTAAGGATCAGCGTAACTTTTTTATGAGACATAAAATTATTACGTTTATTCTGGCAGTTGTTGTCATCATTATTATCGGTAATGTTATTGGCGGCGGAGGCGATTCAGAAGCCACTTCCAAAACATCAAGCAACAGCAAAGCTGAAACTGAAAAAACATACAATATCGGTGATACTGTTAAGACTGAGAAAACTGAAGTGACAGTTACAAAAGTAGAAGACAGAGATTCTGTTGGCACTCAATATATTGAAAAGAAAGCATCTGATGGAGGTACTATTGTAGCTGTTCAATATACAATTAAAAACGTATCCAAAAAGCCGATAAGTTCTTTTTCAATTCCAACTGCTAAATTGGTTGATGGTGATGGCACTTCTTATGATTCTGATATTGATGCTTCTTCAACCTATGCAACTGAGACAAAAGTTGATAACTCTAAAATATTGAGTGATCTAAATCCTAATATTAAAGTAACAGATGTGAAAGCTTTTGAAGTCGACAAGGAAGCTTATGCAAAAGGAACTTGGAAACTCAAATTCAGCAATGATGTGATTGTGAAAATCAAATAATAGCAGACAAGGGTGCCTTAACAGGCACCCTTTTTCTCTAAAAAAGGCCTTCTCTGTTGAGAAGGCCTCCATTCTTATTTCAGACTCTTGTACCCATTCACATTCGAAGACTGCCATCTCCAAGAATCGGCACACATTTCTTCAAGGCCTCTTTTTGCCTCCCAGCCCAGTTCCCGCTTGGCTTTTGCAGGATCTGCGAAGCAGGTTGCAATGTCTCCGGGGCGTCGGTCCGCAAATTGATACGGAACCTCTTTCCCTGATACTTTTTCAAAGGCTTTGACCATTTCAAGCACACTGTAGCCCGTGCCTGTTCCGAGGTTGTATGCATCAGCTCCGGTGGAGTTCAATACTTTTTCCAGCGCCTTGACGTGGCCTTCTGCGAGATCGACGACATGAATATAATCGCGTACGCCTGTCCCGTCTTTGGTCGGATAATCATTTCCGAATACGCTTAACTGCTCCAGCTTGCCAACGGCTACCTGTGCCACATATGGCATCAGGTTATTTGGAATGCCGTTCGGATCTTCACCGATTCGTCCGCTCGGATGCGCGCCGAATGGATTAAAGTAGCGCAGCAGGGCAACACTCCACTCATTGTCAGCCGTATGCAAATCACGCAAAATTTGTTCAAGCATGAGCTTCGTCTGTCCATAAGGATTTGTTGCACCTAATGGAAAGTCCTCCGTAATCGGTGACGTTTCCGGTACGCCGTATACCGTTGCGGAAGAACTGAATACGATTTTCTTAACGCCGTATTTCTCCATGATTTCACATAAAATAAAGGTTCCCGTGAGATTGTTATGATAATATTTGAGCGGAATCGCAACAGACTCTCCGACTGCTTTTAACCCCGCAAAATGAATCACAGCCTCAATCTCGTTTTCTGCAAAAACCGAATCTACCGCTTCCCGATCCAATAGATCCGCTTCATAGAACGTTAACTCTTTTCCTGTAATCTCTTTGACACGATTCAGCGCCTCAGCTGAACTATTGGACAAATTATCAAGAACGACAATCTCATAGCCGCTGTTCAATAACTCCACACATGTGTGGCTTCCGATGTACCCGGCGCCGCCTGTAACAAGTATTGCCATGATGTAAACCCTCCTAAAGAATGTATTGCTTATTATTATAAAGTTTTCAGAAGCTCTCTACATCCATTTTCAAGAAGTTTAATCGTTTATTAATGATTTCTTCATATTTCATCTTAAACCCTTGCGATTAATTCGGTAGATTTTTCAGCGAGAATACGCCCTTTTATTTTTTATAGAACTGCCCATATATTTTTATTGTATTTATTCTTATTATTATATCGATGTACCGGGAAAGAACTGTAAAGCCCGGGAAACTGCAGGCGCAGTCGGTTACCTGCTGAAGGACACGCTTCCTGAAGAACTGATAGACGCCATTCGGGCTGCCTTCAGAGGCAAAGCGATTTTCCGCACAGTCACAGCCGCTAAAATCATCACTGAGACATTCCGCGCAAAGCAACAGCCTCATGCTGAAGAGCTGGCAGAGCCGTTTACCAAAGGAGAGCTTGAGGTTCTTCAGCAAATGGCCTATGGCTTGAGAAATGAGGATATTGCCGACAAGCTTTTTGTCAATGAAAGCACCGTCAAAACCCATGTGCATCGAATTCTGCAAAAATGCAATGCCCAAGACCGGACTCAGGCAGTCGTTTTTGCCATTCGAAACGGCATTGTGAATTAGATATCTCTCATCCCGGCATGGTAGAATAAAACAAAGGAGATGATTGGAAATGAAAGAAGAAATCATTGAACGGTTTACTACATACGTAAAGGTCGACACACAGTCCGATGAATCCGTCGACACTTGCCCTTCCACACCCGGCCAATTGACGTTAGGAAACATGCTTGTCGATGAATTGAAGTCAATCGGCATGCAGGATGCAGCCATTGATGAAAACGGCTATGTCATGGCGACCCTTCCTTCCAACACTGACAAAGACGTGCCGACGATCGGCTTTCTCGCCCACGTCGACACCGCCACAGACTTTACCGGCAAAAATGTAAATCCGCAAATCGTTGAAAGCTACGATGGAAAAGACATCACGCTCAACGAAAAGCTGCAGGTCATCCTATCGCCTGATCAATTCCCTGAACTGTCGGGCTACAAAGGCCACACCCTGATCACCACAGACGGTACAACCCTTCTCGGCGCTGACAATAAGGCTGGCATCGCCGAAATCATGACAGCCATGGATTATCTCATCAAACATCCTGAAATCAAGCACGGCACCATCAGAGTTGCATTTACACCTGATGAAGAAATCGGCAGAGGCCCGCACAAATTTGATGTTGGGCGATTCAATGCCTCCTTTGCCTATACGGTTGACGGCGGCCCGCTCGGTGAGCTTGAATATGAAAGCTTCAATGCAGCCGCGGCGAAAATCACGATCAAAGGCAACAATGTACATCCCGGCACGGCAAAGGGCAAAATGGTCAACTCTGCGAAGATCGCAATGAAGCTGAACAGCATGCTGCCGGCAGATGAGGCACCTGAATATACAGAGGGCTACGAAGGCTTCTATCACCTGCTTTCCATTCAGGGAGATGTAGAAGAGACCAAGCTCCACTACATTATCAGAGACTTTGACAAAAACATCTTCCAAAACAGAAAAGAAACCATGCAGCGCATCATTGAAGAGCTCCAGAACGAATACGGACAATATCGCATTCAGCTTGATATGAACGATCAATACTACAACATGAGGGAAAAAATTGAGCCTGTCATCGAAATCGTCAATACTGCCAAACAAGCGATGGAAAACCTCGGCATCGAACCGAAAATCTCTCCGATCCGCGGCGGCACGGACGGTTCGCAGCTTTCCTATATGGGACTCCCAACGCCGAACATCTTTACCGGCGGAGAAAACTTTCACGGCAAATTTGAATACATCTCAGCCGACAACATGGTCAAAGCCGTAAATGTCATCGTTGAGATTGCAAAGCTGTTTGAAGAACAGGCGTAAGCTGAGAAACCAGTCCAAAAAAGGACTGGTTTTTTTGCGTGAAAATGAAACATTTTAAAAGCTCTGTCCGTAAAACAACTATCAACGGATGAGGAGGAAATGCAAAGATGAAGAACACAATTGCCGCAAAAAGCCTGTTCAAAAAATGGATGATTTCCCGCCCGCTCAAAATGCAAACAAAACGATCAAATCCATTTAAAAAAATAAGAAGAATGTTCAAACGCTTTTTCTGACCCTTCGCCGGACTCCCCTCAAATCAGCCAACCAGTCCAAATTCCCGCCCAAATGCTCCGTAGTTTGGGTTTTTTGTGTTCAATTCCTCAAAATAGGGTATACATCAAACAAAGAAGAACACATTATCCATATATAGTTAATTTGAATTACAGAAATTTAGGTTAAAAGTTATATAAAGGAATTCATTTTAACGTCGATAGTAACTATAGAACCAATCAAAAGGAAAAACACCAGCTTAATGTAAGACTATTTTCAGGTCATGGGCGAAAAGAATTTTTGAGGAACACACATTTATTATTATTGGATTTAGAATTTTTTGAATACTTTTAGACGTTTTATCCGTACAATAGAGAATACCAAAACTTTTTTTGGGAGGTATGTAAAATGATCCTATTTATTATCATCGCATTATGTGGCTATCTTCTCTTTTCATTCAGCAAAGACAATAGACGAAAACCGCAAAAGACAAGCCCTCTTCCTGCACCCGTTCCTCATCATAATAACCTAATCGACCTTGACGCCATCCGCCAAAAACGCCGGATGCATCTTTCCTAATTCTATATTTCAAACGAAAAGGCTGCTGAATGATGCAGCCTTTTAAAATTGTGTTGAGATAGAGCCTGAAACCTTTTTATCCTCTATCCGTAATTTCATATAAGGCAAATCCAAAAGGAGACTTCAGCAATGATCGATTTATTTATGAAACAAAAAATGTTCTCGCTTAAAGATGCATTTCACATTTATGACCGTGATGAACAAGAGAGATTCAAGGTCGAAGGGCGGTTCTTTTCGTTAGGGGACTCATTGCAATTGACAGATTCATCCGGAAAAACGCTCGTTTCCATTGAGCAAAAAGTGATGTCATTTTTGCCGCGATACGAGATTTCAATTGGTGGGAAAACGGTTTGTGAGGTAACGAAGAAAGTAACGTTTTTCAAACCGAAATTTGTGATTTCCGGCCTTAACTGGGAAATCGATGGTGACTTATGGAGGGATGAATTCCAGCTGACGGACGGAGAAAATGTCCGGATGTCAGTGAGCAAGAAGTGGCTCAGCTGGGGTGATTCCTATCACTTGCAGATTGCAAACGAGGAAGATGTTCTGATTTGCACTGCCATCGCTATCGTGCTTGATATGGTTTTATATAACGATGAAGATGAAAGTATTTTCTAAAAAGCATTGACAGTTGATCCAAAAGTAATAATATTAAGATAATTAATATGTAAATATGAAGTTATACCTTATCAAGAGAGGTGGAGGGACTGGCCCTATGATACCCGGCAACCGCTGTTTTATACAGAATGGTGCTAAATCCTTAAGAACATCGCGTTCTTGCAGATGAGGCAGAGATTTGATCATTCAAGCTCTTCCTTACACAAAGGAAGAGCTTTTTTCATGCAGCAAACATTTTAGAAAAGAGGCGAATGATATGGCTCAACAAGTAAACCTTGCTTCACATAAATCAGAAAAACAGAAGAAAGCTCCTTTCCGCGCCGATCATGTCGGCAGTTTATTACGATCCGCCCCAGTAAAAGAGGCGCGGCAAAAACAAGCGGCAGGCGGGATCACGGCAGAACAGCTTCGTGATATTGAAAATAAAGAAATCACCCGCATTGTCGAAAAGCAAAAGGAAATCGGCCTAAACGTCGTAACCGACGGAGAGTTCCGCCGTTCTTGGTGGCATTACGATTTCCTGGAAGGGCTCGACGGAGTGGAAGCGTTCATCCCCGCTGAAGGAATTCAGTTCCATAACGCGAAAACAAAAGCACGCAGCATCAGAGTGACGGGAAAACTTGATTTTACGAGCCATCCAACGCTTGCCGATTATCAATTTTTACATGAGATTGCCGGTGACGCGACACCAAAGCTGACGATTCCGAGTCCAAATATGCTGTTTTTCGGTGAAAAAGCTGATCAAGGCGTGTATTCCGATCAGGAGGAATATTTTCATGATCTGGCCCAGGCGTACAAAAAAGCGATTAACGCTTTCTATGATGCGGGCTGCCGCTATCTTCAGCTCGATGATACGTCATGGTCTCTCTTCTTTGAAGAAAAAGGCAGAGAGGTTGTCCGTGCCCTCGGCGGTGATCCGGAAACATTGCCTGCGTTGTTTGCCAAAACGATTAACGATGCAGTGGCGGACCGTCCTGACGACTTAACGGTCACGATGCATATCTGCCGCGGCAACTTCCGCTCGACTTGGGCCGCATCAGGAGGCTATGACGCTGTAGCGGAAACGATTCTTGACGGTTTAGACCTTGACGGCTTGTTCCTGGAATACGATGATGACCGCTCCGGAAACTTTGACCCGCTTCGCTTTGTCAAACGCAAGGATCTGCAAATTGTCTTAGGCTTGATTACATCCAAATATGGAGAGCTTGAGGACCCAGAGGATGTCAAACGCCGAATCAGCGAAGCTGCGCGCTTTGTCAGCTTAGATCAGCTTTGCTTGAGCCCGCAGTGCGGTTTCGCTTCAACAGAAGAAGGAAACCTTTTGACTGAGGAGCAGCAGTGGGCGAAGCTCCGTCATGTGGCCGACATTGCCAATGATGTGTGGAAATAATCTATCATTGACAGAAAAGAGAAATGTGTGAATAATAGATACTATCAGAAAATTTCATAAAAAGGTTTTCCTTATCAAGAGAGGTGGAGGGACTGGCCCTGCGATACCCGGCAACCGCTGTTTAACAGAATGGTGCTAAATCCTTTAGAGCAGATTTTTGCTCTTGAAGATAAGGTTGAGATTGTTCACGCAAGCTCTTCCTTATCCAAAGGAAGAGCTTTTTTATATTCGAATGGAAAGAAGGAATGAACACATGTCACAGCAAACAACACCCGCAGAACAAAAACAATCGCTTCAGAGAAAAAAAACGCCGTTTCGCGCGGATCAAGTCGGAAGCCTGCTGAGATCTGAGCCCGTCAAAAAAGCGCGGCTGAAAAAGGCGGCCGGCGAAATCACTGCCGAACAGCTTCGCCAGATTGAAAACGATGAAATCATCCGCATTGTGGAAAAACAAAAAGAAACCGGCCTGAACGTCGTGACAGACGGGGAATTCCGCAGAGCGTGGTGGCATTTTGATTTCCTTGAAAATCTGGATGGCGTTGAGCCGTTTATACCTGAACAGGGTATCCAGTTCCATAATGTGCAGACAAAAGCACGCGGCATCAAAGTAACAGGCGATATTGATTTCTCAAATCACCCAATGCTCGAAGATTACTCATTTTTACATGGCATCGCTGGTGATGCAACGCCAAAAATGACAATTCCAAGTCCGAATATGCTCTTTTTCCGCGGCAGATTGGAAAAGGATGCATACAAAAACGATTATGCTCTTTTCCAGCATGATGTATCAAAAGCGTATAAAAAAGCGATTCAAGCGTTTTATGACAGAGGCTGCCGCTACCTCCAGCTTGATGATACGGCATGGGCTGTTTTCTTATCTGAAAAAGGCTTGAAACAAGTGGAAGCATTCGGAACAACGCCTGACGAGCTTCGCCAGCTGTTTGCGAAGTCAATCAATGACGCAATTGCCGACCGTCCGGATGATATGACCATTACCATGCATATTTGCCGCGGCAACTTCCAGTCCACTTGGACAGCTGAAGGCGGTTATGATGCGGCGGCGGAAACCATTTTTAACGGCTTGAATCTGGACGGGCTTTTCTTAGAGTATGATGATTCACGCTCAGGCGGATTCGAACCGCTCCGTTATGTGAAACGCTCTGATCTTCAGCTTGTCCTAGGCTTAGTGACATCTAAATTCGGTGAGCTTGAACATCCGGACGACGTGAAACGCCGTATCGAGGAGGCTTCCCGTTATGTCAGCCTAGATCAGTTGTGCCTGAGCCCGCAATGCGGATTCGCTTCGACTGAGGAAGGCAACAAGCTGACCGAGGAACAGCAATGGGCGAAGCTGCGCCATGTTGTTGAGATCGCTAACGATGTTTGGAAATAAGGAACAGAAAAACACACTTGATTCCCGGGCGGGGCAAGTGTGTTTTTTTATGCCTGCTCAATTTGATAGGCTTTGCATTTTTCATATAAGCTTGTTTTTCCTATGCCTAATAGCTTTGCTGCCTTTATTTTATTGCCGTCTGCTGCGGCAAGCGCCTCGATGATCGCGTTTTTTTCCGCCTCAGCGATTGTCTCTTTTAATGGACGTATAGATTGATATTCCCGGATTTTGATTGTTCTTTGGATGGGTTGATCTTCAGGAGCCAGATTCAGGTGTTTCGGTTCGATTCGTTTGCCGTCGAGGACGTTGACAGCCCGTTCTAAGACATTTTCCAATTCTCGTATGTTTCCCGGCCAAGAATAGCTCTGAAGCACTGCAATTGCTTCTTTAGAAAGCTCCAAGCCATCAAAGCCAAATTTCCGTTCAAGTTTTTTTAATAGAAGCCCCGCGATCGGCACAACATCCTCTATGCGCTCTCTTAGGGACGGGATTTGAATTTTGATCACATTCAGTCGGTAATAGAGGTCTTGCCGGAAGTCTCCTTCCCGTACCATTTCTTCGAGGTTTCGGTGTGTCGCCGCAATCACTCGTACATCTATTGGGATCGGGCTTCTTCCGCCGATCCGCTCTATCTCTTTCTCCTGCAGTACGCGAAGGATTTTGCTTTGCATATGCAGCGGCATATCACCTACCTCATCAAGGAAAATGGTTCCTTGATGCGCAAGTTCGAATTTTCCTTTTTTCCCGCCTTTTTTTGCCCCCGTAAAAGCGCCGTCTTCGTATCCGAACATTTCTGATTCAAACAAATGCTCTGGGATCGAGGCGCAGTTGACGCGCAGAAAGGGAGCATACCTGCGGCGGCTGTTCTGATGGATGGCGTGGGCAAACAGCTCTTTTCCCGTGCCTGATTCTCCTAAAAGCAAAACGGCCGATTGGCTGTCAGATACCCGTTCAGCCAGCCGTTTCGCTTCCATAAAGAGAGAGCTGTTTCCGATCAAGTCGCCAAAGTGGTATTTACTGAAAAGCTCTTTTTCGTATCTATTTTTGTAGTAATTGAGTTCATTGAGGAGTGGTTTAATTTTTCTTGAATAATCCATCCATTCCTGCGGATTGCGGAACATAACGGTTCCGACCGCTCCTACAAGCTGCCGGTTCACATAGAGCGGATACCGGTTGGCGATCATTTCGCTGCCGTTAATCGGATGAATAGCGGCAGCCTCTGTCCGCCCCGTCTTTGCCACGATGTGCATTCTCGAGTTTTCAATCACGTCCTGAACGGGTTTTCCTATCGCTTCTTCCCCTGTTTTTTTAAGAAAGTCACAGTACGCCGGGTTGATATAGAGAATTTTCCCCTCATGATCAACCACAACAATACATTCCGCCGCAAGGTTGATGATTTCATCCAGCCATTCAAAGGGTAATTCTTTAATAGAATGTTTCATCTCCCTGTCGCTCCCGTCACATTTTGTAATCGCTTTCAACCTTATGATAAACGAGAGCCTCCTATGAATACAAGAATCTATTATTGAGCTGTGTAGCCTCCATCCAGCACGACCGCCTGCCCTGTGACGCCTTTCGCCTTTTCACTCGCCAAAAAGACGGCATAATCAGCAATTTCTTTAACCGAGAGAAGACGTTTTTGCGGCACAAGCGGAAAAATCACCTCTTCCAGAACCGATTCATAGGGAACATGTCTTGTTTTAGAAAGATCACTGAGCTGATTGCGGACAAGCTGTGTGTCCACATATCCCGGGCAGAGTGCATTCACCGTAATCCCGTGGGGCGCGCCTTCCAGCGCCCCCACCTTTGTCAGCCCAATGACGCCATGCTTTGCGCTGTTATAAGCGGCTTTTCCCGCAAACCCCACCAGTCCGTTCACAGACGCGATATTGATGATCCTGCCGAACTGCTGTTTTTTCATAAGGGGAAAGACATGTTTCATTGCGATGAATGGCGCGGTCAGCATGACGCGAATAAGCTGTTCAAACCGTTCTGTCGGAAACTCTTCAATCGGCGCGACATGCTGCATGCCTGCGTTATTCACCAAAGTATCCAAACGTCCGTATCGGGTCTTGATAGTATGGACGATATCAGCGATTTGCTCTTCCTTTGTCACGTCACATGGAATGCCCGTGGCGCTAAAGCCTTTCTCGTTCAGCTTGGCGGCGGCCTCATCGCACGCTTTTGGATTTAGATCTGAGATAATGACATCGGCGCCTTCCCGGGCGAATTCCTTTGCGATTTCAAATCCGATTCCCCCGGCTGCGCCTGTCACAAGAGCGACTTGTTTTTTCATGTCATACACCTTCCCGCTCAAGATTTTTGCCGAATGACTGACTGGCTCACGGCGAAGTCAGCTTCAGTTTTCTCATATACCTCTTCCAGCGTGACGCCGTCCTGGAGCTCAGTCAGTGTCATATGCCCGTTATCAAAATCAAAAACAGCCAGATCAGTAATCAGCCGATGAACGACTTTCTGTCCTGTCAGCGGGAGGGAGCATTGTTTTTTCACCTTCGATTCCCCATGTTTATTGACGTGCTCCATGATGACAACGATTCGCTTAGCCCCGTTGACCAAGTCCATAGCGCCGCCCATTCCCTTCACCATTTTCCCCGGAATCATCCAGTTCGCCAAATCCCCTTGCTCAGAAACCTCCATGCCCCCAAGGATGGCCAGGTCGATATGCCCGCCTCGTATCATCGCAAAGGATTCCGCGCTGTCAAAATAGGATGCGCCTGTTACGGCGGTGATCGTTTCTTTCCCCGCATTTATCAGATCCGGGTCTTCCGTTCCTTCCAGCGGATACGGGCCGATCCCGAGCAAACCGTTTTCTGATTGAAGCATCACATGCACGCCCTCCGGTATCTCATTTGCGACAAGTGTCGGCATCCCTATGCCAAGATTGACGTTCATACCGTCTTTTATTTCCTTTACAGCACGTTTGACCATTCGTTTTCTGGCTTCCTTCATTGTGCCGCCTCCTTTCCCTTCGCTTGCTGAACGGTTCGTTTTTCAATCCGCTTTTCATGTGTGCCGAGCACAACATGCTGTACGTAAATACCAGGCGTGTGGATGTGGTCGGGATCAAGCTCTCCCGCCTCAACAATTTCTTCTGCCTCAGCAATTGTGATCTTTCCCGCCATGGCGGCAACCGGATTGAAGTTTCTTGCCGTTTTCCGGAAAACTAAATTTCCCATGGTGTCCGCTTTCCACGCTTTTACAATGGCGACGTCCCCAGTAATTCCTTTTTCTAACACATATGTGCGTCCGTCAAAGGTTTTATGCTCTTTCCCGTCAGCGATGGTGGTTCCGACGCCTGTGGCTGTATAAAATCCCGGTATGCCTGCTCCTCCTGCTCGGATTCTTTCAGCGAGTGTCCCTTGGGGAACCAATTCCACTTCCAATTCTCCGCTTAAAAATTGCTTTTCAAAAATTTTGTTTTCGCCGACGTAGGAGGCGATCATTTTTTTGATTTGCTTGTTTGCCAGCAGCAGGCCGAGCCCCCAATCATCAACTCCGCAATTATTGCTGACGACGGTTAAATCCTTTACCCCTTTATCCCTTATCGCCAGAATGAGCTGCTCGGGTATTCCGCACAGGCCGAATCCGCCCGCGATCAGTGTATCCCCCTCCCGAATGAGTTCTGCGGCTTCCTTACTCGATGACAGCACTTTTCCCATATCTGATTCCCCTTTCGTTTTGTCCTATACAAGGCCCGTCAAACTGTAAATCGCGATAATCACAAATACGGCGGCGGTTTTGATGAGAGTAATCGCAAAAATATCCCGATACGATTGGCGATGGGTCAGACCCGTCACAGCCAGCAGGGTGATCACCGCCCCATTATGCGGAAGCGTATCCATGCCTCCTGACGCCATCGAAATGACCCGGTGCATCACTTCAGGCGGTATGTGATAGATCTGAATCGCTTTCAAATATTGATCAGACATCGCGCTTAACGCGATTCCCATTCCCCCTGAGGCCGATCCGGTGATCCCTGCCAGCGTTGTTGTCGTCACAGCTCCGTTTACAAGCGGATCCGTAAACGTATGTGAAATGCCGCTGCTCAGCTTATGAAACCCCGGCAGCGCAGCAATGATGCCGCCGAAACCATACTCGGCGCCTGTATTCATCGATGCAAGCAAAGCGCCGCCGATCCCTTCATTCAGCCCTTCCTTTAGCTGTCCAAACACTTTTCTCCAATCAAACAGAATGGTTGCGATGATTCCGATCAGGAGGGCCAGCTCCACTGACCAAATGGCAACCGCGGAGGAGATATCAAGTTTCCCGAACTCTCCCAATCCTATGGCGGAAAAATCAAATTCATTCGGATACCATTTGGGAAGGAACGTGGTGAAACATTTATTCATCACACCAACGAGAATAAGAGGAACAAAAGCGAGTGCGTGCCGGACCTTACTGGTGTCAGACTCTAAGACCGGCCGGCTTTGTTCCGGGGCAAGATCAGATGGCTCACGCGCGGCAGAAATCTCCGATTGAAAACCGGCGTAACCTTCGCCCGATTTCTCTGCTTTTTTGCGCCTCGATTCCAAGTAGAGCATACCCGCAGCCAGCACAAACACCGCACCGATCATACCAAGCCAAGGGGCGGCGTAAATGTCTGTTTTGAAAAACGTCGTAGGAATCACATTTTGGATTTGCGGTGTACCCGGCAGTGCATCCATTGTAAAGGTAAATGCCCCGAGAGCAATCGTTCCCGGTATGAGGCGCTTCGGGATGTCAGCTTCTTTGAACATATTTTTCGCAAAGGGGTATACAGCAAAGACGACAACAAACAGGCTGACTCCGCTGTACGTTAAAATGGCGCTCATCAATACGATAGCGAGTGTTGCTCGTTTCGCACCGACCAGTCTGACAATAGTCTTCGCAATGGAAGCCGCCAAGCCGGACATCTCGACAACCTTTCCGAAAATGGCGCCAAGCAGAAATACTGGAAAGTACAGCTTAATAAACCCCGCCATCTTTTCCATAAATATGGTTGAGAAAAAAGGAAGCACAAAGCTTGGATCTGTCAGCAGCACAGCAAATAAGGCGCAAATCGGAGCAAACAAAATGACTGAAAATCCCCGATAGGCGACAAACATCAGCAAACCCAAAGCCAAAAGAATAATCATAATGTCCACAAACATCCCTCTTTTCCGCTTGTCTGAGAAAAGGAAAGCGTTTACAAAATATCCCCTCCCTTTCCGTCATTTCTCATGCAAGTTCTGTGCCAGTTGCCAGAACACCATTTCAAGCCTTTCCCTTTCCATATTTACGGAAAATGCGAGATAACTATTCCAATCCGGTGGAAATTTCCGTTTTTGCGGAAAACAAGAAAGGAAAGCTCCTTTTTTGGGAGCTTTCCTCTATCACTCATATCGTTCCGATTAATACATCGACATCAACTGTCAGCTGAGCCGATTCCATTTTTCTAAACTGGTTGATGTTTTCAGCCGATGCGGACCAGGCTAACGGTGTCATGTTCAGAAGCCATTCTATGCCTTGCTGATGAAGCGTTTTGATATAGCGCAGCCTCATCAGATGATCGAGCTGAAAATGTGTTGTAAAGCGCTCAATTGCAGGGGTATTGGAATAGGTTTGTCTATCTGAATCTGCGTATAAAACTCGCCTTAGTTCTGTTAAATAATCCTTTTGAGGAACAACCTTTATAACCAAACCATCTTTTTTCAGCAGTCTGTGAAACTCTGCATAATTTGAAGGTGAGAAAATCGATAGAATCACATCAAATTGCCGGTCTTGAAAGGGCGCATTAGCTACATCGGCTACGGCCCACAGCTTTCCGCCACTATTTTTTGAAGCCCGTAAAATGCCATCCTTGGCAATATCAATCCCAATTCCGTGAACTGTTTTCTTCTCTTGAAGCAGATCGCAAACCGCTTTCAGATGGGTCCCCTCACCGCATCCGCAGTCTAAAATGGTTAACGTCTCTTTTTCAAACTTCCGGTCACTGATCAAGTCAGCTATTGCCTGATGAAGCGGTGCAAAAAAATGATACTCTGCCATCAGCCGGCTTCTTGCTTCGAAAAGCCCCGCCCGATAGCTGCTTTTGACCGGCTTTGTCAGGAAATTCACGTACCCATGCCGGGATATATCAAACGTGTGCCCGCTCGTTAAACAAATCAAACTTTTCCATGATGTGACTTTCATAGAAGAATCACAAATCGGGCATCGAAATTGAGAGACAAATTGATTCATATAAGCAGCATGCTTCTTTATGTTTGACACAAAAAACACCTCATTCATTCGTTTTTTAAATAAATGAAAAAGGCATAGACAAATAAACCTGGACCTATCTAACTTTTTGGCCAGGTCTGGAAAGTCGTCTATACCTGTCATTATCTATAACGAATGAATTGAATAATCATAAAAAAGAACTCCTTTTTGCTGCATAGAGGGTTTCCCCGCTATTATGATACATCAATCATCCAGAAATAGGAACCAGATTCTCAACGACAGGCGGCTGCCCGAACTCCTCACCAGCCGATGGTCAGCATGTATTCATTTCATCACCTATTCCTCTTGACGTGCCTGTGATGATGAAATGCTTCATTTCTGATCACAATTTCAGCATAGCAATCCAATATGATTTTCCTTTATTTTCTCGACTTCGAAATATAAATTTATTATTTTGAAAATAGTTAAAAAGGTTGATTTTCAAAAAGTGAAAGGATAAAATACTGCTATCATCTTAGAAAAAAGACATTCTTGTATATAATCAGTAATATGGTCTGATTGTTTCTACCTAGTAACCGTAAAAAACTAGACTACAAGAAAGTTTGAATAAATTTGAACGAGTTGAAAAGGACAAGTTCTTTTCTGTTTGCTCTTATTTTTCACACTTTCTGCACTTCCAGAATTTGTGAAGGATAAGGGCTTTTTTCATTTCCATAATAAACCTCATAGGAGTTGCTATCATGTACTTTTTATTAAACCTTGTCGGTCTCATTGTGATTATGGCAGTTGTGTTCCTATGCTCCCCGCAGAAAAAGAAAATCCAGTGGCGTCCAATCATTACGTTAATTGTTCTGGAGCTTTTGATTACGTGGTTTATGCTGGGGACAAAAATTGGCAGCTGGGCCATCGGACAAATTGGAAATTTCTTCACTTGGCTGATTGCTTGTGCCAGTGACGGGATCGCGTTTGCCTTCCCTTCTGTGATGGCAAATGAAACGGTAGACTTTTTCTTCAGCGCACTTCTTCCAATTATTTTCATCGTCACATTCTTTGACATCTTAACATATTTCGGCATTTTGCCTTGGCTGATCGATAAAATCGGCTGGGTGATCTCAAAGGCTTCCCGCTTGCCGAAATTAGAAAGCTTTTTCTCTATTCAAATGATGTTCTTGGGAAATACAGAAGCTCTGGCAGTCATTCGCCAGCAGCTCACAGTATTAAACAACAACCGCCTGCTCACATTCGGCTTAATGAGCATGAGCAGCATCAGCGGCTCCATTATTGGATCTTACCTGTCAATGGTTCCGGCGACATACGTGTTTACAGCGATTCCTTTAAATTGCTTAAACGCGCTGATTATCGCAAACCTGCTGAATCCTGTTCATGTGCCGGAGGATGAAGACATCATCTATACACCGCCTAAAGAAGAGAAAAAAGACTTTTTCTCTACGATTTCTAACAGTATGCTTGTCGGCATGAACATGGTGATCGTTATTTTGGCAATGGTGATTGGATATGTGGCGTTAACGTCAGCAGTCAATGGCATTCTTGGTGTTTTCGTACACGGCCTGACCATCCAGACGATTTTTGCTTATCTCTTCAGTCCGTTCGCATTCCTGCTTGGGCTGCCGGTACACGATGCGATGTATGTCGCGCAGCTGATGGGAATGAAATTGGCGACGAACGAGTTTGTTGCGATGCTTGACTTGAAAAACAATCTGAAAACACTGCCGCCTCACACAGTTGCGGTAGCGACGACATTCCTGACGTCATTTGCCAACTTCAGTACTGTCGGCATGATTTACGGAACGTATAACTCGATCCTTGACGGCGAAAAATCAACCGTGATTGGGAGAAACGTGTGGAAGCTGCTCGTCAGCGGAATTGCGGTATCTTTACTAAGTGCTGCGATTGTCGGCCTGTTTGTGTGGTAGAAAAATGGAGCCATATCCCTTTTAAGGATATGGCTCTTTTGATTATTGATAAATAGAGGAAGGCACCTGTACATCACGGATTCCGGCTGCATATGGTCCTAAGTCATACTGGCCGAAGACGATGGCGATTCCGTTTTTCGTAAAGTAAAACGTTGTGTCTTGGTTAAGGGTAATATCCTCTTTCTTTACATCAGGAAAAAACAGCGTGTCATGTTTTTTGATGTAGCTGTATAAGTAATCTTTCGTTTTGCTGACTTTTGTTTTGGTATTCAGAATCTGATTCAGTGTCACCCGCTTTTGTGTTTTCAAGTCATAGTTGAAGGACTGAACAGACGTTAAACCATGGGCGCCGCCTGAATAGATATAATTGAGCGTTTGAATGCTGAGCTTGCCCGCCGCATTATATTTGACGCTGAAGGATGTTTGATATTCCGCGTTGAAGCCCTGCTGTTCGCCTGCTTTTTTGTTTTTCAGGTATTCCTGATACGATTGTTCAATATAGGCTTTCAGCTCTTGATTGATGTTCTTTTCAAATGCGGCATTCCCGATGTGATGAACCTGAGGATACTTTAATTCCTTGATCTTTTTGTACGTATGGCTGCTGACAGTCGGCGTTTTCGCTTGAACCGCTTGTAAAGATGGGGCCGCATATGCAAATACACTAAAAAGCAAAACAGCAGCAGCTACCGCGCATTTCATCATTTTGTTCCATTTCATACAATCTCCCCTTTTCGATGTTCTTTGTTTATCATTCCCTTTTTTCTGCAACGCACACTTTTATAGACTGATGAGGTGAAAAGAAGTTTCTAGGTCTATCTGCTCGATTTTCCCAATAAAAAAGAGACAATAAATTGTCTCTTTTTTACTATTTACGCCCGGCAATCACTTCGTGAACCGCTTGTGCCAAATCAATATTCCCAAACATCTCCAACACCGCGATGACGGTCTGGTCAGGTATATGTTCTGACTCGTTCTTCGGCACAATCAGTTCTTCCACTGTTTTTTTCAAGCTTTCATTCAGCTTTTGCTGCGGATATGCTTTGGCATATAGCTCCAACGGATCAAGATCATGGTTCACACACCATTGGGCGAACACTAATATCATCATATTTTCGTCGCGCTCGTAAGCCTCTGCGAGCTGTTTTTCGTTCATATGTCATGCTCCTTATGAAAAGTATCTTCCTCTAAGATACAGGAGCGAATCAAATTCGTCTATCCCAATGGCGGTGGGCGGCAACCGCTTCGATAAACGCTTTGCTGAAGCCGGTGTAACCATCTTCGTCTTTTGCTGACACAACGCCCGGCCCCTCTGTTGTGCCGACAGCCGATTTGAGGAGGTCAACTCCTTCGTTTGCCGCGCCGACCGCCTTATAGTGATTGTAGGCTTCTCTGATAAACGCCATCGCTTGTTTATCTTCTTTTAATTCAGGTCCTCCTGCGGCATAAACGGCATCATACAGAACAGAATCAACCGTCAGGAATGTGCCGCTGACCTCAAGCTGCTGTCCGGCGCCGCTTGTGATGTACCCCAGCGCTTGACTGATGATATCCGCTGTGATCCCTTCTTGTTTTAAGGCATCCAGCACTGTTTGCAGTTCTTTTTCATCAAAACCATTGCCGGCGAGAACCGCGACTTTTCTCGTTGACGCTGTTTTCACTGTACGGGCTTGGCTTAACGCAGGTGAGGTAAGGATTTCTTTTGATGCTTTGCGTTTCGCCGGCGGCGCCACGCCTACTCCTTTGGCGATTTCTTCTGCTAAATCTGCATCGACATTGCTGAAGACATCAACGACCTGCCGCTGTACGTCTTTACTTTTGACCTTCCCGACCTCGAAGCAGAAAGCAGAAATGATGTGCTGTTTCTCCACAGGAGACATGCTGTTCCAGAACAGTTTTGCCTGTGAGTAGTAATTATTGAAACTGTCGCTCCGCTGGCGGATTTTTCTGCCTTCTACTTTCTCCTGATAGTGGACGTAACCGCCTTCTTCGGCTGACGCAGGAGACGGGTCATTGTTCTGCAGAGAGTTTTTATGATAAGCGACCGGCCCCTTGTTGATGGTCATCCGGTGATAACCGTCGTACTGGTTGTTATGGAACGGACATACCGGGCGGTTAATCGGAATCTCGTGGAAGTTCGGGCCGCCAAGACGGATCAGCTGTGTATCCGTATAAGAGAAAAGCCGTCCCTGCAGCAGCGGGTCATTTGTGAAGTCGATGCCCGGCACGACATTTCCCGGGTGGAACGCGACTTGTTCTGTTTCCGCAAACACATTATCCTGGTTGCGGTTCAGCGTCATTTTCCCAATGATCTTCACCGGTACAAGCTCTTCCGGCCAAAGCTTCGTCGGATCAAGAATATCAAAATCAAAGTTGAATTCATCTTCTTCATCTATCATCTGCACGCCTAGCTCATATTCAACAACGCCGCCGTTTTCAATCGTTTCCCACAGGTCGCGGCGGTGGAAATCAGGGTCTTTTCCGGCAATTTTCTGCGCTTCATCCCATACGAGAGAATGTACGCCGAGCACCGGCTTCCAATGGAATTTCACGAAACGCGCCTTTCCTTGTTCGTTCACAAAACGGAACGTGTGAACGCCAAAGCCCTCCATCATCCGGTAGCTGCGGGGAATGCCTCTGTCAGACATCGTCCACATCACCATGTGAGCAGACTCTGGATTATTGGCGACAAAGTCCCAAAACGTATCATGAGCTGTCGCGGCCTGGGGCATTTCATTGTGCGGCTCAGGCTTAAACGCATGCACCAAATCCGGGAACTTGATCGCATCCTGAATAAAGAACACCGGGATATTATTGCCTACTAGATCATAGTTTCCTTCTTCGGTATAGAATTTCGTCGCAAAGCCTCTGGCGTCACGCACCGTGTCAGCGGAGCCTTTGGAGCCCGCAACTGTTGAAAACCGGACAAATACCGGTGTCTTCACCGAAGGGTCCTGAAGAAATTTCGCCCGGGTGAATTCTGTCATCGGCTCGTAAACCTGAAAAAAGCCATGCACGCCATACCCGCGCGCGTGCACGATCCGTTCAGGGATTCTCTCATGGTCAAAATGGGTCATCTTCTCCCGAAAGTGAAAATCCTCCATCAACGTCGGGCCGCGAACTCCGGCTTTTAACGAATGTTCGTCCTCAGACACCCGTACGCCTTGGTTTGTCGTCATTTTCTTTCCGCTATTATCAACCCTGTACTGTTCGAGCTGCTCGTCTTTTGAGTGTTCATTGACTCGTTTGTTTTGATCATCACTCATGTCTGCTCCCCCTTTTCCTATTGCAGATCTCAAAAAATAAACATTCTACAGCACATTTACCCGGGGCGATCTGTATATAAACTGCTCATCTGCTCTCTAGGTTTTGAGGTCTACTTGTCAACATGAGGTCATAAATATTTGAAATAAGCCTTCTCGAAGTGTGGAAGCGCTTACTATAATTGTGCTGTTGAATGGAGGAGGTCATATCGTGCTTGCGATACTCGGTTTTGTGATGATCATTGTCTTCATGTATCTTATTATGTCTAACCGGCTTTCCGCTCTTATTGCCTTGATTGTCGTTCCTGTTGTGTTTGCCCTGATCAGCGGATTCGGCAAAGACCTGGGCGATATGATGCTTCAGGGTGTAACAGGTCTCGCTCCGACAGGCATCATGCTATTATTTGCGATCCTGTATTTCGGCATCATGATTGATTCAGGTTTGTTCGATCCGCTCATTGCCAAAATCTTATCCCTTGTCAAAGGAGATCCATTAAAAATCGCTGTCGGCACAGCGGTGTTGACGATGACCATTTCGTTGGACGGAGATGGGACAACAACGTACATGATTACCATTGCTGCGATGCTTCCGCTATACAAACGGCTCGGCATGAACCGGCTGGTGTTGGCGGGAATTGCAATGCTCGGATCGGGAGTCATGAATATTATTCCGTGGGGAGGACCGACTGCAAGGGTGTTGGCTTCTCTAAAATTGGACACGTCAGAAGTCTTCACTCCGCTGATTCCTGCTATGATCGCCGGCATTCTCTGGGTGCTTGCCGCAGCCTATATTCTTGGAAAAAAAGAACGGAAACGGCTCGGTGTCATTTCAATTGAACACCAGCACGCGTCCGATCCGGATACAGCGCCGCTCAAACGACCCGCTCTCCAGTGGTTTAACCTGCTGCTGACTGTCGTGCTGATGGCGGCTTTGATCACCAGCCTGCTCCCGCTCCCTGTTCTTTTTATGATCGCATTTGCTGTCGCCTTGATGGTGAACTATCCAAATGTAAAAGAGCAGCAAAAGCGGATCTCAGCGCATGCAGGAAATGCGTTAAACGTTGTCTCCATGGTGTTTGCCGCCGGCATTTTCACAGGCATTTTGTCGGGCACAAAAATGGTAGACGCCATGGCGCATTCTCTCGTATCACTCATCCCTGACGCCATGGGCCCGCATCTGCCCTTGATTACAGCCATCGTCAGCATGCCATTTACCTTTTTTATGTCGAATGACGCCTTTTACTTCGGTGTTCTGCCGATTATCACAGAAGCCGCCGCTGCTTACGGAATAGATGCCGCAGAAATCGGCAGAGCCTCTTTGCTGGGCCAGCCTGTGCATTTGCTCAGTCCTCTCGTTCCTTCCACTTATTTATTGGTCGGAATGGCGGGCGTCAGCTTTGGCGACCATCAAAAATTCACGATCAAATGGGCCGTGGGAACAACCATTGTGATGACGATTGCGGCACTGCTGATTGGGATTATTTCGTTTTAACGAGAAGGGATTTCCGCTAGCGGAAATCCTTTTGTTCTGTATAATCCGAAAAGCCTGGATCATACTATGGAAAAATCAAAAAGGTGATTGCATGAATTTTGCTTGGGAAGCACTCATTTTAATTATATCCGGGATCATATTGCTCAGAATATCGGGGAGAAAGTCAATCTCTCAAATGACGTTAGCACAAACTGTGGTGATGATTTCAATTGGAACAATTATTGTCCAGCCGATTATAGAGACAAGTTTATGGAAAACCCTTGTAGCTGCCAGTATTTTTACTGTGGCGCTAATACTCATGGAATGGTTTCAGGTGAAGGCCAATTGGATGGAAAAGTTCATAACCGGCAAAGCAAAATTAGTCGTTGAAGATGGTAAACTCAATATAGAAAATATGAAAAAATTGAGGCTGACAGTTGATCAGCTTGAAATGCGAATGAGGCTTCACGGAATCTCCAGCATAAAGGACGTTAAGAATGCAACGATTGAGGCAAACGGCCAATTAGGATATGAATTACGTGATGACAAGAAGCCGCTAACCATGGGTGATTTTAAGAAAATGATGAATGTTCCAGCTCCAAATACAATGAATCAGCCTGAACCTGATAAGCAAGATAACATTTTTGAAGAGTTAAAAAACACTAGTCATTCCGCTGGCAAATTAAAATAAGGCTATTTCATTGTAATGAAATAGCCAAGTGAATTCTTATTGAATATACGAAATGACTGGCAAGCTTTCAACACCTGAAGCATAGTAGTAATTTAAAACACTGAAAAAGTCTATCGCTTTGCCGGTTTTCAGATCAACGATTAATATATGGTCCCCATAGTTCTGATCATCCGCATCAAGCCTTCTAGGTGTTTTTTTACCTAACGTATCAAGGAAAGAATCATCATAACCTACCCCGGACTGATAAGCTGATACATGATGCATAAAAAGCGTGCCTGTGTCTAAGTAAACCATGATGGCTGAGCTTGAACTTGCATAACTCGAATGATAAGTGACAGGGTCAGAAATATTTTTAACCTTCACATCAGAAATGGAATGGGTGCGCTGATTATACCCGCCTCCATAGGAAAAATAATATTCTCTTTCCCAGTCTAATGAAGATGTTTTCGTACTAGAATTGTACAGCAGTGTACCATTAGCATAAACGGAACCGTCTCCATACTCAGCAACAAAGGCTTGTAAATTAGACGTTACCGATTTTACACTTGAATAATTTGAAGGGTTTTTCGCGTTTAACTGAATGTTATATGAATCTCCCGTCGTTCCTTCAGAGTAAACCCGGATCATATAATCGCCAGCGGGAAGCTCTTTTAAAAGCACTAAGTTCCCTGCTGCCATAGATATATTAGACGGCTGAGCTTCTCCTGTATCCCAATTGACAACATACAATTTCAGATGGTAATCGCTGTTGTCTGAAAGAATTCTTGTGATAAGGGTTCGATCTGACGAAGTACTGAAAAAGTACATATCATCAGGATTATTTTCATCAAGGACAGAGGTTGTATTGAAAACCTGGTCATCGGAGTTGTACATGGAACTTGTTTTAAAACCATTCTCATTCGAAGGCTTCTTCACTTTCATCTTTTCTGTTGTATTGTCCGTTTTAAAGCTTACTTGCTTCGCTTGATTTAATGAGACACCCTCAGTTTCCTTTTGTTTTTTCAGTTTTTCCTGCTGCTCCATAATTGGTTTATCTTTTAACACACTTTGCGCTGAGGCAGCATTTGAATTCAGACATAAGCTAAAAACAACAAGCAACACAGTACACAAAAAAGGCAGTGAAACAATTTTTTTGTTCTTCATATACAAACCCCTTTCCAATTTTATACTATACATATCGGCAAGGGGCTCGGATCATTTACATAAATATATTTATTTTCATAAATTGTTTATTTTTTCTATCAGTTCAATGACGCGCCATTCGAAGCAATCAGCTCTTTATACCAATAAAAGCTTTTCTTGCGAATACGGCGCAGGTCTTTCAGGTCGAATTCATCACGATTGACATAGATGAAGCCGTAGCGTTTAGAACAGCCCTGGTGGGTGGAAATTAAGTCAATCGCAGACCACGGTGAGTAGCCGAATACGTCAACGCCGTCTGTCATCGCCCATTGAATTTGTTCAATGTGCTGCTTTACATAATCAATCCGGTAATCGTCATTAACCGTATCGTTTTCTTCGAGTTGATCGAAAGCGCCTAACCCGTTTTCTGTGATGATCAATGGCAGCTGGTAGCGGTCATAGATTTCACGAAGTGTGGAACGGAAGCCAACCGGATCAATTTCCCAGCCGAAATCGTTTTTCTCCAGGTTCGGGTTGGCGCTGCCGCGGTAGACGCCGTCTTCTCCCGTTTTCAAATGCTGGTCTCCTCCGCGCGCTGCTTCGTCCGAGCCGTCGCCTCTGCTTGCTTCCGCCGTTTGAGACGTGTAGTAGTTAAATGCGATAAAATCAGGCTTCGCAGATCGCAGAATCTCCATATCACCATCTTCAATGACTGGCGTATAGCCTTTTTCTTTCATATATGCCCAAGCTGTCGTGTTATAACGCCCGTGAACCGCCATATCTAAATAGAGCCAGTTGCGGATTGCATTGTAGTTGAAGGCTGCGACAACATCTTCTGGTTTTGAAGATGCCGGGTAAATCAGCGCAATGTTTGGAGCTGGGCCGATCTTGGCTTCCGGCAGCATCTCATGGCATAGATTCATAGCCTTCGCCTGTGCCACCAGCATGTGGTGATTTTGCTGATACAGTTCCTTTTTCGGGTTTTTCAGATTCGGATCAAGTGTGCCCAGCGCACTTCCATGCAGGATCATCATGTTTTGTTCATTGATTGTCAGCCAGTACTTGACACGGTCACCGAAGTGTTCAAACAGCACCTTCGAATACCGTTCAAAAGCGTCAATTACAGATCGCTTTGACCAGCCTCCTTTTTCCTGCAATGCATTCGGCAGATCAAAGTGATACATCGTGACGATCGGTTCAATCTTATATTTGAGCAGCTCATCAATCAGATTGCTGTAAAATTCAATCCCTTTTGGATTGATGTCTCCGTCGCCATCAGGAATAATGCGCGTCCAGGCGATAGAAAAACGGTATGCTTTAAAGCCCATTTCAGCAAACAGCGCAACGTCTTCTTTATAACGGTGATAATGATCGCTGGCTACCTTAAAATCAGTCGTTCCCTCAGGATAGCTGTCGCGGGCGTCAATCACTGAAGGTCCCTTTCCATCTTCGTTCCACGCGCCTTCAACCTGATAAGCAGAAGTTGATGCTCCCCACAAAAAGTTCTCCGGAAATGCCGCAAGTTTGTTATAGTTCATCGTCTGTTCCTCCAATGCTTTAGATTAAAGAAATAATTCTTTCTTCTGTTTTGACTTGCTTTTGATCAGTTTGAATGACGTCGGTATATTGATCTGTGTTTGTGATGATGATCGGCGTGTTCATATCAAACCCTGCCTTTATTAACTCCTCTAAATCAAATTCAGCCAGCAGATCGCCTTGTTTGACGGCTTGCCCCTGCACCACTTTAGGATAAAAGTGTTTACCTTCCAGCTTCACCGTATCAAATCCGAGGTGAATCAGGATTTCTGTTTCCTGATGGGTGATCATGCCGAATGCATGGCCAGTCGGGAAAACAGTCGTTATCACGGCATCTGCCGGAGCCACCAGCCGGCCTTTCTCCGGCAAAATCGCAATTCCCTTTCCAAGCGTCTCCGATGCGAACACCTTATCCTTCACTTCCGCTAACGGAATCACGCTTCCTTCTAATGGACTGTTGATCTGCTCATGATGTGTGGCAGGTGCTGGCGGTTCCGTTTTGGCATCTGCTTTTTCCGCGGGATCTTCAAATCCGACAATGTACGTTAGGATGATTGAGAGAATAAAAGATACCGAGATTCCCAAGATAAAGCCTGCAAACCCCTGTCCGTAGAAAATCGGGATGGTCAATAGACCCGGCGCACCTGAAGCGATGGCCACACTGTGAGCCTGCCCGATAATCGCCCCGCCAACAGCCGCACTGATGACACCGCATACAAAAGGTTTTTTCAGTCTGAGCGTCACCCCATAAACGGCAGGCTCCGTAATGCCGAAAATTCCGGTGACTGCGGCGGAACCCGCAAGTGCCTTCAATTTTTTATTTTTCGTTTTTAACATGACCCCGATGGCGGCACCTGTTTGGGCAAACACAGCTGCTGCTGTAGCCGGTTTGATAGAATCCTGCCCGTTGACCGCAATATTGTTTAAAATAACCGGCACGATGCCCCAGTGAATGCCAAAGATGACAAGGATCTGCCAAAGGGCTGCGATCACGGCACCGGCCAGCATCGGATTAAAATGAAAGATCGCCAGAATCACAGCCGCGATGCCATTTCCGGCATTTACGCCAATCGGCCCGAACACGATTAATGTGAGCGGCACGACCGTCACTAAACAGATCAGCGGCGTGATGAAGGTTTTTACACTGTCATGAATCAGCCTGTTTAGAAACTTCTCCATGCAGCTCATCACGAAAATCGCCAGGATGATCGGTATAACGGTTGATGTGTAATTCATTAAAACAACGGGAATGCCAAAAAAATCGGTATCCGCATTGCCATTCTTCAGTTCAATAATGGTTGGATAGATGAGCGCCCCGGCAACCGTGACAGACACAAACACGTTTGCGCCGAATTTTCGGGCAGCTGTAATCGCAAGCAGCAATGGCAGAAAATAAAACAGGCTGTCCGCGGCGGCATATAAAATCGTGTAAGTTGTATCCTCAGTTTTGAGCCAGCCGGCATTTGTACAGATCATAAGCAGGCCCTTTAAAATTCCCGCTCCCGCCATCACGCCAAGCAAAGGCGTAAAAATGCTCGATACGATATCAACCAGACGGCCGAACAGATTCCCTTTCTGAGCAGAACGCTCTGTTTGGTCATCCTGCAGCACACTTGATATCTTTTCAATCTCGCGATACACCTCGGAAACATGATTACCGATGACCACCTGAAACTGCCCGCCGCTTTCCACAACAGTCACGACATCGTCTAAAGCTTCTATTTTTTCTTTGTCTGCTTTTGAGCGGTCGTTCAGCGTAAAACGCAAGCGCGTCGCACAATGTACAAGTGAACGCACATTTTCTTCCCCGCCGACCAATTGTAAAATGTCTCTGGCTGCTGCCTGAATCCCCATTTCCCCTCATCCCTTCCGCTGAAAAATAAAAAACCTAAACTACCCCTGCCACAATAGGAACAAGTAGTTTAGGTTTTGCCTGCTGACCAGTAACAATCCTATAAAACTTCATCATTCGATTTTTCTTCAATTTTGCTCCATCACCATCCCCTGAAAAAAATAAAAACCTAAATTACCACCAGCGCAGACAGAGATCCTCCGCACTCATCGTAATTTAGGTTTTGCCTGCTTATCAGTAACAATCCTAAAATCATAATATATTGATGTAAGAAGAAATTAACACACGAAAATAAAAATGTCAACGCTTTCATCATGTTTGTTTGACGACCCTTTCAATATGAATCGTTAAGTACAGCAGCTCGTCCCTGGTGAGTTTGTGTTCATATTCGTGTTCCATATACGCTTTGATTTTCTTCGTGCAGTCATACGCACGATGATATTTTTCTTTCACCGTTTCCAGCAAAAAATCGTCCTGGCTTTCCAGGTAGGTTCCGTTAAAAAGACGCTGCGCGAAAAACTTCAGGTGAGTGACAAACCGATAATAATGCAGCGATTCTTCATCAAATTCAATATTAAAATGATATTTTACAATACTTAAAATCTCTTGCATCACTTTTGTAATGTTCATGATATTGGGCATCTCTTCATTGAGTTCGGCATTCACGATATGGAGGGCAATAAAACCTGCTTCATCCTCCGGCAGGGAAACACCTGTCTTGTTTTTCACCATGTGCAGCGCTTCTTTGCCGATCGCAAACTCATCTTTGTACAGCCGTTTGGTTTCCCACAGCAACGCATTTTTGATATCAAGACCCTTTTTATTGCGCTGTATGGCAAAGTTAATATGATCGGTCAGCGACACGTAGATGCTGTCGTTCAGCTTTTTTCCAAGCTGTAATTTCGCATAGCTGATAATGTCCTCACACACTTCCATACATTCAAGCGGTATTTCATACAAAAGGGTTTTAAATTTCTCTGATACATCCTTGTTATCGAGAGTGAACACCTTCTCAATGCGTGCTTCATCGACCTCGTCGCCGGACTTTTTTTGGAACGCGAGCCCTCTGCCCATGATGACCAATTCGCTCCCTTGTTCATTGACCACACTGATCACGTTATTGTTGATCACCTTCGCAATCTTCATGACATGTCCCTCCAATCAGCTAAGAACAGACTACACCTTGATTGTACATTCTTTTTGTACTAGGTCAATATCTTCAGGGAAAGAGCAGCGATCCGGTCAATATACTTCACTCAGCACCGTCTGCCCGCTCTGTTTCTGAAGCAGCGCCTCAAGATGGCGTTCAAAGGATTCTTTATCTGCCCCCTGCTTCTTGACTATGCCATTCATTAAGCTGATGCTTTCGGCATTGTATTTCGTATATTGTTTTTTCAGCTGATCCAGCTGTTTTCTTGTTTGTTTAGCGTTTTTCGGTGTGACTTGATTGATGAGAGCGATCATGCTGCCGGTAATCTCAAAAAAGGTGTCTCTATTGTCTTTAAGCTGCTGATTCTCATTGCGGCTCTTTTCTTGATTGCGGGTTTTCTGAAGCATTGCGAATGCCTCTCTGTTTTGTTTTTTGAGCCGGCCGTTTTCGAGTTTAATGGATTCAAGATTTTTCTTCGCTATATCTGCTTCCTCTTCTGTCATGCTGCTGCGAATAAAATATTCAGGGTTGCCGATCCCATAATCAAACGTCTCGCTTACGTATATCATAGAACTGAAAACAACCGCCAGCTGCATATCGTTTGATAGGGTCTGAAAGTCTTGCTTTTTCTTGCTGCCCAGTGATTTTATCATGCTTTGTTTGATCGCCTTTTGATCATGATGGGCGGCGGTCTGAACATTGCTTTCGCTTTCACATGCGCTCATCGCAAGAACAGCGATCAGCAGGCTTATCAACAAGCCTATTCGCCTCATGCTCTGTCTCCTCTCTGCTGAAACTCTTCTGGAAAATGCGGCAAAATATAGTTAAATCGTACCAGATATATGATGTGTCAGCAATAAACCAAAAGTATTATTTGACCTGTATAGAACATAAACATTTTGTAAAAATTGACCGCGGTTCCATCCTTTTCTATGCGGTTTCTCGTACAATAGAAGTATCGTTACTGGGGAGGGGCTCTGCAGATGAAACGTTTTACGAAACAAGAAAACAGCTGGGTTGTATATGACTGGGCTAACTCTGCTTATTCCATTGTCGTCACAACCGCGGTATTTCCGTTGTTTTATAAATCAGCCGCTGCGGAAGGCGGTGTCAGCGCTGCTCAATCAACTGCTTATTTAGGTTATACGATAGCGATTTCTACCTTTATTCTCGCCATGCTCGGCCCGATTTTAGGAACCATCGCCGACTATGAAGGCTGCAAAAAAAAGTTCTTCGGCTTCTTTGTGTCAGCGGGTGTCGCCAGCACCGCGGCGCTTGCCTTTATTCCAAGTGAACATTGGCTGCTTTTGCTGCTGTTCTACACCATATCGGCTGTCGGTTTTTCCGGCGCCAATGTATTCTACGACGCCTTCCTCGTTGACGTCACGCCTGAGGAGCGAATGAATCTCGTCTCCGCCCGCGGCTTTGCCTTAGGCTATATCGGCAGCACGATCCCATTTATCCTCAGCATCGCCGTGATCCTGCTCGCACAGGCAGAAACGATTCCGATGTCTGTGTCTGGCGCAAGCCAGCTGTCCTTTTTTATAACGGCCGCTTGGTGGGGACTGTTTACCATTCCGATGCTGAAACACGTTCATCAGCGCTATTACATCAAAAGAGAACCCCGCATCATAGCCAACAGCTTTAAACGCCTCGGGCAAACGATGAAACGGATCCGGCAGTACCGGGCGCTGTTCCTTTTTCTGCTTGCTTATTTCTTTTATATCGATGGAGTCGGCACCATTATTACGATGTCGACCTCCTACGGGTCAGATTTGGGCATCAGCTCCACAAGTCTCCTGATCATCCTGTTTGTCACTCAAGTCGTCGCCGCGCCGTTTGCCATTTTATACGGAAGACTGGCGGAGCGCTTCACGGGGAAAACAATTCTGTACGTTGGCATCGTCATGTATATGATTGTCTGCGTATATGCGTATTTTCTGGAAACGACGCTTGATTTCTGGATTCTAGCCATGCTTGTCGCCACCTCGCAGGGCGGCATTCAAGCATTAAGCCGCTCCTATTTCGCCAAGCTCGTCCCGAAACACCATGCAAATGAATTCTTCGGCTTCTACAACATTTTCGGAAAATTCGCCTCGATTATGGGGCCGCTGCTCATCGCCGTTACCGCCCAGCTTACCGGAAAATCATCGACTGCGGTGTTCAGCCTGATCATTTTGTTTGTGATCGGGATTGTCATCCTCGCCTTTGTGCCGGAAGAAAACAGCACCAATGTCAGCCATCACAAAAATGACCTGCCCCTTTAACTGGGAGCAGGTCATTCATCATTTATTCGCTTTATTCACCTTAAGCTTTTTCCCTTTGACGGTTGTATCCTTCATGGCTTTGAGAACATGAGGGCCTTTTCCGTTTAAAATTTCCACGTACGAGGCGTTATCCATGATCGTAATGATGCCAATGTCATCAGCCGAAACCCCGTCGATTTTAGCGATCGTTCCAACAAAATCAACGGCTCTGATTTTCTTTTTCTTTCCGCCGTTAAAATACAGCTTCATAATGTCTTTATTCAGCTCTTCGCTCTTGTCTTTTTTGATCGCCGGACGGTCTTTCAGTTTAGCGAGAAAATCCGGTTTCTTTTTTGCGACATCCTCTTGCGATGGGGCTTCCAATTTATGAATCCCAAATCCGATATAGTCTTCTATTTCAGTCAGGAACCGCTTTTCAAACGGCGCCACAAATGAAATCGCTTTTCCCTGATTTCCGGCTCGGCCTGTCCGTCCTGTACGGTGTACGTAGCTTTCTTTCTCAAGGGGCAAATCATAGTTGATGACAAGGGCGATATTTTCGATATCGATCCCCCGCGCGGCGACGTCTGTCGCGACTAAATAACGGTACTCGCCTCTTTTAAATTCATTCATGACGTCAAAACGGTCTTCCTGAATCATCCCGCCGTGAATTTTATCGCATGGATATCCTAAGTCATCCAATTCATCGGTCAGCTGATTCACATGCTCTTTCGTCCGGCAGAAAATGATGCAGCTGTCCGGGTTCTCAGTGATGAGTACATCCTTCAGCAAAGAAAACTTATTCTCTTCTCTGACTTGAATCACCGCATGTTCAATATTCCTTGTGGTGAGGCCGGCCGCTTTGATTTCGATATGCTCTGGTTTTTGCATATATTGACGGCTTAATTTCTCAATATCCTCTGGCAGCGTCGCAGAAAACAGCATCGTTGTACGCTTAACCGGGAGATGCTTGATAATCGCCTCCACCTGATCGATGAAGCCCATATTCAGCATCTCATCCGCTTCATCAATAACCAGATAGGATAGGCGATCCAGCGGCAGCGTGCCTTTTTCAATATGATCCAGGACGCGTCCCGGTGTGCCCACAACGATATGGCTTTTTTGCTTCAGCTCGGCTTTTTGTTTATCAAAGGATGATTTTCCAAATACAGCTGTCGCTTTGATTCGTTTAAATCTTCCGATGTTCGTGATATCCTCTTTTACTTGCACGGCAAGCTCACGGGTCGGCGTCAGCACCAGTGCCTGCGGTTTGTTTTCGTCCCAATCCGCCAGCTCGCAGAGAGGAATGCCAAACGCAGCCGTTTTCCCGCTTCCCGTCTGTGATTTGACGACAAGATCCTTTCGTTCAAGGGCAGCGGGAATCACGCTCTGCTGCACCTTGGTCGGTTCTGTATATCCTAGTCCTTCCAGTGCTCGTATAATGTCATGACTGATTTGATAGTTTTTAAAATGACTCATGTATAAACTCCTGTCTCTTGCAGATGTTCTCATTATACTCTAATTGACGAAGGCATATGTGTTTTGTCGAAAATATGACGTATTAAAAGCCATCGATTCCCTGGCGTTTTAGCTCCTGAACAGCCAATCGCGCCAGTGCGTCGGCCCCCGCGCGGTTCGGGTGCAGCGTGTCTCCATCCATATAAAGCGCGAGCGTTTTTTCCGGACCGATCGATGTAAAGTAAGATGAACTGAGGACATTCAGGTCAATAAGCCTTGTTTTTTCTTCTTCGGCCAAAGCCAAAATAGAAGCCCTGTACCATCGGTTTACAGAGGAATGGAGGCCCTCAGAAGTAAAATCTGTCGCCCGGCCTTGCGGTGTTGAAAGAATCACGTCCACGCCCTTCGCTTTCACCTGACGGATCATATCACGCATAATCTCCTTAAATTCCGCTTCAGATTCATTATGCTTCGGATTTGTGTCATTAATGCCCAGCTGCAAGATAAAATAATCACCCGGTTTGATGTACTTCAAGATCGCCTCGAGCTGACCGTCATTTCGAAATCCTCTCGCGATCTGCCCGCCTGACGCCATGTTTCTCACTTGAAAGGTATGCTTGTCGACATAGTGAGGCAGCATTTGCCCCCAGCCCGCCTGCTTGCTGCTGTTGAGCGGATAATAATTGCACACCGTCGAATCGCCGCCGACATAAATGGTTCGATTCGTCACCGGCTGATCAGACAATTTCTTGATCTTCAAGGCGCTGAGCGTAAAAGCCGTACCCGTCTTGCCTTCAGTCACCAGCAGATTCAGCTGCCCGTCGGTGACAGGGATTTGGAACGTATCCTCCGCACCGTCTCCCGTCATATTGATGACCTGATACACACCCTCCGCCGCCACGCTTGCCCTCGCCGTATTGCCCAGCGTCACCTTCACCTCATAAAGGCCATTCGGAAGATCCACATTAAACGTGTTGTCGCTTTTCGTCCCATACGCTAAAAATTGAACCGCATCACTTTTCACGCCCGTCCCGGATGCCGCCACATCCTTCATATGTTCCGGCGTTTGAAAACCGTAGCCCTTTGATGGGTTATAACGGTCAGACGCCCTTACCCCAATGTAATCAGGCTCAACCGAACCGCTCCCAAAGTCAAACTGATACACCTTCGGCTCAGACGCCTTCAAACTCTCTGCCCCGCTGAAACACAACATCAACATCATCACAAAACCCGCCGTTATCCATTTTTTCATTAAGAATCCTCCTCTATGAAAACGCATTCATTAATGCATACTCGGTGATTGTTTCTTTATGATGACTGAACGCAGAAAAAAATTGCATTGACAAAAGAAAAGGAAGATTTTATTATATCAATAATTGATATATCATTAGTTGATATAAGAAATGAGGTGACCGCTTGCCAAAGCAACGTCCGCAGGAAATGGATCAGCTCACCGATCCAGCCTATTATATTGTCTTAACCTTGCTGGAGCCAAAACACGGCTATTCGATCATGCAGGAGATTGAAGACATGACCGATGCCTCCTTTACGATCGGCCCAGCTACCTTATATACATTGTTAAAGAAATTATTGCAGGAAGAGATCATTGAGCTTGTCAACAACGACAACCCGCGCCGCAAAGTGTACCAGACCACCCTGCACGGCCAAGAATTACTCAAAAAAGAAATGCAGCGCAGAAAAATGATGGCGGAACACGGCGAACGCGCTTTTCAACAATTGAAAGGGGATTCATCATGAAACAGAAAAAATATATGATGTCCGAAGGCTTGGCTTTTTCAGAAGAAAAGGATATGAAGAGACTAAGTGACATGGCCAGCAAAGGCTGGGTGCTCGATTCTTTTGCGGTTATGGGGTATAAACTTAGAAAAGCTGAGCCGCGGAAGTTGATCTACAGTATTGATTATCATGATGTGGGGGAAGAAAGCTTGGCGGAATACACCGAGATGTTTGAAGCGGCCGGGTGGGAACGTGTTTGCTCTTCACGAGGTATGCATATCTTTTCGGCTGAGCCTGGGACTTCGCCGATATACAGTGATCAATCCACCATGAGAGAGAAATATAAAAGAAGTGAAAAAGACATTCGAAATGTCACCTGCACCTTGAGCTTCCTGACTCTCTTGTCCATTACACTCCATTATTTGACCGGGTTATCAAATTGGGTGCCTTTGGCTTTCCTGGTTGTGACTTTTCCGTTTCTCGTGACATATGCGGCAACAAAAGCAAGAACGCTTGGAAAGTGGGGAAAATCAGTGTGACTTCTTGTCACACTTGATTACATCCCACCCTCCGCAATAGAAACTCATTTGGTTTTCTTGATCATACACATAATAACGGAGCCTTTCCCATTGATCATCAGTCGGTAAAATCTCCAATTCAATCCTATCGATAGATTCAAGATCATCCAGTCTCGATGCACTAATGTCTTCAAACCGCAAATGAATGTCACAGGTTTGAGCAGATAGTTTTCATTCAAACACCGGAATATGAATATAACGATCATCTTCTTTCATATAGAAAGAAAACTCGTTTAATGTAAATGGACCTGTATCCTCATCAGAAAGATGCTGTTTCATTTTCTCGTATTGTGTGATATTCATATGGATTCCTCCTCCTTTTATGTTTCATCGCCAACCATATAGATCTCCGCAGCATCGTATTCAAACCACATGATCCGTTCGCCCGAGTCCGTCAGGCATTGGAGTTTGCCTTCGGAAAAATAGTTTTTATCCGGTTGAGGATCAGTGATCAGAAAAACATCATCATTGATAGAAGCTAACAGAAAGAGAAAACCTGCAATGTCCCGATCTGTTTCATGTACTATGCATTGGAAATGAAATTGCCTTTTGGCCAGCTTCGTCACTTTGTAAGCATAGCCTTTGAAAAACTCTGACAGGTCTTCTATAAATGAACCACCCGTTATCACCTGTATCATGATTCGCTCATAGGCAAGCCCCAGCCAAAAACGATTAAAAGACTCAGCATCTTCAAGCTCGCATGACATAACGGTTTGGTCAGGTTTAAGCTCGATCATGTCCAAATTGCCAATACTGCTTATAGAGGTTATTTCCATAAAACCCTCCTTATTAGTTGAATAGCGCAGCGCAAATCTCTTGTCTGACTTGCTCGTACAAAAGAATGTGATGATACAAATCGGTATCGTTTTTGATCATATCCGGCGGGATGTCAGGATACAGCTCAAAAAAGCCTTTCTCCAACGAATACCGCTGATGCCGGGGCATCCTTTTATTCGCCAGCACATAACCCAGACTGCCGGCAACAAGCATAAAAAACTCATATATTTCCGCTTCAAAGCCGTACAATTCATCAGGATACGGCGTTTCATCAAGTTCTCGCTGTCTCTTTCTCAGCTTTTCAAACACACCGACTCTCCTCCCCTATTCAGCTTCCGTCACCTCATATTGCCGGCAATAAAAGCGGAACGTCTGCTCTTCCCATTCTTCCACAAGGTACAGCATACCTTGCGGCTGCATTTTAATATTAAGAAACCCATCAGACAGATCCGTTAGGGTTTCCATATCTCGTATCGTAACGGCTGAAACGTCTTTGAATGTGACAATAATTGAACGGGAATGATAAACAGCTGTTAACTCAATCGTATAAATACCAAGAATGTTATCTGGTTCCAGATAAAAACGAAAACATTCTGAAAATTATAGCATTAAACAACGACTATCATAATCGTTGTTTATACATATGCTCATACTTATTTTTCACTTCTTTTTTAAATACTTTTCCTACACTATTTTTAGGAAGTGAAGATACAAATACAACGGTTGGCACTTTGTATGATGCTAATCGTTCTTTACAGAAATTCACTACATCTTCTTCCGTTAAAGTGGATGCTGCTTGTTTAACAACAAATGCATATGGAACTTCACCGTACACATCGTCAGGCATACCGACAACTGTGGCTTCTAATACACCGTCTGCTGCTAAGACAACTTCTTCTACTTGATCTGGGTAGATATTGTCTCCTCCATATACAATGACATCTTTGTAGCGTCCTTCGATATAAAGAAATCCATCTTCATCCAATCGACCTGCATCGCCCATCGCTAACCAGCCATCTTGCAAGACAGCGTTTGTTGCCTCTTCGTTTTGCCAGTAACCTTTAAAGAGATAAGGACTTCGTACCAGCACTTCTCCTTTTTCCCCCGGTGGCACTTCTTGACGTGTGTCAGGATCGACAATTTTAACTTCTACATATGGATTTGGTTTTCCAGCTGAGCTTACTTTCTTCCATCCCATTTGAGGATGCCATGAACTGATAATCCACGCTTCTGTGCTTGCGTATCCTTGAGCTAAAATCATTCCATTACGTTCATATTGTTCGATGAGAGACTCTGATACTTTTGTTCCGCCTGAAAGAGCAAGTTTTAGAGGGAAATTATAGTGAGCCCCTTTTTCAAGCTGTTCTACGATGTATTTTAATGCTGGTGGTAATGCAAACAGCATTTTAATGTTTTCTTTTTCAATTACCTCAATTACTTTAGCTGGATCTGTTTCTTCAGAACATACCATTGTGTTTCCTGTATTAATGCACATAAATAACATGCTCATAGAACTCATGTGGAAGAATGGATGAACAAACAAATAGCGCATGCTTTTATCGATATTTGCACGTTCTTCCTGTCCGCCAGAGTTTAAAAAGGCACTTACGGATCCGTGTGCAATCATACACCCTTTTGATTTGCCTGTTGTACCTGATGTGAACATCATTAATGCTAGATCTTCAGGGAGTACTTCAGGAAGTGATGCCGGAGTACTTGTTTCATATGATGAAAATTGAGACGTAAATTCTTTTGCCTCTTCAATTAACAGCATAAAGTCAAGTGTGTGTGTTTGTTTTGCTTTTTTCAAAACAGGTGTAAATTCCTGATGGTGAACAATGGCTTTTAGTTGTCCACTAGTAATGATGCTATCCAGTTCATAAGGAGTCATACTTTTACTTAGGGGAACAACCACGGCTCCTACTTGTAGAATACCCATCGTTACAACTGGGTAAGCAACACTTGTATGAGCTAAAATACCGATACGGTCCCCTTTTTGAATCCCTTTCTTTAAGAAATAATGAGACAATTGATTTACTTTTTCATGAAATTCACTAAATGTATAACGTTCATTATGTTCAACTAATGCCTCATGTTGAGGAGAAATCTCTGCACGTTCTGCGACTAAGTGTTGTAATGTGTTCATTTTACTCTCTCCCTCTTTCGTTTAAACTAAATGTTATAACTGTTAATATGTTAAAATAATATTTAATAATCAATTAGTCCTTTTACTACATTTTTATTTATATCGACAACTTTCTAAATAGCAACACAGCATTATGTCCGCCAAAACCATTAGAGATAGCATAGTTTATCTTTGTCTTAGTTGCATGATTTGGCGTATAATCTAAATCACAATCCTCATCCGGTGTTTCATAATTAATAGTGGGAGGAACTATATCTTCCATAATACTTCCGAGGGTTATTACAGCCTCAATCCCACCAGCTGCCCCAAAAAGATGTCCAGTCATTGATTTCGTGGAACTTACCTTTAAGTTATAAGCATGAGCACCAAAAACACTTTTAATCGCTTTAGTCTCTGATTTATCTCCTTCAGGGGTGCTTGTCCCATGCGCATTTATAAAATCCACTTCAGTGGATTTTATATTCCCCATGTCTAAAGCCAATCTCATGGCGTTTGCGGCTCCGGTATAATCAGGGGAAGTCATATGATAGGCATCTGTTGTTGAACCATAGCCTACGATTTCTCCTAAGATTATTGCTCCTCGTTCTCTTGCGTGTTCATACTCTTCCAAGAATAAAACGCCTGCTCCTTCAGACATGACAAAGCCATCACGACCTCTGTCAAATGGACGACTTGCCTTTTCTGGAAAATCATTGAAAGTGGACGTTGCTCTCATTCTTGAGAACCCAGCAAAAGCCAGTGGATTAATAGGAGCCTCAGTCCCTCCAGCTAATATGCCATCTGAATATCCATGTCGAATATTTAGAAAAGCCTCACCAATTGCTTGATTTCCTGTTGCACACGCAGAAACAGGTGAAAAGCTAGGTCCCTTAAAACCCGTTTTTATAGAAATAATTCCCGAGGCCATATTGCTAATCATCACAGGAACCATAAATGGAGAAACTTTTCTTGGTCCTCTTTCAATTAAAGCCGTATGACATCTAATGTCGTATTAATTCCCCCAATACCGGAACCAATATAAACCCCTAATCGCTCTTTATTCAAACTTTGTAAATCTAGATTCGCCTGTTCTAAAGCTTGTTGAGCAGCAGCAACAGCATACTGCACGAACAAGTCATATTTTCCCAATTCTTTTTTTCGAGATATTGCTCTCCATCAAAGTCGGTAATATAACCTGCAATTTGGGTGTTAATATTATTAAAGTCATCAGACTTAATCCTTTTGATACCTGACTTACCTTCTTTAATATTCTCCCAGAACGCTTGAACCGTATTTCCTAACGGTGAAACGACTCCATATCCTGTGACTACAACTCTTCGTGACATCACAAACACTCCTCCTCTAACCTTCTTTTTTACATACAATTCAATCTCTACTTGCAAGTAGAGATTGAATTGCCTCGATAAGGAGTTTTGTACCCACTCCTACGTTATGAATATTGTTTTCTCGGATAATAATGGTTATCGCCTACCCCATGCACCCGTAGCTTCGAACATTGCTTTTGTAAGATTATCTACAAATTTGGACTTCGTCTCCTTGAGGTGGTGTCAGGAGAATGCAGTTAACTTCACCATAAAAATTGGAAATATTTAAAGTATTCAAAGAAGAAAAAATGATTAAAAGCTACTTTAAATACTAGATATCTTAACTTAGTAAACAATGCACTAAACGTATTGAATGTAGTAATGTCTTGACAATGGGAAGGCATAGAATAACCTAGCCTAGATAAACCGTACCATTCTATACATAATTCGAGGAAGGACCGTGGCTAGTTTTTCTAGCACCTCCATTTGGTCATCACTCGACTCGCTCTGTACGTTCTCTAATCAAACGAGCCATCACCTTGCGAGGTAGCAACCTCGGCAGGGATGTTATGAACCGGTGGACAGCTCCTGGGATAATTAACGTTTTTCCGCGTAAGAAATCGCGATACGCTTCGTCCGCGACCTCCCCGACCCCCATGACGCCACTTTTGTACAGCTTCGAAGATCCTAATTCTGCACGACCAGTGAAGCCGGTTGCTGTCGGACCAGGACAAAGTGCTGTCACAGTAACGCCTGTGCCACTTAGTTCGTTCTCCAGAGCTTCGGTGAACGAAAGCACGTACGCCTTCGTCGCGAAGTAAACTGACATTAGAGGTCCCGGATAAAAAGCTCCTACCGAAGCTACATTCATCACACCCCCTTGGCGTCGTTTAACCATTTCTGGCAAGAACAACTTCGTCATAATAGTTAAAGCCTTGATATTGACATCAATCATATTCATTTCTTGTTCCAACTGCGTCTCCAAAAATTCCCCATACAAACCAAATCCCGCATTATTGACGAGATAGTCGACAGTAATCCCTTTCTTCTTAAGATCCGAGGCAATTTCTTCTGCCACGCCAGGTAACGAGACATCCTTGGCATAGACCGTCACTTGCACACCGTATCCTTCCCGATATTCCTTCGCGAGCTCCTCGAGCTTTCCCTCACTTCGCGCTACCAGCACCATATTGTATCTATCCTTGACGAAACGATTCGCCAACTCTTTGCCAATCCCACCCGACGCTCCAGTAATAAGTACAGTTTTGCTCATCTTGTAACCCACCTCTACTATTATTTTTAAATCAGTTATTCGCTTAAGCATAGTTCACTCTTGACTACGCGGCGGTTAATTTAGTATAGAATTTACCCCAATTATGCTTGGAAGGTGCTTGCAGTCCAGGTCTCCGCATAACCACTCTTCACGAAAGTTCATAACTCCAAGTACTCCAAGTTTTTCACCATGGAAATTAGTTTGTTCAACTTGGATGTTAATTGTTTGTACCTCTTTTTTTGATATTTTTCCATTTTTAAAAGTTTATAAAAACCATTTTTATACATTTGTTAAGTTCGAACTTTTTTCTTTTTTATTTTCCCGTTGTAGAGCCACTAGTATGAATGTAATGACGATAATTCCCATTAAAATTCTAAAAAGCATAATTATCTCATGAGAAATGGATGGACCTCCAGTAACCAGTTTCATGATCCCGTCAACTGCATAGGTTGCTGGTAGAAAGTTACTTACGGTTTGGTAAAAATTTGACAATAACTCCCTTGGTATAGTTGACCCAGATGATAACAGTTGAATAGATAACATAGCAATATTTACCCACCCACCTGCATCACCCACAATAAAAAATGGAACCTGGGCAAGGAATAGAAATGTTAGTACATATATCATTTGAAAAAACCACATTGTTATAAACCCTTGAGGAGAATGTACGCCCATTACATAAACCATAATAGATCCAATGGTAGAAATCAGGATGGTAGCCGTAATAATTAAAAGAACTCTTGCCCCAAACCTTTGCCAACGATTGTATAAAGTCTTGAAAGCTTTAGCAGCTTTGTTCATTTCCATAATAAATAGCATTGAACCTGTAAAGGATGCCATTACTAACATCATAGGAACCATCAATCTTGAAAAATTTGAAACTTTATTAATATTGTTAACAACAGGATGTACACGTTCTGATAGTCCTTGAGACAATTCAATAGCTTGATTAGAAGGTACATTCATTTGCTCAAAAGTAAATTGTAAGCCCGACTTCACCGACTCCTTATTAATCGTACTAGTTACTTTTTGCTCAACTGTTTGCATTACACTTTTTAACATGCTTGGATTTGATTCATTTAAAGAGTAGATGATTTTCGCCTTTTTTTTATTATTTTGAAGCGTAGAACTAAAATCTTTTGGTATATAGATCACCATTTGAACTTTACGATCATCTAGCTTATCCATTGCACTTTTTAAGACTGAAGACTGAGTAATTTTAAATTTTAAGTTTTCTTCTAAATTATTTGCTACTTGTGCTCCTATTTTAGAGTCTTCATTTACAATAATAATTTTAAATTGATCGATGCGGTCAGTAACATGATCATATCCTGTAATCCAGATAATGCTAAATAATACTTGAAATATAATTGCAGTTATTAAACCAATAATGACACTCCTTGTTTTTAATAAGGATAAATATAAATTTTTCATTTCATTAATTCCCCTTAAATTTACTTATGCTTTTTTTAAATCCATATTAACGTTGTATATATTGACATTGTTAATATGGATTTCATACATTATATGACCCTAATAAAACTACCTCCTTTTGCACGGAGGGCAGTTTTTTAAGAGATTTTTCTATGAACTGTATCGGTAAAGAAATAATGTATCGAACCTAACAAAATGATTAGGTTTTTTTCCACGCTATTCCGATCCCTGTTATTAGTAGCATCGCAAAGTACGCCGTTGTGAAACTTTCTACCAAGGCTGACAGAACTTGTACGGAAAGCTTATCGGAACGGTCAAGACTTAAAGTTTCTTTTCTCTTGCTCATCGATGATCAGATGATATCAACTTTGACAGCACCCTTTTCAGATTTCGTAGTATCGTTATATAAGTATTGTAGGTAGTCAAAGAGACCGAACGGTCTTTTTTAGGGTAAAAAAAGCCATCGTCGACTTCTTTTTTAGACTGTTAGGAACAGGTCTGATCAAGAAACGATCTAAGATGATGCACAGCTCTTTTCATGTACTCTTGGTTCTTGTAAAGTTTGCTAAGTGCTAGCGCCCCCTCCAACGTGGAGATAAACACAGTCGCCACAAACTCGGGGTCCACTTCTTGTTTAACCTCACCCTTCTTTATGCCTTCCTGAACAAGATTACGAACCATTCCGAGCAAGCTATCCATCGCTTCACGGACTTTTTCTTGAAGCAATGGGTCTGCGTCATCCGACTCAATGGCAGCATTCATAATCGGGCAACCTCCAGGGAACAATTTCTTTTCAGCAATCCCCTCGAATACGGAAACAATGGAAAGAAGACGTTCCATGCATCCTTGTTTGCCTGCCATTGCTTCAGAGAAAAGATGCCTCATCGTGTCAATGGAAAAGGAAAAAGCGCTCAACATTATTTCCTCTTTATTTTCGAAATGGTTATAAATCCCTCCTTTTCGAAGACCAGTCTCGTGCATAATGTCGGATATAGAAGATGCTCTATATCCTTGGCTATTAAAAAGTTTCGATGCTTTTTCTAAGATTAGGGCTTTAGTCTGTTCTCCCTTGCGATTAACCATAAATCTATTTGCCTCCGTTTAAAAAAGGTTTACAAAAATAATAAGACCGTTCGGTCTTTCTTTATTGTACAATTAGGTAGTATCTTTGTAAAGTACAAGAAATAATAGGCATATAAAAAGGCAGCAAGTTTGTCTAAACGCAGTGACATTAAAGAAACAGGTACTAATTAATACATGAAAGAAGACATGCCAGGCCTCTAATGATTCTACAAAATCACTTGTATGCAAGAGATTTTGGATATGCTATATTTTTTCTAATCAAAAAATCACAGCTAAAGATGGTGATATATTCATTAAAAACTACGATATCTGTATTCATTTTCTTCTAGGCAAAGCTGTACAAAAAGTGAAGCAAGTTAATAAACCCAAACTTTCTTTGTAGAGTTTAATACCTGTTCAATATGCACTACTTCATATCCTAAGGAATATACTTAAGCCAACTGGCAGAAGAGTGGAACAAGACTTGAACAATAAAAATAATAAAACGACATTCAAGGAAAGAATGTCGTTTACTAATTACTTAACATTATTTAAATTCTCTTTTTCAATTATGTCTTTCACTACATCCTCAATGGTTACATTTTCAAGAGCCTTTTCCAAAGCCGTTTGGGCTATTGTAAACAATGGTTCAATTGTGCTTTGAATATTTCTTCCGACGAGACAATCAGTATTGGGATTTTCATGTAAACTAAACAATTCTTTCTCCTGTACAACATTGACCGCCTTGTAGACATCAAGTAATGTAATATCGGATAAATCCTTTGTTAACTCAGCCCCTGCAATACCTGGTCGGACTTTTATCAACCCTGCATTTTTAAGCATTCCCATAATTTTTCTTATCACTGCTGAATTTGTGTTTACACTCCCTGCTAAAAATTCGGATGAGCTTACCCCACCTTTATTTATTACAATAAGAGCTAATATATGAATTCCGACAGCAAATCGGCTGCTGATGGACATGTTCAGTCACCACCCCTATTAACTATTCCATTATATAAGTTATTTCTTTGTCGTGTAATTAAATTGATTACACGTTTATTATATCAAAATATGATCAAAATAATATATATTATTTAACTTGTTGACAAAATGGTTACATGTAACTAAAATGAACACATGTAACATATTTCGTTACAGGTAGAACTAAATTGGAGGGAATATTAATGAAAATATTAGTTACAGGAGCAACAGGAAAATTAGGTTCAAAGGTTGTAGAATCATTATTGAAATCTATACCTGCAAGTGATCTGGCAGTGAGTGTTCGAAATCCAGAGAAAGCAGAAGGACTTCGTGCTCGTGGAATAGAAGTTCGTCAAGGAGATTTTGATAATCCAGAAACATTAGACAATGCTTTTACGGGGATTGACCGTTTATTAATTATTTCTGCCGATGGTGACAATGAAACGAGAATTCTTCAACATACTAATGCTGTTCAAGCAGCTGAGCGTGCAGGAGTAAAATTTATTGCTTATACAAGTCTAGCGAATGCAACAGAAAGCAAAAATCTAATGGCTCCTCCTCATGTTGAGACAGAAGCAGCTATCATTAGAACGGGTATTCCATATTCTTTCTTGCGTAACAATTGGTATCTGGAAAACGAAATCGGAAGCATTCAAGGTGCTATGGCAGGAGCTCCATGGGTAACTTCTGCTGGAAAAGGTAAAGTAGGCTGGGCACTGCAACAAGATTATGCAGATGCGGCGGCAGCAGTTCTTGTTGGAAACGGTCACGAAAATACAGTGTATGAACTTTCTGGTCCCCTTTTAACTCAAGAAGAATTGGTATCTGCTCTTGGGGCTGTATTGGGTAAAGAAATACCTGTACAACAAGTTAGTGACGAAAAATATGCAGAGATTATGAAAGGCTTAGGGTTACCTGATTTTGTGATTCCGATTGTAGTAGGGATTCAAGAAAGCATTCGGAACGGTTCACTAGAAGTTGAAAAGAATGATTTTGAGAAAGTTCTTGGTCGTCCAGTTACGCCGATAAACGAAGCACTGACCCAACTTGTTAATGCAATTACACAAAAAAGTTAAAAATGAACTTTAGGAAAAGTCAGATTCTCTTTCGAGATTATACAAGCCGAAAAGAAGTGGAATTATTACTATTGGAGCTATTGGACGATGTGTGTTTTCGTTTACGCATGCATCAAGTGGTGGCTCAAACGATCCATTTATCGATTGGCTACAGCAAACAGACAGGTGGAGGATTCTCAAGACAAAAGAAAATGGGAAGAGCTTCAAACTTAAGCCAAGATATTTTTACTTATTGCTTAACCATCTTATAGACATACGATAATGGAATGCCGATTCGCTCCATGGAATCTCCTTATCAAACACAAGCATTCAAGAAGAGGAGCAAATGAGCTTATTTTAGGATATCGATCAGCGTGAAAGAGTCTATGCTCTTGCCAAAACGATTGATGAAATTCATCTTTTTTCACCAATATGATATTCTCATGAGCAACAATTGTATTTTCGTATTCTTCTGCTGATGTTTTCATAAAAGAAATTTTTTTATGATTAAACAAAGTATTTGTTTTTTAAATTCGCAGAGTATATACAATCATTACTATCCTTATTAGAAACTGAGTAAGCATACATTGCATATTGGTTACCTTCTATATTTTTCAATATATCGAATATTATATGCTCTATTGTTTTATATTCTTTTTCAACCCTATCATAGTGATTAAGAGTTGATATGCATAAAAATAGTACATTTACTTTTCCCCTTAAATTGCAATTGAGTAAGCCTTTTTCTATCCCTTATCTAGAAACATATTATCTTGTAAAAGGGATCTAAATCCGCACCACAAGTCAAATGATTCGCTACGAAATTTGAAATAACTGTATTATTGAATTAACATGTTAGCGTCATTGGAATATGATTAAAATGTTTTTTCTGGAATGTTTATGTTATTTTAAAAATCAAAAAAGGCCGCTTAGGCCTTTTTACATTTTTCTATCTTTATTGAATTTGTTCAATATCCTTACCCTCAGCAACCACATCCGCCTTCCCTCGCCTCCTGACAAGCGTCAAAGCCATGCCCGCAAAGATCATTACGATGCCTAGTGTTTGATAGAGGTCTGGGCGGAAACCCGTAAACACGGTATCGAGCACGATCGCGACAGCGGGGTCGAGGAAGACAATGACCGAAATAAATTTCGTTGATAAAAATCGCAAACTGTCAAAAAACAGCAAATACACAATACCTGTATGAATAATACCAGTGGAGACGACCATGATCCAGTTTCCCTGAGACAGGTTTGCAAAAGCGCCGAAGTGAATAAACGGAATCAGGATGATAACCCCTAAACCGGTTTGCAGGAAGGTGGTCGTGTAAGGACTGAGGTTGTGAATGCCTTTTCCCAATAAAGTGGTGAACGCATAAAACAGTGCGGCGAGAACTGCCCATATGATCCCTGATCCCATCAGCTGTGTCAATGAAGTGCTGCCGTTAATCCCGGAAATCAGCGCCGTTCCAAGAAAGCAGATGATAATGGAGCTGACGGAGATCACATTTAATTTTTCTCTATAGATAATACTCCCCAGGAGAAGAACAAGCACAGGTGCAAGGTGGTATACAGAGATGGCAATTGTAACTGACGTTTCTTCAAAAGACTTAAATAAGAAGACCCAGTTGAATACCAGAAAGAAACCGCAAGCTAAAGTTTGCAGGACTTCCCGCTTGCTCCATTTTTCAGTTTTATGCTGACCGGACGCCAGCCAGCAAAAGCTTAAAAATAGCGTCGCGCAAAGGCAGCGGACAAAGACCAATTCAAATGACTGCAGATTGGTATGCTCTGAGAAAAAGCCGATGGAACCGAAAATCACCATGGAAATGACCATTTTCAGCACGGCTGCTGATTTTTGTTTTTGTAATATGAGATTTTGCTGCATCAAATGCCCCCCAGTATAGCTATCTGCAGATATAAGAGAAAATCCTCTTTTTTACATATTGATACTATTATAAAGGAAGCTGTTCCATAAATCACCCAGAGTTATTGTACGAATCTATACATAAAAAAAAGCGCCTTGCGGGCGCTTTTTTCTTCTTATCTATCGAACAATTAATACAGGACAAGTTGATAATTGAGACACTTTATGGCTGACGCTTCCAAGCATCATTTCTTTCAGGCCGCTGATGCCCCGGCTTCCGACCACGATCAGGCTGACGCCTTTCTCTTTTGCATGATTTAGTATTTCATGTGCCGGCTCGCCATTCGCGTAAATGATTTCAGCTTGAACACCGCTTTCGGCTGCTTTTTCTTTTGCGTTCTCTAGGATCTTCAGGCCTTCTTTTTTAACTTCGTTCCTGATCTCATCAAGAAAATGTTCAGGTACATAGACAATCCCAGTCAGAGAAGAAGTCGCTACGACGGCTTCTCTCCCCACATGAAGGATGCTTAGTTCTGCCTGCTGTTCTTTTGCCAGATGCACTGCGGCATCAAGGGCTTTTGCACTCATTTCTGACCCGTCAATCGCAACTAACATTTTGTTAAACATACGCTTCCCGCCTTTCGGACTGTGGGTGGTTCATCTTTCTCTTTTATTGTCCGCCTGCTGTCTGTTATTGTCAATTGCGGTGTATGTTTTTTCATAAAGTTGTCAGAGACTTTCTCCGTTTGTGGCAATGACCTGCTGATACCAGCCGAAGCTTTTTTTCTTGATGCGGTTCAATGTTCCGTTCCCCTCATTGTCTCGATCAACATAAATGTAGCCATAGCGTTTTTTCATTTCGGCAGTGGACGCGCTGACAAGGTCAATCGGTCCCCATGATGTGTATCCGATCAGCTCAACACCGTCAGCAATCGCTTCGCGTGCTTCCATTAAGTGGTCCCGCAGATAGTCAATTCTGTAATCATCGTGAATGGAGCCGTCCTCCTCAACTTTGTCTGCCGCGCCAAGGCCGTTTTCCACGATAAACAGCGGCTTCTGATAGCGCTCGTATAACGTGTTAAGCGTGATGCGCAAGCCTTTCGGGTCAATCTGCCAGCCCCATTCTGATGATTTGAGATAAGGGTTTTTCACGCCGCCCAGCAGATTGCCCCCTGATTTCGCAAGATCTTCAGGATCGGTGCTCGCCGCCATGGACATGTAGTAGCTGAATCCGATGTAATCGACCGTATGTTTTTTCAACAATTCCTCATCGCCTTCAGCCATTTCAATTGTCATATTGTTTTCTGCCAGAAAACGCTTCATATACCCAGGGTAAGCGCCTCTTGCCTGAACATCTGAGAAGAAGAGTGTTTTTCGCTCCTGCTCCATTGCGGCGAAAACATCCTCCGGCTTAGATGTCATCGGATAAGTTGTCGTCGCGGCGATCATACAGCCAATTTTTGAGTCGGGAATGATCTCATGCCCCGCTTTGACGGCAAGGGCGCTGGCGACAAACTGGTGATGTGCGGCCTGGTACATCGCGTTCAATTGATGTTCTCCTTCTTCAAAAACAAGACCGCCGCCTGTAAACGGCGCATGGAGGACCACATTAATTTCGTTGAATGTCATCCAGTACTTCACTTTGTGCTGATAGCGTTTGAAAACAGTTCTGGCATAGCGTTCATAAAACTCTATGACTTTGCGGTTCTTCCAGCCGCCATAATGTTTCACAAGACCGAGCGGCATTTCATAATGAGAGATGGTCACGACTGGCTCAATATGATGCTTTAACAGCTCATCAAACAGGTCGTCATAAAATTTGAGGCCTTCTTCATTTGGCTCCTCTTCATCGCCATTCGGAAAAATTCTTGTCCACGCAATCGAAGTGCGGAACGCTTTGAAACCCATTTCTGCAAATAAGGCAATATCCTCTTTATAACGATGATAAAAATCAATTCCGGTATGATACAGATTTAAAGAAGTCATCGATTCATCAAATGGAGACATGATGCCGTTCGGTGATACATCAGCTGTCGAAAGTCCCTTGCCGCCCTCGTTATAAGCACCCTCAACTTGGTTGGCAGCAACGGCGCCGCCCCATAAAAATCCTTCTGGAAATCGTTTTGCATTTGCACTCATTACAGTTCACCTCATCAGTTTATTTTTTAAGATAAAGCAAGCAGCGCTTCTTTTGTTTGAACCCTGCCGATTTCTTTTACCGGCGAAAATGAATATCGGTCTGTGTTAGTGATGATAACCGGAGTGATCACGTCATATCCAGCTGCTATAATCTGTTCCAGATCAAAGGAAACGAGCGGATCTCCAGGCGCGACCTTGTCGCCTTCTTTGACATGAGCCGTGAACCATTGGCCCTCCAGTTTGACAGTGTCCAATCCAATGTGTATGAGGATTTCAGCTCCCTGATCACTCGTAATGCCAATAGCGTGCTTTGTTTTAAAAATGGTGGTAACGCTTCCATACACAGGTGAAACCACTTCTCCTTCTTCCGGCTCAATAGCAAATCCTTTTCCCATAATCCCGGCAGAAAATACCCCGTCATTGACTTCGCTTAGTGCTTTCACTTCCCCTTTAATCGGACTGTGAATGATTTCTCCGCTGCCCTGATGACCATTTGTCACAGAAGGCTGATCACTTTCAGACGGTACATCCTCGAATCCAATAAGATAAGCTGCCGCTGTTCCCGCAACAAACGAAATCACAAGACCAATTATCGCGTAAATAAACGTTGGGCCGATAAAGACCGGGATACTCGGCAGCCCTGCGTTGCCTCCGACAATGTAGGAAGCGACACCCGTCACGCCGTAAAATGCGCCGCCAGCCGCACCGCCAAGCAAAGCGGCCGCAAACGGTTTTTTCAATCGCATATTCACGCCGTACATCGCGGGTTCTGTAATCCCCATCAGCGCCGTCACACTTGTGGTAAGCGCAAGCGATTTAAATTTCTTGTTTCTGGAGCGAAGAAAAACCGCAAAAGATGCGCCGGCCTGTCCCATATTCGCCAAAAACATGGCGGGCAGCAAATAATCGTGGCCGTTTTGCGCGATGTTGTTAATCATAATCGGCACCAATGCATAATGCATGCCCGTCATAATGATCAAAGAGAACGTTCCCGCAAGCAAAATCATCGCCACAAGCCCGGCATGATCAAATAAATAGTTTACGCCGACAGACAAGTATTCTCCTAAAATAGCACCCAGCGGACCAACTGTAATCAGTGTCAGCGGCACGACAATCAACAATGTCAGAGTCGGAACGACAATCAATTTGAGAGAAGAATGCGTGATTCGGTCAATCCACTTTTCCACATACGATGCGATCCAAATCGCAAGCAAAATCGGGATGACCGTTGATGAATAAGTGGCAGCGGTTACAGGAAGCCCGATAAAGGAAATGCTTTTCCCTGAACTGAGCAGCGCCGTCAAATCCGGATGCAGAATCGCCGCTGCAATCGCCGCCGCTACATACGGATTGCTTCCAAACTTTCTCGCCGCACTCATCGCAAGCAGGAGCGGAAGAAAGTAGAACGCACCGTCACCAACAGCTGACAGAATGACATGAACCTGGCTCTTCTCCGCCATCCAGCCAAACGTAACTGCCAGCGCAACAAGCCCTTTGATCATCCCCGCTCCCGCAATCGCAGGCAAAATCGGGGTAAACACACCAGAAATCACATCAAAGACCGCACTCAGCACATTCTTTTTCTGAGAGGATGAACCAGCGCTCTTTTCATCACTGAGATTGCTGTGCCGCACAATCGCCTGATACACCTTCGGCACATCGTTTCCGATAATGATTTGAAACTGCTCGCCGCTGATATTGGTGCCCATCACTCCAGGCAGCTGCTCCAGCTGACTGCGATCCGCCTTCGCGTTGTCATGAAGATTAAAACGCAGCCTCGTCATGCAGTGGATCACGCGCTGAACGTTTTCTTCACCGCCTACGAGTTGTAATATGTCCTTCGATAATTTATCATAATCCATGTGTATACCTCCTTTTTATGGGGGGACTGCTGGATGAAAGGTGGCCGCCTTTCACCAGCTTTTTTTGTATCAAATGCCGCATCACCTCCTAAAAGAGAATAAAAAAAACCTAAATGACACAGATTGCGAGAGTCTCCTCCTGCACCTGCACCATTTAGGTTTTGCCTGCTTTCGCAGTAACAATCCTGACGGGTCGCTGTATTTGTTTGTAGGTATACTTTAGCACTAGATTTTTGGGGGTGTCAACGCTTTTATTTTTGGTGTTGACTAAAGGGAATGGACTATTTTGTTTATAGCGGTAAGCCATTTTGTATATTTTGTTTTTCTTTTACTAAAAAGTCTTGAAACAAATTGCATAATCTATTTATATTTTTTTCATAGGAATATAAAAGCGGGTTACATTCGTTATTAGAAGGCTGATAATAAATAAAACCCTCCATATCTTCAGGATAATTCATATCTGCATAAACTTCTGCAAGCTTGCCCAAAAGCTCGGTTGCATGATCACTATACTTTGATTTTACTTCAAGAAGAATAACATATCTCCATTTTCTTTTTTCAATAGCATAAAAACTATTCTCTTCAACTCGTATTATATTCAAAATGGCTTCTTCAATCTCATCCTTGTCTCCCCAAGCCAGTTCTAGAATTTCTTCTTGTTGTACAACGGGATGGTTCATCAAATATTCAACAGCATAATTCATTACTTCAATCTTGTTTATCCACCCCTGCTTCAATCCAACGTAAAGAGTTTTCCAATCGTAATTTACATGATGTACTTTGAAAGTATTTAATGTGATTTTCAATTTCTAATATCCTTGCATTTCATATCTGTCATTAATGAAAATAATTCCAAGCTGCTTTTTAAATATAACCTTTACCTTTGGTTCGTTATGAATATATATAAATAGTTCAGAATTACACCTCTTTAATTGAGTAACATTTATAAACTTAGATTCAAAAACAAGCAACTCATTGAAGGCGAGACTTAGATTGCACTCCAAAGCATATACATCCATTGTCAGAATCAGTTTAAAGCCTTTCATATCTTGGATAGAATACATGAATACTTCTGCAAGGGGATCACTCGACACGCTTATTGGCTCACTTTCAAACAGTTCTAATAAATCATATTCATTGTAAGTAATGAACATTTTAAACTGCCCCTTAACTTTTTATTTGTTGTTGCTAGAAAAAGATGATAATTGTCAAAAACCTTGAAAGGTTCGCCCTTCAAGGTTTTTCTTTATTATTTTAATGCCTGTTCTAACATGTTGATTTCATTATCTCCTACATCGTTTATAATGACACCACAAAAACTGTCATCACTATCCAAACAAAATAACACGTGATTATTTTCTATAAGAGATTCTACCTCATGAGCTGAAAATTCAATATAAACTGTCTTATCTGATATATATACGTTTAATATTCCCTTTTCATCAATATACATTTCATTCTGTTGTCGGTCTACGCTAAAAACAGGAACCCCTTTTATTGGTTCAATGTTTTCTATATTCCATTCTTGAAATTTATAAACACTTTCACAAAGCGTTAATGTAAGAGACCGAATTTGACCCGTTTTTTGTGCAAATCCTATTTCGATTAATGATTTTTTAAAATCACCGGTTCTCCAGTATACCATTTTATCTTCTGATATATCCCAATTTCCAAATTCTATATTAATTGGAGTATAAAAATCAAAATTTATTGCTTCTGGCTTTTTTTCTTTATATACCGATACTCTCAACATAATTCAAACTACCTTTATTTAGATTCCAATCATTTCATTAAAATTAGGGAGAGACTTGAAAAGTCAATTACTGTTCTAATTCTTTTGAAATAAGGTTATTTCAAAAAATTAACGAAATCCCTAAAGCTATCTGCAATTTCAAAAATTGCTTCTGCCCTATCTTCATACGCTAAATCATAGCTGAAATATACAATAGACGGCTCATGTCCCCTGCCTTTATTGTAATAAAAACATATATAATCCTCATCCTCTGTAATAGCAAAAGGTATTAAATCTTCTAATAGCATATTTTTATCTCTACCATAAACATTTACTAAATAATTTTCATCCTTTTCGTTTTCCAAGGAACAATAATTTTTAATTTCAACTATCTCTTTATCATCAGGTAGATACAATCGGCTAAACCTATTAAAATTATTATTTTGATAGCTATTAACATACTCGATAGGAAGTTTTATATTTAGTATTTCTTCAATTTTTTTATACATATTCATATCCCCCTAATTACTTATTAAGTTTAAAATAAGGAAATTGCGAGTGCCTTCTAGGATTATTAAGATTTAAAAACACTCTGTGTTGTCCTGTTGGAGTATCAGGGGTACTAATATTAAAATTATAATTCTTTTTGTATGCTATGGTATTCCTAATATCATCGTAAACAACACTATCTGGGTTAAGCATGGTGTCTTTTCTTAATTCGGACACATTTATGTCTTTACCGTACTGTGTTTTTTTAGGAGTGGAAGCTTTATTTGGATTATACATATGCTTTTGTGAATGACTTGAAATAAAGTCATTAGCATTTGATCCCCCATTATCCTTTGTAAAATGAGTCGCCCCCTTTGAAGCAACCTTATTAACTTCACCCTTGCTTTCCTTCTCAGCAACATGTTTAGCCACATCTTTGACAACACGCTATAAAAAGTAAAAATTACAAACCTCCCCTTACCTTTTTATTGTTTCTGAAAAAAGGATGGTAATTAACAAAAACCTTGAAAGGTTCCCCCTTCAAGGTTTTAAACTTACTTTATTCATACACAAAATCCTCATATATTCTTAGCTTCACTAAATACTTATCAAAGTCACAGCTAATATCACTCTCGAAAGTAGTCTTTATTCGAACATGATGACCTTATTTAGCAGTACCCTCATGCAATCGATACCAGTTTTATACAAAATAGCTAGATTTTTGTAAGTTATTTGAAACTCGGTAGCGAGTTCACAAAGCTGTGTTACTTAATCAAGTAATAGAGTTCTGTTTTTAGTTAATTATAAGAAATTATATACATAAACTAAGTTTCACTTCCGCCAATAAATCTGTCAGCACAGTTTTCTCTGGATTTTTCTTCACTTCCTCTTTTACATTTTTATCTAAATAATCATAAAATGTTTTAAAATCTAAAAAAGCCATTTGTTCAATTTCAACAGCTGGGTAACCTAATTCTATCAAAACATGTTTTTCATCTAAGGGTCTAGGTAATTGTGCCATATCATATTCATCTAAATCAGACTGAAAAAAAGCAAATACTACCTCTTGTCCATAACCTTCTCTTTCGGCAAAGCTTTTTAATGCTTTTTCTAGGTACTTTCCATTTATGAAATTAAAATATGTTAACATTAATTTATCAATATCTTCTTTACTTTCATTTACTTGATATTCTTTACTCATTTTCGTCCTCCAATAACATCATATTTTAGTTTAATCAATAATAGGGAAAAAGTTTGTTATTTCACCAGCCTCATTTAGATATCCTCTAAATTTTAAACCGTTTGCAGCAGTTCCTTCAACAAGTCTTCCATTTACTTTTCCGTTCTGCATTGCTTCCTGTCCCCATTGATAAATTTTGTCATTGCTAATTTTAGATGGGTCATAAACTGTTTTTGGTTGCTTGATATTTTTATATGATACTGGTTCGGCAATTTTACCAGCCATATCTTTTCTAGGTATTTTATACTCTACTTCATAAATTCCTTCAATTGATTGATGTCGTTTTTTAGACACAATTAAATCATCTGGATTGAAACCTTGACTTTTCAATGCCTTGTTAAATTCATCCAGATTGTGACCACCAACAATACCTTTTTTAGTATTAACATTTTCGACATTTATTAGATGATTTTTTGCATTTCCAGCAAAATTAAATTTATTAACTCCACCAACTTTTTTACCCGTATCCTTAGAAGTAACCTTCTTAACGTCTTCCTTAATTTCATTCTTTGCAACTGTTTTGACAACACGCTTCCCGCCTCGGACCGCCAATTTTTTTATAGCGCCCTGAGGACTTACCCACTCAATAAATTCATACTGGGTTCCGGCAAGAAATGAATCCAGTGACTTAGCTCCGCCTACTTTATCGTCTGGAATGTAAGACACTTCTTCTAGCCGTTTTTTCCCTCCAGCATAGAATTCTCTCACAATTTGTCCGTTTTCATATACAATATATTTGCCGCCGACGTAGTCAATGCTTGCAGTATCACTTTCTAGCTCGTCAATCACTTGAATCGTATCTATCTTTTTTAATCCTTTATGATTATATAGTTTATCATTTATCACCCGTATGTCTCCATAGACTTTCGGGTGGGTTGCTGCTTCTTTCTGTAATACAGTTAAATTACTGTCATCACCATAAATCTCGCGCTCGATCTTCTGTTGTTTGCCATCCATCATCACAGAATCAACGTTTGATTGCTTATGTTTCTCCAGTTTCTTCAGCATCATCTCCATCGGTGATTCATCCAGCTGTTTCATTTGCGGATTGATGGCGCCGAAGGTTTGGTTGATGTTTTCTTCTTCCTGAGATTTCAAGATAGAGCCGGTTTTGTATCCTGTGATTTCAATTTTCGGACCGGTGTACATGGTTTCGAGCTGGTCTATATATTTTTTCATCGTTTGAAAATCTGATTTTGCCGTTTCTAGTGCTTGAGTTTGCTGGCCGTCAAATTGAAAGAGCTTATTCAGGGTGTCTGAAATCAGTCGCTCAGCCTGTTCTGTTTCCATCCGGAAAAAGGAGTCATTGACTGTCGGCAGGCTGACGATGTGGTCGATAGCTGATGTCTGGCGATTGACTGCGTCAGTGAGCTGTTCTGTCACTTCTCGTGCATGCTTGACCCCGTGTCTCGCGTCGTGTGAGAGAAAAGCCTCTGCGATCATGCCGTGGGAGTCAGATTCTACAGAGGCAATCGCATGCTGTGTTTGTTTCAGCACTTTTTTGTATTCGTCGATAAACATGCCGAAGAAAAGGAGAAAGGGCTTGTGGCACTCCTCGTAAAAGGTCCGGATGGCATCTCCGCCTTTTCCTTTTAGCGCATCCTTCATGCCTGCCATATGCTCAACGCTTTTTTCCAGCTTCTCCAGCTGCTGTTTTTGCTTGTCCAGTTTCTCAATCGTATCCTGAATGCCCTCGTGAAGAGCGTGGACATCTAATGTTTTCAATCCCTTGTCCTCCCGCGCTTTATTTCATGGAAGATGATATGTTTTCGTCCGTTTCCTTCATGGCGTTTACCGCGCTTTCCGTTTGTGCGATATGCTTGGCCAGAACGGACGCATATGCTTCAGTGAGCTCTTTGATGTCCTCATTTAATTGCTCGATGGACTTTACAACATTCAAATGGTTTCTGCCTGAGAGATGGCCGGGCACGGAGGACTTGAGTTCAGCTGAATGCTTGAGCTGAGAAAGCCCTTGCTTCACTGTGCCATACACCATTTTAATTTCCTGGGCCATTTGTGTTCACCTCACTTTTTATGTTTTTCCTTCTCTATTTCATGCTCTATTCTTGTGATTTGGCGTCTGATGGAATACACATCGCCCTCTAAGGAGTGGATTTTTCCTTCGATGCTTTCGATGATTCCGCTGACCTGTTCGCTTTTGATTTGACGATATGCTTTGTTCATTCCTTCACGAATATCTTCAAACCGCTCCGCATGTGTTCCTCTCCATGCCTCTCGGTTAAGGTGAGGCCGATGAATGAGATGCTGGGCCTCAGAAAATTCGTGTTTGATTTGCCTGATTTCGTGCAGCACTCGTTTTAACTGATGGATCTGTTCCTGTTTTTCATGTAAGTCGGCTTTTACCGAATGTAACAACATTTCACTATGCATGCCGCAACACCTCGTGTTTCTATCAAACTGTGTCAATTCTTTACAATACAGACTATTTTCATATTACATGATGGATCATATTGGATAAATAGGTAAAAAGGTTTGTCTTAGAAAGAGTTACACCGATTCTAAATTGCTATAAATTCGATATCTGCAATTTTACAGCGGGGATAACAAGCACAAGGAGGACTTTACGTTTAGGTCTTTAACCTCATTCCCGTTCTTCCGTTGGACTATTGCTTATAGTCAATAAAGACGATAAAAAACGCCTTCCTACGAAGGCGCCTTCTCTATCTTATTTAGATCCCCATACAGCCTCACCGCTGCCATTCAATACACTAAACGTCATCACGTTCTTCTCTCTCACCGAATCCCACTGGTGTAAAAATACCCCATTATACGTCTTGCCGGCTAACGTGATGTCGGCTGTGTTTTTTCCTGTTTTCTGCCATGTACCGGTCATTTCCCCGGAAATGGTGTGGTCTTTGTTGAGCTGAATGTTGATGGTTTTTTTGATGTCGGCTGAGATGTCTTTTCCGTGCTGGATGAGTTTGTATGTTCCTGTGATGTCCTTTTGTTTTACTTTTTTCAAGGTTTCACCTGCGTATCGATATGGCGCTGCTACCGGCCAGCCGTCTTTGTTCATGAACATCTGGTGGACTCTGACTTCGTGTTCTTCACCTCTGCCCGGGAAGCGGGTGTGGAAGATTAAATAGGAACGGCCGGTTTTTTCGTCATAATAGGCTGAGTTGTGGCCCGGTGAGATGTATCCGGCTCCTTTTTCAGTTTCTGTTTCAAATGAATAGCTGCCCATGAGTTTGACGCCGTACGGCTCAATGGAGCGGTCATCGAAGAATGTGCCTTCTTTGCCTTTGACATCAATCATTGGACTGCCCTCTGCGTCATAATACGGGCCATCTGGTTTTTTGGAGCGGGCCACACGGATGTTGTAGCCGCCTGTTGCGTCTAGACCGCCATATGATAGGTATAAGTAGTAGTAGTTGGTGTCTGGATTGTAGAGGATATATGGGCCTTCGATTCTGCTGTGGTTGCCGCCGAGCAGTTTTTTGCCGTACCCCTGTCCAGGGAGCGGGAAGCCAGTTTTCGGATTCATTTCCAGAATGAAAATGCCGCCTGAATATGAACCGTACACCATCCACAGCTTGCCGTTTTTATCAAAAAAGGTGTGCGGGTCTACGACGTTCGGGTGTTTTGTTGCGTCATACGGTGTTCCGTCATTGCTTGTGCCTTTCATGCCTGATTTTAAAAAGAGGCCTTTGTTTTTATAGGGTCCTTCGATGTTGTCAGCGACGGCCACTCCCATGGCGGATCTTGGTGAGTCACCGCGGCAGGCGTTGTAATACATATAGTATTTGCCGTCCGCCAGCTGTGCGACATCAGCCGCCCACAGGGTATCGGATTGTGCCCATTCGAAGGTATCTTTTAATTCTTCATAGACATTGGGAATAAGAGGGTTATTGTTGCTGACGCTGGTGGTTAGCTGCTGCCATTGCATGAGGTCATTTGTTTTCGCTGAAGCGAGATGAGATCCGAAAACGTAAAAGATGCCGTTCGTCTCAATGATGGAAGGATCATGGACGCTGACTTCTTTAAAGACGGGTTTTTGTGCATAGACGGAGTTTGGGAGGGTGAAGGCCATGATAAGAGCTATAAGAAAACATACACGGAACAATCGGTTGAACATCTAAACAATTCGCCTCTCTTTTTTATAAAATTTTAAACGTTTACATTCTTCTATGAAGAAACCCCAGCCTATTAAAACAGCCGAATGTTTTCATATTCAAACTGATAGGTGATTTCTCACTGTTCTCTTACATTGTCTGGCTGTTTGCGCAGAACTGCTGCTTGCATATCCTCTCCTTCATAGTTCAACTCTTTTGCTGTTTCTCCTTCTTTCATCACTCTGTTTTTCATTCGCGTACATGTAATAACTGCTTTGTCCGTTTTTGTAAAGTCGTCGACTGTGATACAGCCATTTCGTTGTCGGCGTTTTTTAAGATGATGCCTGACTGCTCGTCAACACCGGAGTCATTCGGCTTGGCGGTGCTGAGGATGTCATTCGGCTGGCTCTTGAGAAAATGCTTTGCAAAAAATACGACTTAGTAAACGCATATTGAGAGTAAGACAGCGGCGCTTTCCTCCTGTCCGGATATCGTGTGCAATCGCTGAAAAAACCCGTCCTGCTTTCTGCGTCACGATATCACAATACCAATCTAACTTGTTAAAGACTGTAAAAAACCTTTTGACTTCTATTGCTGAAACAATTAATATAATACTCAGTTAATAGTTATCAGAATTTTTAGGAATTGAGTGATTCATATGACACTGCACAAAGAGCGCCGTATTGGCCGGCTGTCTGTTCTTCTGCTGCTTCATGAAGCTGAGGAAAGTACACAGGTCGAGGAACTGGAGCGAGATGGATGGAAAGTCTGTCTTGGCAAGGTAGGATCAATGGACGCGCATAAAGTAGTAGCCGCAATTGAAACCGCTTCCAAAAAGAGCGGGGTCATTCAATCTGAGGGTTACCGTGAGTCACATGCGCTTTATCATGCGACGATGGAGGCTTTGCATGGCGTGACCAGAGGTGAAATGCTGCTTGGATCACTGCTTCGGACGGTTGGCCTGAGGTTCGCCGTTTTGAGGGGAAATCCTTATGAAAGTGAAGCGGAAGGCGATTGGATTGCTGTCTCGCTTTACGGAACAATCGGGGCGCCGATTAAAGGACTTGAGCATGAAACATTCGGCGTTGGAATTAATCACATATGAAACAGCCCATAGATCTTAGACGATAGGGGGCTATGCGTGAAATCAGGTTTTCACAGCATAGCCCCCTTTTTGTATGGGCGCTTTACCAAAGTAAAGACAAAGGAGTTGGGCTTATGGTGACATTAGACGGTTCTTCATTGACAACAGCCGATGTCGCGCGAGTGCTGTTTGATTTTGAAGAGACAGCGGCTTCCGAAGAAAGTATGGAGCGTGTGAAAAAAAGCAGAGCGGCAGTGGAGCGCATTGTTCACGAAGAAAAGACAATATACGGCATTACCACCGGATTTGGCAAATTCAGTGATGTCCTGATTCAGAAGGAAGACTCGGCGGCGCTGCAGCTGAATTTAATTCTTTCTCATGCCTGCGGAGTCGGCGATCCTTTTCCTGAGTGTGTTTCCAGGGCCATGCTGCTTTTGCGCGCCAATGCGCTGTTAAAAGGGTTTTCCGGTGTGCGTGCTGAGCTGATTGAGCAATTGCTTGCTTTTTTAAATAAACGTGTCCATCCTGTCATTCCCCAGCAGGGATCACTTGGTGCAAGTGGGGATCTGGCGCCGCTCTCCCATCTGGCGCTTGCACTGATCGGGCAAGGAGAAGTCTTTTTTGAGGGAGAAAGGATGCCGGCAATGAAAGGCTTGAAAAAAGCCGGCATTCAGCCGGTAGCGCTGACATCCAAGGAAGGGCTTGCCCTGATTAACGGCACACAGGCTATGACCGCTATGGGTGTGGTCGCATACATTGAAGCGGAAAAACTAGCCTACCAAACAGAGCGCATTGCCAGCTTAACGATTGAAGGGCTCCGCGGGATTATCGATGCGTTTGACGAGGATATTCACTCCGCCCGCGGCTACCAGGAGCAGATCGATGTCGCAGAACGAATTCGCTTTTATCTATCTGACAGCGGCCTGACGACCTCTCAAGGAGAACTGCGGGTCCAGGATGCGTATTCATTGCGCTGTATTCCGCAAGTGCACGGTGCGACCTGGCAGACGTTAGGCTACGTGAAGGAAAAATTAGAGATTGAGATGAATGCAGCTACGGACAATCCTCTTATTTTCAATGACGGTGACAAAGTCATTTCTGGCGGAAACTTTCACGGGCAGCCGATCGCCTTTGCCATGGATTTTCTAAAAATCGCAGTATCAGAGCTTGCGAATATCGCAGAGCGCAGGATAGAACGCCTTGTGAACCCGCAGCTGAATGACCTGCCGCCGTTCCTAAGCCCTCATCCCGGTCTGCAATCCGGTGCAATGATCATGCAGTATGCCGCTGCCTCGCTTGTTTCTGAAAATAAAACACTGGCCCATCCTGCAAGTGTGGATTCTATTCCGTCATCCGCCAACCAAGAAGACCATGTCAGCATGGGAACCATCGCCGCTCGGCATGCTTATCAGGTGATCGCGAATACGAGAAGAGTGGTTGCGATTGAAGCGATTTGCGCATTGCAGGCTGTTGAATACAGAGGCATAGAACATGCAGCATCCTACACCAAACAGCTTTTTCAAGAAATGAGAAAAGTCGTGCCGTCTATTCAGCAGGACCGCGTTTTTTCCTATGACATCGAACGCTTGACTGCCTGGCTGAAGAAGGAATCTTTATTACCATATCAACAGAACGAAGAATTGAGGGGGATGAACATATGACTGATGTAAAAAAATCAATCCGTGCCAACCGGGGGACAGAGCTTGAATGTTTAGGGTGGGAACAAGAGGCGGTGCTTCGGATGCTTCGCAACAACCTTGATCCGGAAGTCGCCGAGAAGCCGGAGGACCTCATCGTATACGGCGGGATTGGCAAAGCCGCTCGGGATTGGGATGCATTTCGCGCCATTGAGCATTCTCTGAAAACACTAAAACATGATGAGACATTGCTCGTGCAATCCGGAAAGCCCATCGGCATGTTCCGTACGCACCCGCAGGCACCGCGCGTGCTTTTAGCAAACTCTGTTCTTGTTCCAAAGTGGGCGAACTGGGAGCAATTCCACGAGCTTGAGAAAAAAGGGTTAATGATGTACGGGCAAATGACAGCTGGCAGCTGGATTTACATTGGCTCACAAGGCATTTTGCAAGGAACGTATGAAACCTTCGCTGAGCTCGCGAGACAGCATTTCGGAGGAACGTTAAAAGGGACATTGACGCTGACAGCCGGTCTCGGCGGAATGGGAGGCGCCCAGCCGCTGTCTGTCACGATGAATGACGGAGTTGTGATTGCCGTCGAGGTTGATGAAAAACGAATCGACAAACGAATTGAAACGAAATACTGTGACCGTAAAACAGCGTCGATTGAGGAAGCCTTAGCGTGGGCTGAAGAGGCAAAGCTGGCAGGAAAACCTCTCTCCATCGCTCTTCTCGGAAACGCGGCAGAGGTTCATCATACCCTTCTGAACCGCGGCGTCACCATTGATATCGTCACCGATCAAACGTCTGCCCATGACCCATTAATCGGTTACGTTCCCGAGGGCTATTCACTTGATGAAGCCGATCGCTTGCGCCAAGACAATCCAGACCTTTATGTGCGCCTTGCGAAACAAAGCATGAAAAAACATGTGGAAGCCATGCTGGCCTTTCAACAAAAGGGCTCAGTTGTATTTGACTACGGCAACAATATCCGGCAAGTTGCTAAAGATGAAGGCCTGGAGAATGCCTTCGATTTTCCGGGATTTGTCCCTGCTTACATCCGCCCCTTATTCTGTGAAGGAAAAGGACCATTCCGCTGGGCGGCACTTTCCGGTGATCCGGCAGATATTTACCGTACGGATGCGTTATTAAAAGAACTGTTCCCGGCAAACAAGGCCCTTCACCGCTGGATCGATATGGCACAGGAAAAAGTCACGTTCCAAGGCTTGCCGTCCCGCATTTGCTGGCTTGGATATGGAGAACGAAAAAAGATGGGCCTTGCCATTAACGAATTGGTCCGAAACGGGGAGCTAAAAGCGCCTGTCGTCATTGGGAGAGATCATTTGGACTGCGGGTCTGTCGCCTCTCCAAACCGGGAAACTGAAGCGATGATAGACGGAAGTGACGCTGTCGGTGATTGGGCTGTGCTCAATGCGCTTGTCAACACGGCGGCGGGTGCGAGCTGGGTTTCCTTCCACCATGGCGGCGGCGTCGGAATGGGCTATTCCCTGCATGCCGGTATGGTCGCAGTTGCCGATGGAAGTGAGCTGGCTGACGAACGGCTCGCCAGGGTCTTAACGAGCGATCCGGGGATGGGCATTATCCGCCATGCGGATGCGGGTTATGAACGTGCCGTTGAAGTAGCGAAGAAGCAGGACATTATCGTGCCGATGCAAAAATAAGGAGTGATAACATGCCGAAACAAATTGATACAATGCTCATCAACATCGGTCAGCTTTTGACGATGGAAAGCAGCGGCCCGCGCGCGGGCAAAAGCATGCAGGATCTTCATGTGATCGAAGACGCTGTTGTCGGAATCCACGAACAGAAGATTGTGTTCACCGGAAAAAAAGGGACTGAAGCCGATTACGAGGCAGACGACATCATTGACTGTTCGGGACGGCTTGTAACCCCGGGCCTCGTCGATCCGCATACCCATCTTGTATTTGGCGGATCTCGGGAAAAGGAGATGAATCTTAAGCTTCAGGGCATCTCCTATTTAGATATTCTGGCGCAGGGCGGCGGTATTTTGTCCACTGTCAAAGATACCCGGGCCGCCTCGGAGGAAGAGCTGCTGCAAAAAGGCCGTTTTCACCTGCAAAGAATGCTGTCATACGGCACGACCACGGCTGAAGTGAAGAGCGGCTACGGCTTAGATATAGATACAGAGCTGAAACAATTGCGCGTCGCAAAAAAACTGCATGAAAGCCAGCCCATTGACCTTGTCTCCACATTCATGGGGGCTCATGCCATTCCTCCTGAAGATAAGGACAGCCCCGATGAATTTTTAGATCGCATGCTGAATCTCTTGCCAAAAATAAAAGAGGAGGAGCTCGCAGCCTTTGCAGATATTTTTACAGAAACAGGTGTTTTTACAGTCAGTCAATCCCGCCGTTATTTACAAAAAGCAGCTGAGACGGGCTTCGGATTAAAAATCCACGCAGATGAAATTGATTCTCTTGGAGGAGCTGAATTAGCGGCTGAGCTAAGAGCTGTCTCAGCCGATCATTTAGTGGGCGCCTCAGATGAAGGTATACAGCAAATGGCTGAATCAGGAACCATCGCCGTCCTCTTGCCGGGCACGACATTTTATCTCGGCAAACACACATATGCCAGAGCAAGAGACATGATTGATGCGGGTGTACGTGTCAGCCTGGCAACGGACTTTAACCCGGGCAGCTCCCCAACTGAAAATATTCAGCTGATCATGTCGATTGCCGCGCTTCATCTGAAAATGACCGCAGAAGAAATATGGCATGCCGTCACAGTCAACGCCGCATATGCCATAGGAAAAGGCGAAGAAGCAGGGCAGCTTAAAGCTGGCCGCTCAGCAGATCTTGTCATTTGGCAAGCCTCGAATTACATGTATATTCCGTATCACTACGGCGTCAATCATGTACATCAAGTCATGAAAAATGGGACATTTGTTGTCAACAGGGAGGGAGCCATTCTTGGATAAATACCCTTTTCTCAGAGAGGCCGGTTCATCGTTTAAAGACCGTGATGTAACGAAAATGAGCGATCTGATAGAAAAATGGAACGGCCAAAGCATTAAGGGGCCGGCGCTGATAGGTGTCCCCCTATCAAAATCCTCTATCAGTCATTCCGGCGCTTCCTTTGCCCCCGGAACAATCCGCCAGGCTCTAAAGCATTCATCTGCTTATTCTGCGGAGCTTGGGGAACATATCGTATCAGATTTTCTTTATGATCTGGGGGATGTCGATATTCATGTGACTGATATCGTGAAATCACATGATCAAATCTTCCAAACCATGCATGCTCTGCTTTCAGATCACCCAGATTGGGTACCGCTCATACTCGGGGGAGATAACTCCATCAGCTACTCCACCATAAAAGCGATTGCGCAAACGAAAGGAACGACAGCCGTTATTCAATTTGATGCCCATCATGATGTGCGGAACACGGAGGACGGAGGGCCGACAAACGGCACCCCCTTCCGCCGCCTTTTGGATGAAGAGATCATAGAAGGCCAGCATTTGATTCAACTGGGTATCAGAGAATTCAGCAACAGCTTGGCTTATGAAACATACGCGAAAAATCATCACGTGGACATCCACACGATGGGAATGATTCGTGAAAAAGGACTGATCCCGACCATTAAAGAGATCCTGCCTGCCGTTCAAACAAGAACAGACTTCATTTTTATATCTGTTGATATGGATGTCTTAGACCAGTCCCATGCACCCGGCTGTCCAGCGATTGGCCCGGGCGGCCTTTATACAGACGAATTACTCGAAGCCATCAAGTACATCGCACAAGAGCCCAATGTCGCAGGGATCGAAATCGTTGAAGTTGATCCCACCCTCGATTTTCGAGATATGACAAGCAGAGCCGCAGCTCACGTTCTGTTACACGCATTAAAAGGAATGAAACGCTCCCGATTCAAGTGATCTTCCGGCAGGTTGTATTTTGGTTACAAGAAACTCATCTGCCTGATAAACGGCAGCTAAAAGGAGGACGAAACGGTGGGTCTTCAGGAAAAAAGCGGCCATCAGCTAAAACGGACAATGAAAAGCAGGCACTTATTTATGATTTCATTGGGAGGCGTCATAGGAACAGGACTTTTCCTCAGTACGGGCTATACGCTCAGCCAAGCCGGTCCCGGCGGTACGATACTCGCTTATGTAATCGGCGGATTGATGATGTACCTCGTCATGCAATGTCTCGGTGAATTGTCGGTCGCCATGCCGGTGACCGGTTCCTTTCAAAAATACGCCACAACATTCATCGGGCCATCTACCGGTTTTATGGTCGGCATCATGTACTGGGTGAATTGGGTGGTGACGGTAGGTTCTGAGTTTACCGCATCCGGTATTCTCATGCAGCGCTGGTTTCCTGACAGCAGCGTATGGATGTGGAGTGCGATTTTTGCAGCTCTCCTTTTCGTATGCAACGCATTTTCAGTCAAATTATTTGCGGAAACTGAATTTTGGTTTTCGAGCGTGAAGATTGTCACCATCATTTTATTTATCATTTTAGGAGGCGCCGCCATGTTTGGCTTGATCTCTTTAAACGGGACGGCTGATGCCCCTATGTTTTCAAATTTCACAGGTCATGGAGGATTGTTTCCGAACGGCTTCCTCGCCGTATTTATCGCCATGATATCTGTGAGCTTTGCCTTTTCCGGAACAGAATTAATCGGAGTCACAGCAGGAGAATCCGCAAATCCTCAAAAGGATATTCCGCGTTCTATCCGCAATGTCGCATGGAGGACAGTCATTTTTTTCATCGGTGCCGTCTTCGTATTATCCGGATTGATTTCATGGAAAGAAGCAGGTGTAATTGAAAGCCCCTTTGTAGCAGTATTTGCAGAAATCGGAATCCCTTACGCCGCAGACATTATGAATTTTGTTATATTAACAGCCTTGCTGTCCGTTGCCAATTCAGGACTATATGCCTCAACTCGTATGCTGTGGTCGTTAGCAAATGAAAACATGATCAGCTCTCGCTTTAAAAAAGTCACATCTAAAGGCATTCCCCTAAATGCCTTAATCATCAGTATGGCTGTATCTTGTTTATCTCTCGTTTCCAGCATTGTGGCGCCTGGAACTGTTTATGTGGTGATGGTAGCGATTGCTGGATTTGCAGGGGTCGTGGTCTGGATGAGCATTGCCTTGTCCCAACTCTTGTTTCGAAAGAGATTTCTGAAAAAAGGGGGGAATGTAAAAGATCTGACATTTCGCACACCGCTTTATCCTCTTATGCCGATAGCCGCTCTTTTATTATGTTCTGCTTCTTGTATCGGTCTTGCTTTTGATCCCAATCAAAGAATCGCTCTCTTCTGCGGAATTCCTTGTATCATCCTATGCTATCTCATCTACTATTTCAGAAGAAATCTTACGAAAGCAAAAAAAATCGGACAAGAGGAATATCCGATTGATCACATCCTTTAATCAAAACAGCACACCCCACTCAGGATGGGATGTGCTTTATTTTTATTCTGTAATTAACGTATGAATCAGCTTCGGCGCCTTCGCCTCCGCTGCGATACGGATATTGTCATATACTTTCGCGATGACTTCATCGACATTTTCGCGGTTGGCGTAAAGCGTCACGAGTGGTTCGCCTTTTTCAACCTTGTCGCCGACCTTTTTGCGGAGCATGATGCCGACGGCTAAATCGATTTCATCTTCTTTTGTGGCGCGTCCGGCACCTAAAAGCATGGCAGCGACGCCGATTTCGTCTGCGACAATTTCGGAGACGACACCCGCTTCCTTGGCTGGCACATCAATGTGATAAGCCGCTTGCGGAAGCTTAGACGGATCATCAACAATCGAGCTGTCGCCGCCTTGGTTTTTCAAGAAATCTTTGAATTTCTCAAGCGCTTTGCCGTTTTTCATGACCTCTTCAAGCTTTGCTCTTGCTTCGTCTAATGTACCTGCTTTTTTCGCAAGCACGACCATCTGGCTGCCGAGTGTTAAGACAAGCTCGTGCAGGTCTTCAGGGCCTTCGCCTTTGAGTGTGTCAATCGCTTCTTTCACTTCAAGCGCATTTCCGATCGCAAAGCCGAGCGGCTGGGACATGTCGGAGATGACAGCCATCGTTTGGCGGCCGACCTTGTTGCCGATTCGTACCATTGCTTTCGCGAGTTCAGCCGCATCTTCCTCTGTTTTCATGAAGGCGCCCGCTCCCGTTTTCACGTCAAGCACGATCGCGTCTGCTCCGGCAGCGATTTTTTTGCTCATAATGGAGCTAGCGATAAGCGGGATGGAATTCACCGTACCCGTTACATCTCGCAGGGCGTACAGTTTTTTATCCGCCGGCGTTAAGTTGCCGCTTTGGCCAATGACGGCAACCTTGTCGCGGTTCACGAGCTTAATAAATTCTTCCTTTGACAGTTCCACGTGAAACCCGTCGATCGCCTCTAATTTATCAATTGTTCCGCCTGTATGGCCGAGGCCGCGGCCGGACATTTTGGCAACCGGCACATCAAGAGCCGCGACAAGCGGTGCAAGCACGAGTGTTGTCGTGTCGCCGACCCCGCCGGTTGAATGTTTATCCACTTTAATTCCTTCGATGGCAGAAAGATCAATCGTTTCACCGGAGTTCACCATAGCCATTGTTAAGTCCGCCCGTTCACGATCACTCATATCCTGGAAGAAAATCGCCATGGCAAGCGCGCTTGCCTGATAATCAGGAATGCTTCCGTCCGTATAGCCGTTCACGAAAAACTGGATTTCTTCTGTGGTGAGTTCTTTTCCGTTTTGTTTTTTGATGATAATATCTACCATTCTCATTATAGTCACCGATCCTTTTCGATTATGTTCAGTAAATCAGACCTACAACTGCAGCTGTTAAAAAGCTGACAAGCGTGGCACCGTATAATAATTTCAGACCGAAGCGAGCAACGACGTTTCCTTGCTTTTCATTCAGACCCTTAACAGCACCGGCAATGATACCGATGGAAGAGAAGTTCGCGAACGAAACGAGGAATACTGAGACAATCGCTGTTGTACGGCCGCTGAAATGAAAACCGTTTTGCGAAAGAGACGTCATGGCGACAAATTCGTTCGATACCATTTTTGTTGCCATAATGCTTCCGGCGTTAACAGCTTCATTCCATGGAATACCAACAAGAAAAGCGAATGGAGCAAACACATATCCAAGCAGGTCTTGGAAGGAAATACCGAGTACAGCGTTAAAAATACCATTGATCAAAGCAATAATTGCGACAAATCCGATCAGCATCGCTGCGACAACAACCGCTACTTTGAAACCATCTAAGATGTATTCTCCGAGCACTTCGAAGAAGGATTGTTTTTCTTCATTTTCTACACGAAGCATATCCTCATCTTTTGCGACCTCGTAAGGATTAATAATAGAGGCAATGATAAAACCGCCAAATAAGTTCAATACAAGAGCCGTTACGACGTATTCAGGCTTCAGCATCGTCATGTAAGCGCCGACGATTGACATGGATACGGTTGACATCGCAGAAGCGCAAAGCGTGTACAACCGCTGCTGTGACAGTAAACCGAGTTCTTTCTTTAAGGAGATAAATACTTCTGATTGCCCTAAAATCGCAGATGCGACAGCATTGTACGACTCCAGTCTTCCCATCCCGTTAATCTTGCTGAGGGCAAGGCCGATGTATTTAATAATAAACGGGAGGATCTTCCATTTTTGCAGAATCCCGATGAGTGCTGAAATAAATACAATCGGCAAGAGAACGTTCATAAAGAATGTCGATTGATCCGCATTCACCAAACCGCCAAACACAAAGTTGATTCCTTCTGCCGCATAGCCAAGCAGGTAGCTGAATCCTTGTGCAAATCCTCCTACGAGAAAATTCCCGATCCCCGTATTGAGGAGAATGTAACCGAGAATAAACTGCAAAATGAGCATGACAATAATTGGGCGGATCTTAATTCTTTTTTTGCCGCTGCTCGCGATCCACGCAAGGCCTAAAAACACGATTAAACCGATAATCCCAATCAAATACTTCATATGTGTTTCTCCTTTATTTGTATTCGCTTACATTATTATTTCCCCGGAAAGAAAAGCAGGACCGGAAAGCGATGTGCCTTCCGTCTGCTTCTTAATAATTGTCTCCGCCGGCTCCGTTTTCTCCTTTTACAATGGAAACGCCTGCGCTTGCGCCAATGCGGCTCGCACCTGCTTCGATCATCGTGTCTACATCTTCTTTCGTTCTGATACCCCCGGATGCTTTTACGCCGATATCAGGTCCTACTGTTTTGCGCATTAAAGCGATATCTTCCTTCGTTGCGCCGCCTGTTGAGAAGCCTGTTGAAGTTTTCACGAAATCCGCTCCCGCAGAAACCGCTAAACGGCATGCACGCTCTTTTTCTTCATCTGTCAGCAGGCATGTTTCAATAATAACTTTGACAAGCGCTTTTCCGGCTGCAGCTTCCACTACACCGCGGATATCCGCTTCCACTACGTCGTCTTCTTTGTCTTTCAAAGCAGCGATGTTAATGACCATGTCCACTTCAGTGGCGCCTTTTGAAATCGCATCCTTCGTTTCGAACGCTTTTGTTTCTGTTGTGTTGGCGCCGAGCGGGAAGCCGATGACTGTACATACGTCAACTCCTGTTCCCTCAAGCTCTTTTGCAGCCAGCTGCACCCATGTCGGGTTTACACATACAGAAGCGAATTTGTATGTTTTCGCTTCTTCTATTAATTTCAGAATATCCGCTTTTTGTGTATGCGGTTTCAAAGCTGTATGATCAATTTTATTGGCTAATGTCATCCTTCGCACACTTCCTTTTTTGTTAAGATATTTTTTAGCATACCCGACTTTTGAACATATGTAAATTGGTAATTGAAATTTTGTTCAGCGAACGGTCTGAAGGTGTCACAAATCATTAACAAGTGCCCTTGCGGTATGCTGGTCAATGATTAACACATTGGCATATTTTCCTGTTAACGCACCATGGATGGAGGACACTTTTCGGCTTCCGCCGGCCACTAATATAGAGCGTTCCTTCAGCCTCAGATCCTCAAGCTCGACGCCGATGGTCCGGTCATTGATGGCGGTGCTGCAAATCTTCCCTTCCTCGTCAAAGAAACGCGAACAGATATCTCCGACAGCCTGATGTTTCAGCAACGCTTTCTCTTCTTCGTTAAAATAGCCGAGCCGGAATAACAGCGCTTCGTCACGGACTGTTCCCACCGTGAAAAGAGCGATATTCGCCTGCTTGCCCATCTCAATGATCCGCTCGATATGACGGTCTTTCTCCACCATTTTCTTCACATCCGCATTATCAAACACGACGGGAAGCGGAAGATAGCGCGGCATCGTTTGAAAAGCCTCTGCAAACAGCTGAATCGTTTCAGCTGAATAGGTGTTTACCCGGGAATGGCTGATGCCGCCTTTCAGCTGGACGACCTCTACGCCTTTTACCTGCTTTGGCTGCATGTTTTGCGCGATCTGATACATGGTGGTTCCCCAGCTGACGCCGACGATGTCGCCGTCTTTTACCGTTTCATGCATATATTCTGCACCGTAACGGCTCAAGCCATGTGTGATTGCTGCATAGTCCGGTGTCGGAGAAAACACAACGTGCGCTTCGAGAAGCCCGTATTTCTCTTCCAGCATGGAACCGAGCGCATCTAAATCCTCAAAAGGGTCCATCACGCGAATTTGGACAAATCCTTTTTCTTTTGCGTATTGCAGCAATCGGGAAACGGTGGGGCGTGACAGATTAAGCAGTTCGGCAATCTGCTGCTGGCTGTAATCTGATTGATAATATAATTTTGCAGCTTCTATGCTGAGCTGCTGTTTTTCACGATTCATATCGCGCCTCCAGTTTAGATTCAATATTTTCTATTCTTTCTTACAGTATCCCAATTTATTTTAACATTGAAGTACCGTATTACGCTCCATTATCGGATGGTTTAATACACTTCAACAGTGATGTTTGAAGGCTCATTATAAAAGACATTTCTAAAAATAACTATGAATAAAAGCTATTAATCATTTAAACCAGTATAGAAATTTAATCTCCTGTTAAGAAACTATTATATTCCTAGGCACGACTATAAATATATATACCTGAAGCATACCTCTGTAAGACCATCGTCTTTTATCTTTCAAAATTATCTCGCGATCTATGCCAAAAGGTAAATACAAGAATAAATACTCAAAAAAATAGAAAAAAATAGTTGACTTGTAAAAATATTATAGTTAATATGAGTCTATTGGAATTTTTCTGAGTAAATAAGGGAAGTGTTCTTTAATGAAGAAATTAATCTTTTCACTATTTTTTACAGCATCCCTCTTAATGGTTTCTGCTTGTGGCAAAAATAATGAAGTCAAGATGGTAACAGATTCGGTATCCGAACCAATCATTGTAATAACAGATACCTCCAAAGATCCTAAGGACGAAAATAATGATTTTTGGTTAGACTCTGATTCGAAAAATATTTATTTCAAAAAAATTTTTTGGTCATCTGATTTTAAGAATGGCCCTTTTTACAACAAACAAGTAGAGACGAATAATGCTGACATCAAAAATTTACTTAAAGGAAAAAAGACCGATATTGTCCCTCTCCCAAAACATAATAAAATTGAAATGGTAAAGGAATTAAAGCATCCTACACCAAATTACATACTTGGGAAAATTAGAGACGAAAAGGGAAAAGAAGTCACATGGAAACAAACTTACAAAGATCCTGGACCTGATGCAGATTTTCAAATCAAATTACCATCTTTTAAAGGAAAATCAGCAGTTGTTTCTCTTCGGTTTATTTGGTTGAACGAAAATCATGACTGTTACGGTGTGGCAGACAAGATTTTTAATATAAAAAAAATATAGAGGTGAATTCATTGAAAAAAAAGATACTTGTATTTATGCTCATTTTGGGAGTCAGTTTTACTTCTTTAGGCACTGCCAAACTATTAGCAAAGCACCCACCTGATGGAAACTTTGTAGATACAAAATTTCATTTTGGATTCTTAAAAGGAAATCCTTATGATGAGACAACTGAACGTCAAAAGTACCGAACAACTTATGTATATCAAAATGTAAAAGATGTTAATATTGCATATACATCTTGGGTTAAAGCAAGCGGGCATGATGCTTCGCACGGTCATAATTATACAGTAAGAAATAAGGGCGTAGTATTAATGACAAACTATGCAGTTGAAGATTATAGAAGTTGGTGGGCAGAATCCGTAAGCACTTCTATTGCAGCTAAAAAAAATGGAAATGGGCACTCTAACGGAGTATGGAGTCCTGACTACGATAAATATTCGTAATAAAACGTGAAACATTCAAAAGGGAGTTATTAGAGCATGAAAAAAAAGTTTTTTATTTTCACTCTTATTATAGGACTTAGTTTTACTTTAGTAGGTATTAACAAAGCTTTTGCTGATTCAAAAGGTATGACAAAAAGTTATCATTTTGGGTTTTTAAAAGGAAATCCATACGATGAGACTGGTAAACTCGAAAAATATACTAAGAGTGCTGTCTATCAAAGAGTAAATGATATAAATATTTCATATAAATCTTGGGTTAAAGCAAACGGGCATGATGTTTCCCATGGTCATAATTATACAGTAAGAAAAAAGGGCACAATATTAATGACAAATTATGCCCTTGAAGATAACAAAGGATCTAGAACAGTAGTCGCTTCAATTGCTGCTAAAAAAGACGGAAACGGCCATTCTAATGGATTTTGGAGCGCAGATTATTGATAAATTCTTAGGTACTGATATTTCAGTACCTATTTACTTGTTTAGAGGAGGATTTTATGGGCGGACTAATTTTACACCGACTATTACATAGAAAGTCATTTTATATCGCAATTTTAATCGGCTTATTTTGTTCTGTTGCTTATTTTTATACAGATGAACTTTTTTTAGAAGAATCAATTGAAAAAGATGGCGGAATAGCATTTACACCTTATACCAAGTGGATGGGGATTGGTGGAATTTCAGACTACCCTACCTTGTTTCTTTTCCTTTTACCTGTAATAGTATCTCTTCCATTAGCAGATTTATTCGCAAGTGATCAACGTACTGGCTATACACCTTTTTTATTTATAAGGAAAAAAGCAAGTTTATACTTCAAGGCTTTATTTGGATTGAATTTTGCCGCAGCTTTTATTACTGGAACGCTGCCTCTAATTGTTAATCTTTATTTGTCTTTCATGAAGTTTCCTAATATTCCGCCTGATCGTGTTATCAATAATGAAATGCCATTAGTAACAGGTTATACATTTTTTCCTGATTTTTATTATAGTCACCCATTATTACACATTTTGTTCTATATATTATTGACTGGTTTGTTTTCCGGGGTATGGGCTAGTTTTGCACTGAGTATAAGTATGCTATTTCACAATATGTTTATTGTTGTTTTATCTCCATTCGTACTTCAGTTTATTCTTAATACTGTATTTACAACGTTAGGACAAGATCAAATGCAAGCCTCTAGTTTTTTACAACAACAAGCACCCAATGGAGCGAGTTGGTCTGCAATGTGCTTCCAGTTAATAGGAGTGATGCTTTTAAGCTTAATAATTTTTCTACTAGGAGTTCGCAAATATGTTCGTGATTAGGGAATGGAAAAACTTAATAACTGATTTATATGCTGATAAATGGAAAATATCGAGTTGGCTTTGCTTATTTATACTGACTATTCTTTTCCTAATTAAAAATGCACGACTTGAAGATCTAAAAGGGACGATTAGTATCGCAGACGCAATGGATCAATTTTTCTCAATATATACATTTACTTTTCCTCTCAGTCCACTTTTTCTTTTATTTGTGTCTATTGGTGTTTTACCATTTTTTTCGCTATTTCGTGTCATTAGATATAGATCACGTTCAGAACTTTTTTTAGCATTAATTGCTCGATTGTTTGGTATTTCCTTATGTTTTACACTACTATTATTATTTTTCGGATACATTATTAGTGGGATTTGGTGCGGAAATTTTGTACATTATTGGGACACAACAGCAGGAACGCCTTATATAAGATATGGAGATCAAATAGACCTCTCATCTTTTTCAGGGATATGGATGATTACTCGTTATTTTATTACGAGTACTCTCGTGTTCTTTTTCTTTTCTGCTGCAGTTAGTGCTATATATTTGTTTTTATCAAATTACATATATAGTTTTATCGCTGTAATGTCTTTAATTATTATGGATCGTATGATGAGCAACTTTTATGAATTTTCAATTTTACATGATCACTTATCTTTGAATTTAGACCAATGGTTAGTACCAGAATCTTTTGAGACCACAGTCTTTCTGTTTACAGGCGGAACAATACTTTTATTTTCTATAATATATGTACAAATGGTCAAAAAAGATTATTCTAATGGGAAAATTGACGAGAACAACGTTAAGAAGAACTAATAATGGAGGACGAAAAATGTCGAAAGTAATCATAGAAGCTAAAGATATTGTAAAAACATTCAAAAGAAATACGGTACTAGATAGTATTTCTTTTAAATTAGACAAAGGGAAAATTTACGGATTTCAAGGACGGAATGGATCTGGTAAAACTATGCTGTTGCGTGTATTATCGGGATTGATGCGCCCTACTAAAGGGCAAATCTTAATAAACGGAATTAATATGACAAATCAAGGAAATTTCCCTAACAATATTGGCGTTTTAATAGAGTATCCTGGTTTTGTGCCTGATTACACTGGCTTTAAGAATTTAAAGTTACTTTCAAAAATTCAATCAAAAATTTCCGATAATGACATCAAGAAAGCTATTGAAAGTGTCGGTTTAAATCCTGATGATAAAAAAAAATATAAAAAGTATTCCTTAGGTATGAAGCAACGCCTTGGAATTGCTCAAGCTATTATGGAAGATCAACAAATTATAATGCTGGATGAACCGACAAACGCTTTAGACCGTGAAACTGTAAAAGTAGTCGAAAATCTTTTATTTAAATTAAAGGCTGAAGGAAAGACCATATTAATTGCTAGTCATGATTCTGAAACACTTCATGCAGTATCAGATAAAATTTTTGATATTGATTGTGGACGTATTGTCGGCGAGTCTGAAAGGAATGTGAATTAATGAAGAAAAAACTATATTTGGCTTTAATATTAATTTGCTTGATATTGGTTACTTCATATAGTATTTATCAATACCGCGCTACTAATAAAAACTATGCTGGTTACAAATTATCAGTTATTAATTCTAATCTAGACACACCCATAAAAGCCCTAGGCTTTACACAAACATTTGGAAAAGCAAAAACTGAAGTAGTGGAAGATGATATGCTGAATAAAATTACAAATTTTATAATACCTTTCACTTTTAAAAATGACACTGATAAAGCTGTTACATTCCATCCAGAGTTTTATCGTTTAATGCGCGGAGAAGATATGACACAAAGTATCGACTTTATTGATAATCGTACAAAAAAAAGAGTGAATTCCATCCCTCCTCACACAACAATCAAAGGGGAGGCTAAATTCACCTATAATGATATGAATAAAACTGCATCATTACAACTAAATATTAACTCTCGACATGGTATGACTATCAATTTGTTCAAGATTCCAGTTTACAAATAAGATACTTTATGGAAGTGAAATCCAATGAAAGATTATTTCTTATTAATAAAAAGAGATCTGCAAACTGGCTTTCAACATGCTAAAAATAACTTTATTATTTTGCTAATTCTCACGTTGTTTTTTTTGTTGTACCCAGTGCTTTTGTTAAAATCCTATGATCAAAATAGTTATTATTCGTATTTAGATACGTTACTAATTGGTATAGGGGGTGTGCCAATTGAGCTTGTGATACAGCACTCTTTTAAGTTCCCTTTTTTATGGTTGTTTATTCAACTAAGCTTGATTTTAATTATGAATACGTGGGCAAGAACAGACATTATAAATTTCAGTTCATTTACTAGAATTAGAATACGTAAAGTGTATTTACTTATCATTAGTAAATATTCTTGTACTTTTATTATTACATTGATCTACTGCTCTCTAATATTTTTATTAACATTTTTTCTATGCTGTTTATTTGGGATCCATTCAACAAATTATACTGAATATACTTTGCATACACTAAATTTTTCAGATTTTAAAATGCCTTATCTACAGTTGACATGGTTCATCATTTTGTTGAATTTTTCAAGTGCACTATGTGCAGTTTTTCTTTTCACAACCCTTTCAATAATGATGAAACCTGTTTATGCTTTTTTAATCTTAACTGCATGGTACGTGCTGTCTATTTTCAGAGACTCCTTCGTTTTTATAGGAAATCTGAGTATGGTTTTAAGACAGCCCCTATTTCACCAAAATGTTTTTGCCTCTATTGTGATCACCTTGTTGATACAAATGATAATTATTCTTATATGTATAATTACTTCCATTATATTTCTTAACAAAAAAGACATCATAGGGGATTCTATTGATTAAAAGAACTAAGCTAAGAAAAATCATTTTAAAACTTTAAAGGGTTTAATCCTAATCATTTCTGAAATCAACTTTAATATTTAAATCCTTTCGGCTAATGTAACTACAATATTTCGGAATTAGGATTTTAACTTTGTTTTCAAAAAAGCACCCTCTTATGGGGTGCCTATTTTTCAGCGCAAGCCCCTGAATCACATGTGCCACGCCGTGTTTTTTTATGTTTCAAAATTGGCAATCTCTCTTACTTCCGGAATAGCGTTTGCCATGGCAACGCCGCAGCCCGCCCATTCAATCATTGTCAGGTCGTTTCCTTTGTCGCCTATGCACATGACTTCCTCCTGTTCAATTCTAAGCAGCTGTGACAGCTGGCGCACAGCATTTCCTTTGCTGGCTCCCGCTTTCATCCACCTGATTTCTGAGAAACTGAAAAACGCTCTGGCACAGATCTGCCCAGAGCTTATTTTTCCCACTTCATATATTGATAAATGCCTTTCATGATGGCGTATATTCCATATAACACAAGCCCGCACGCCAAAAAGATCAGAATCACTCTGCCATGCGGCTGCTGCGCGAGCTCGGCGAGCGCCCCGTCAAAGCCTCTTGTGTCATCCGGATCAGAGGTGAGAGCGGTTTTTATGAGAAAGAAGCCGATGGCTGAGAAAATAATGGCACGGGCGATGTTGCCTGCGCGTCCTGTGTTTTTTGCAATACATATCATTTCTTTGCTCATTTTTGACGTATCAAATTCTCTCATAAAAGAAGCCCGGATACCTTTCATGAATTGAACCATCGCAAATAGGATAAAGCCCGCTCCTGTGAGTCCCGTCAGCCACTGCCCAAACGGCTGCGCCAATACATAAGCAGACCACGTCTGTTCTGAAGTGCTGCCGCTCCCATGATCAAAGACAAACCGAAGGGCATTCCACGCAATTGATGCGTATACGGCGGCGCTGAACAAATTTCCCGTTCTTCGCGACAGGCCCCTTCTTCCTGTGCCGTGGCCCTCTGTATCCTTAATCGCACTCAGCACCATCCATATGACATACCCGATGAGTCCGACTCCGATGAAGAAAAGCAGAATCGATCCGTATGGCATGCGTGATAAGGTTTGGAGCGCTCCGCTTGAATCCTTTGCCCCGCTGCCAGCTCCGGCAGCCGTCATCAATGCCAGAATGCCGAGCAAGATAAAAACGCCGCCAAATGTAAAATAACCAAGCCTTCCGAACCGCTGTATCCAAGGCTTGGTTTCCTGTTTTATTTTAGAGATGCACTGGTCCTTCGCATCCATGTGCCCAACCCTCTTTCCGGAAACGTTACTGTATCATTTCCCGAATGAGAAGAATTGAAACAGACTACCCTTCAAGAGAATCGTGTCTTTGCTTTTTGGCTGTATAGGCGGGGGTCGTCCAAGCAGCTGCCGCGACAGCTGTGATGCCGCCGGCTAATTTCCCGATGATCATGGCCGCTGCCATTTCTTTCTTCATTCCCGCCACAAAGCCGAGGTGGCTGCCGAGCACAAAGGCTGCGCTGACCGCAAACGCGACATTGATAACCTTTCCTCTCGGCGTCATGTCTTTTAATAAGGCGAGCATGGGGATAAGATGTGCCAAAGAAGCAACCATTCCCGCTGTCGCTGCCTGGTCTAAGTGTAATAGCCTGCCTAATGTATGGAGCGGTTTCTCAAAAGCTTTTGTGATAAAAGCTGTCAGCGGAAAAGCGCCCGCCAATACAACCGCGATGGTGCCTACGGTTTGTATGCCTGTTTCAATCTTTTCGAGGCCAGGTATGAATACAAAGCCTGTCATTGTTTCAATCGAGACAGCAACAAGCCCAATGATCGCAACAATACTGACAGCCTTCCCGAAAACGTGAAATACGCGGATTGTCTTGTCGGTGCAGCGCCATAGTCCAAAAGCGATAACCGCAGAAAAAAGACTTGGAATCAGAATGTTTTTCAGGATCAATCCCATCTCAAATCCCGCAGCTAACCCGCCTGCGAAGCATCCGATCGGCACAGTGCACAGTCCGATTAAAATGCCTTTTGCAAAATACGGGTGATCCTGTTTTTCAATCATGCCAAGAGCGACGGGAATGGTAAACACGATCGTCGGCCCCATCATCGTCCCCAGAAATACCCATGAAAACAAGCCTGCGTCCGGATCTTTCGCCATTTCTTCTGCCAGCGCATAGCCTCCCATATCAATGGCCAAAATGGTGTTGGCAAAGGAGGAAGGGTCTGCGCCAATGGCGGCATAGACCGGAGACACAACGGGAATCAGTATGGCCGCAAGCACTGGCGCCAGCGACACAATCCCGACCATTGACAGCGCAAGCGGTCCCATGGCCTTAAAGCCTTCCGCAAACCGCTCGCCAAGCCCCCACCTGTTTCCCAAGCCCAAGCAATAATCGGCTGCTCCCACTAATAAAAAGACTGCCAGAATACATACAACCGCATCATTTACCGTCATGGCCTTTCTCCTTTTTCAAACGTATGATTTGGCATTATCATATCATCTGAAGGAGGGGATGAGAGGCGGATTCTAATCTAAACGCGATAAAAATTCTTTCATATCAGCGCGCTCAATGGCCTCTATGATATGCGATGCTTTTTGCACATCACTTGGCAGCGCTGATTTTAATTTTTCTTTTACGTCTTCTTTAGACAGACCGTTTCCGGGAGCTCCCTTTGGGCAGTCCACCCGCGCTTCACTTATGCGTCCATCTGATAAAAACGCCCGAACAATGGTGAACCGGCCTTTCGGAACCGCTTGAGAGGCTACCTGAATGCGATTGTCATACACTCGCTGAATATGACGCATTGCGCCCTGCATATGATTTGGTATGGGCTCGCTGTTGAAATGTTCAGCAATCAGCTTCTGTCCGTGCAGGGCAAGGGCAATGACATATTCAACGCTGAAGCGGCCTTCCTCTCCTGTTTTTGGTGATCTTGCCGTTAATGCAGCATCTCCGCCAGGCGGAAAAACGACTTCAATCCGTTCTGTATTGTCAGCAGAAATGGCTTCCTGAGAGATAAGCTCGCGAATGGCATCTGCCGCGTGGTGCGCCGCAGAGCAGAATGGATAGATTTTAAACCATAAACCTGGCTTCACGATTCGCCACGGTTCGCCCCAATGGCTTAACAGCGTGGTTTGGGCCTTGTCTACATCACCGTATAGGCTGAAGAAACCTTTTTCTCCATCCAGTGCCGTACGAGAGCCTCCAACATCAGATTGAGCCAGCTTAACAGCAAGCAAGCCTGATTGAGCTGCCAGCCCTGCGTGCAGCGGTTTCATTTCTGTGCCGAATTGCACCCTCATTCCGGCTGACTGCGTTGCGGCAAAACCGATTGCTTTTTCCAGTTCTTCTTGAGTGAGTTCCTCCGCGTACCCTACAGCACAGGCGGCGGCTATGGCTCCGAGCGTTCCCGTATTATGCCAGCCTTTTTCATAGTGCAGGCTGCCAATCGACTCCCCAAGCCTTGCCATTACTTCCACACCGACAATATAAGCGCCAAGAAGCCGCTCGCCACTTTCTCGAGCGGCAGCTGAAGCAATGAGTGCCGGCAAAATCACTGCACTCGGATGTCCCCTTACATCGGAATGGACATCATCGAAATCCAGAGCATGGGCGATAAATCCATTGAGCAGCGCAGATTGTAATGGCGCTGCCTTTTTCCCTTGTCCGATAATAGGGACAAGGGGCGTGCCGCCTTCCTCTTCGATCAGATGCAAAAGCTTTTGAATGCCGTTTTCTTCTCTTCCGGCAAATGATGCGGCTGTAAAATCGAGCAATCCCTTTTTGGCTTCACGCATCGCGTCAGGGGCGTTCTCAGGCTGTGATAATCTTACGGCCTCAGCAAGACCTGCTGTCAGTTCTGTTTGGATCATTTGATTGACCCCAGTACAATAACAGCCAGCTCAGCAAAGTAGCTGGATGCAACTTGCAGTGCGTCTTCATCCAATGTAAACGCGGGGTGATGCCACTCTTCTGTACCGTTTGTTCCCATCCAGACAAAAAATCCAGGAATCTTCTCTTGATAAAGAGCGAAGTCTTCGCCGCCCGGAGACTGCTCAGCGTGAACCGTTTGATAGCCAAGCCGCGCCGCAGCTTCTGATGCCGCGTTCAAAAACGTGCCGTCATTCTGAACGGACGGCAAATAAGGAAACCACCGGAATTCGGCCTGTGCCCCGTAGCCCGCGGCGATTCCTTCAGCCACTCGTTTCATATGCTCCGGAACGGCCTTTCTCGCTTCTTTTTGGAAGGTGCGAACGGTGCCCTCCATTTCAGCCTGGTCCGGAATCACGTTCCATGAACTGCCTGCCTGTAATCTTGTGATACTGACGACCGCGTTTTGCAGTGAGCTGATGTTGCGGCTGACCACAGATTGCAGACCGCTGACCATTTGGCCTGCCGCTGCTATGGGATCAATGCTGTTATTGGGAATGCCGGCGTGTCCGCCTTTTCCTTTCACAACAATCTCAAACCGGTCTACGCTTGCCATGAGCGGACCTTCCTTTATCCCAATGGTGCCGACAGGCAAATCAGGCTTATTGTGCATGCCAAAAATGGCGGAAACATCGTCCAGCACGCCTGCTTCTATGACTTTTCTTGCTCCTGCGGCGATTTCTTCCGCTGGCTGAAAGATAAAGCGGACCGTGCCTTTCAGCTCGTCTCTTCTTTTATTCAGCAAAATGGCCGTGCCGATAATGGAAGCTGTATGAAAGTCATGCCCGCACGCATGCATCGCGCCGTCAATCTTAGAGGCAAACGGCAAATTCGTCTGTTCTTGGATCGGGAGCGCATCAATGTCTGCTCGTATCGCGATCACAGGTCCGTCTGACTGCCCTTTGATTTCCGCAATTACACCTGTTTCTAATTGAGGAACGTTAAGAATCTCTATATGTTCTTCCTCGAGCCAGCGGCGAATTTTGGTTGTCGTTTCAAACTCTTCAAATGAAAGTTCAGGGTGTGCATGAAGGTCATGCCGCATATTGATTAAACGTGTATGAAACGTTTCTTCGGCCATTCTTCTTCTTCCCTTCTATATAAGCTCTGCAGGCTCTCCCACCTGCTTGATAAATCGTTTCGTCCGTTCGTTTTTCGGATGGTCAAACAGTTCTTCAGGCGTTCCCTGCTCGATAATATGGCCGTCCGCCATAAAAATCACTTGATCGGCAACCTCTCTTGCAAATGCCATTTCGTGTGTGACGATGATCATTGTTGTTTGTTTTTCCGCAATCGATTTGATGACCTGAAGCACACCCGCCACCAGCTCCGGGTCAAGCGCCGAAGTCGGTTCATCCAGCAAAATCGCATGCGGATTAACCGCAAGTGCCCGCGCGATGCCGATTCGCTGCTGCTGGCCGCCGGACATTGTGATCGGGTAGCTGTCAGCTTTATGCTCTAATCCGACCTGCCTCAGTATCTCCATCCCAATACGGTTCGCTTCATCTCGTGATTTTCTTTGAGCCGTGATTAAAGCCTCAGTAATGTTTTGCAGGGCGGTTTTATTTTTGAACAGATTGTAATTTTGGAAGACCATGGCCGTTTGCTGACGGAGCTGGTACGCTTCCTTACGTGTAAACTTTTCCGCGTTCAGTTTGGCTTCCCCAATTTCAATGATGCCTTGATTGGGGCGCTCCAATAGGTTCAAGCACCGAAGAAGCGTTGATTTTCCGGAACCGGACGGACCGATGATCGCCACCACTTCTCCGCGTTTTACTTCTAGGTCGATTCCGTCCAGCACGACCAGATCTTTAAACGCTTTGCGAATATTTTTTACTTTTATCAACTGATTTCACCTCTAAGTCCGGTATGGCTTGCTCATGGCGCGTTCAAACAAGTCCTGCAGGATGCTGTAAATGATTGTAAGAACCCAGTAGACAATCGCAACCGCCAAATAGGTTTCAAAATACTTCAGATTTCCTGATGCATACATCTTACCTTGCGCAAACATCTCCATGACACCCAAAGTAAATGCCAATGAGGTTTCTTTTAGGAGGCCGATAAATGTATTACCCGTTGCTGGTATCGCATTTCTGACTGCTTGCGGAAGGATAATTCGTCTGTAAGCCTGAAGTTTCGTCATACCGACAGACAGGCACGCCTCCAGCTGCCCTTCATCAACAGAGTTAAGGGCGGCGCGGAAGATTTCTGCCAAATAGGCGGCGTTTTTTAAACTTAAACCGATAATGGCAGCTGTGAGAGCTGTCATCTTGCTCATCTCCGGAAACAGCTGCGGCAGCCCGTAATAAATTAAGAACAGCTGCACAAGTGTCGGCACGCCCCGGAAAAATGAGATATACAGCTTTGACAGCTGATGAAGCACTGGAATTTTGTTTTTTGTAATGAGTGCGAGAATAAGTCCTCCGATAATCGCAAAAATCATAGCTGCTACAGCCATAAACAATGTAATCGGAAGGGCCTGAATTAAAGTCGGGAATGCTGAGATCATGAATTCCCAATCAATCGTATTCATTCTGGTGGTTCACCGCCGTTTCTTAATGCTTCTGTTCTGCTGTGATATCTTCGTTAAAATATTTTTCTGACAGCTTTTTAAGCGTTCCGTCTTTGCGCAGTTCATCGAGCGCTTTATTGACTTTTTTACGGGTCTTGTCGTGCGCGTCATCCTTGGCAAATGGGAATGCGACTTGTTCGTACACAATCGGATCTCCGGCAAGTTTCAACGGCAAGCCTGTTTTCTTAATTTGCGCGATTAGCACACTTCGGCTGTTTACGTAAGCGTCCACACGTCCGTATGCGACATCCTTCAGCGTGCCTTCCTGTGTTTCGTATGTTTTGATATTGATTTTTTTGTCAGGATCTTTGCTTTCAAGGTTTTTCGCGTGATTTGAACCTAAAACAGCAGCTACTGTCTTTCCTTTTAAATCGTCTGCTGATTTGATGTCATTGTTGTCTTTTTTGACGACAATCTGTGTTCCTGCATAAGAGTACGGTTCTGTGAAGTTGTACATTTCCTTGCGTTCATCTGTCACCGCTACCTGATTGGAAATGGTGTCAAGCTTGCCTGTTTGAAGCTCTCCCATCAGACCGCTGAATTCGAGCAGCTTCCAGTCCAGTTTCATGCCGATTTTCTTTGCAACAGCTTCCATTACTTCTACATCAAAACCTGTCAGCTTTCCGTCTTCTTTATAAGCGAACGGGTAGCTCTGTCCGGTCGCACCCACATGAAGTACGTTGTCATCCTCTTTACTGCCGCTGTTTCCATTGCCGCAAGCTGATAGCACGGCTAATAACGCAGCAACTAACAGCACAGTCCATTTTTTCCTTTTCATTTGATTTTCCCGCCTTTTTTCTTTTATAGGTCATTTCGCAGTTGTTTTTTCATATAGACTGTCATATGTCCTTTGCCCAGATCCTTCTCGCCTGCTCGGACATATCCTTTTCTTTCATACATCTCGATCAGCCACGGGTGCTTATCCGCTGTTCCTAGCGATACAAACGGAACCTTTAACGTATTGCGCAGGATGGTCTGCTCAAGCCATTGAAGCAGCTTTGTCCCGACTCCCTTTTGCCCGGTTTCAGGATCAACAGCGAACCACCAGATATGAGGAACGCCATATGGTCCGGGCTGCTGTCCCCAAGGCATTCGTAAGGAGATGGTCGCGATGATCCGCCCGTCTTCTTCCATGACGTAACAGGCGTTTTTTCGGATATTGTTTAAGACCAGATCCAGATCCGCGTGGGCCGCGGCAAAACGAATGCCGAGCTTTCGAATCGGTTCATAGGCGCGCCATGTCAGCTCGAGAAGCTGTTCGGCATCACGTTCAGCTGCGAGGCGATATTGCGTCTTCATCGAGCGTTCCTCCTTACTTCGCATAACGGTTTACCGGTTTTTCTAAACCAAAATGCTCTCTCAATGTTGTGCCTTCATATTCTTTTCTGAACACGCCGCGCTCCTGTAAAATCGGAACCACTTTGTCAACGAACAGTTCAATTCCTTCCGGAAGAAGCGGAGGCATAATATTAAATCCGTCACAAGCTTTATGATCGACCCACTCCTGCATCTTGTCGGCAAGCTGTTCCGGCGTTCCGACAAAAATGTGATGGCCTCTGGAGCCTGCAACGTATTTGTAAAGCTCACGTATTGTCATATTGTCTCGTTCAGCCATTTCTTGAACAAGCTTAAATCGGCTCTTCACCGCGTTTGATGCATCCGCGTCAAGCTTTGGCAGCGGCCCGTCAAGCGGATATGCAGACAAATCAATTCCGCCTAAATAATTCTGAAGGATTTGCAGACCGACAGATGGAATGATTAAATCTTGAAGCTCTTGATATTTAGCCTGGGCCTCTTCTTCAGTGTCTGCGATGACCGGAAAAATGCCCGGCATGATCGCGATTTTCTCAGGATCGCGGCCAAACTCGGCTGCCTGCTTTTTAATTGATTGATAAAATTCCTGTGCCGATTCCAAATGGTTTTGCGCCGTGAAAATCACTTCAGCCGTTTTGGCAGCCAGCGCTTTCCCATCCCCTGATGAGCCCGCCTGAATAATGACCGGCTGGCCCTGCGGCGTTCTTGAAACGTTCAGAGGCCCGCGGACTGAGAAATAATCTCCTTTGTGGTTGAGCTCGTGCATTTTTTCTTTATCGAAGAATTCACCTGTTTCTTTATTGCGGATAAAGGCGTCCTCTTCCCATGAATCCCAAAGCCCCTTTACGGCCTCGACAAATTCTTCTGCCCGCTGATAGCGCAAGTGATGTTCGAGATGCTTTTCCCCGCTGAAATTCAGCGCTGTTGACTCAATGGATGAGGTCACGACATTCCATCCGGCACGGCCGTTGGACAGGTGATCCAGTGAGGCGAATTGTCTGGCAATGTGAAACGGCTCGCTATAAGTAGTAGAAGCTGTCGCTGTCAGGCCAATTCTTGACGTCACCTGCGCCAAAGCTGAGAGCAAAGTAAATGGCTCAAACCTTGTAAGCACATTCGGATGCGATTTGCTGTCAATTGACAGGCTGTCTGCTAAAAACAGCATATCCAGCTTGCCCCGCTCCGCTGTTCTCGCCAGCTGTTTAAAATAATCCAAGTTCATGCTCGCATCCGCAGGCGCGTCCGGATGCCGCCAAGACGCAACATGATGTCCGGTCCCCGCAAGAAAAACTCCTAATTTGATTTGCTTCTTTTTGCTTGTCATGACGTTACTCCTTTTATAATGTTTTAGGCTGAAAAGTCCGAAAAATAAACTCCTATATTCCTAGTCGTTTAATATGAATAAATCAAAATGTACATTTGTATTGCGAGTTTGTCAATGAGTTGAGATTAATTTTTTCTATTTAAGCTGAAAAGACCCTTGCGTGACCATAATGGAACGGCATTGGTTCATTCAACTAGTGCAATAACCTCTATATCGGCAAGAAAACTGAGTCTGATGAAGCAAAGACTCAGTTTTTATATAAGATTTCGCCATTTCCTTTCCCTTTTCTTTCGCTTTTAGCAAACTGCCTACCCATTCAAACGCCGTAACGATCGTATAAAAAAACAGCTGACTCCGGATTTAAACCGGAATCAGCTGATTGATGTGAATTAATTAAGCTCATGAATACTTTCTTCTGCTTTAGCGGAAAACACTTTAGGCTCCAAACAGTCAAGGTCTTCATGAAACAAATTTACTTTTTGGATTTGCCGATTGTCATAGTGGTGGAAATAGTAGTTTCCCGTGTCGTTGCACATCACGGAAGTATATTGCGTATAATGAATTTCGTCTTTTTCCGTTATTACTGCGCCCTTGGGTATCGTCATATTTGCCAAAATTTGAAAAGCGGCTGTTACACCTTTCGTTTCATCGGCTGCCGGCTCTAGGTGTTCTTTCAAATAAACAGCTCTGACAAACCGGGAGGGCGGTGTATAATCCCCCGGCAGGCCTACAGTCCCTAGGCCTTGGCCAAAAGCGGAAAGGGCTAATCCGCCCATTTCTTTGCTCTCTAATTGCTTCGGTCTGATTCCTGTATATTGCTGCAGATTGGTTACATGCCATGTAAAGTCGGGGCTGTTCGTCATGACACCAGGTTGATTGTCATAGACGTTGAGGCCATCTGCTCTCGGTTCTATCGTCAGGCTGCGTCCCGTCCGGTCTGACAATATCCAGTGGAGCGGTAAAACCGTATCCAATAGATCTAATTTTTTCTCTACAATCGTTAAAGATCGAATCTTTTCTTTCACGTCATCCAAAGACTTACAGACTGACAGCGCCCATGTCACAAACTCATGCGGGGCAATATGTACGGTGTTTTCCCGTATCGTTTTTTCGTACTCCGCATAGCCCGGAAAATAAAGTGCAGCACACGATAAACCGTTTTCATTAACGCCGTCTGCAAATAAAATATTTCCGAGTTTTCTCCCCATACCGATAAATGCGTACTGTGTCTGATGGGCCTTTCCGTCAGCTTCACTACTCCAACTGTAACGGCGCGGATAGAGAATAACCTCTGTCCCCAGCTGAAATGCAAAATCCATTGTTCTCGCTAATACATGTTTACGGTCAGCGGTTTCCAATGTAAGACTTGTGCACATCTGATCAGTCCCCTTTTCAATTCAGATTAATACCATACATATTGTGAACGAATTGGTTTTATCAGCATAACGAAAGTCAAATCGATTCGTCAAAGAATTGACATTACATCAAATAAAACGAAAAAATCCAGCCTTTAAAAGGCTGGATTTTTTATTTAGCCAAAACAAGCTCGTGAATCGCATGCGCAACGCCATGTTCATTATTGGAGCGCGTTTGAAAGTTTGCGGCCTCAAGCACTTCCGGAATGGCGTTTGCCATGGCAACGCCGCAGCCGGCCCATTCGATCATTGTCAGATCGTTGCCGTTGTCGCCTATGCTCATGACTTCCGCCTGCTCGATTCCGAGCAGATTCGCCAGCTGACGCACAGCGTTTCCTTTGCTTGCTTCCGGATGCAGAATTTCGTAAAAGAAAGGAGCGCTTCTGACCATCGTATACTTTTCTCTCACGTCTTTCGGTATCGATGTAATGACTTGGCTTAAGTGTTCTGGTTGATCAATAAACATCACTTTCGGAATGAGAATGTCTTTAGGCATCTCCTCAATCTTGCGGTAATGAAGCGGCACCTGTGTCACGTACGACTCATATACGGTAAATTCGCTGATATCACGGTTAGGCGTATACAGGTTGGCTGAGTCGAAGAAGTGCATCGGTGTCTTCAGCTCTAAGCTCAGATCATATAATGATGCCAAATCATCATATCCTAGAGACAATTCCGTCACCACTTCTTTTGTATGCGTATTTTGAACAAGCGCCCCATTATAGGCAATGACGTAGTCGCCTTCCTCAATTAAATTGAGTTCATCTAAGTATCTCCGAACACCTCCGATAGGCCGGCCGGTGCAAAGGACAATTTTTACCCCTTCCGCTTTTGCGGCATGCAGTGCGTCGCGGACCTCCGCCGTCACTTCATGATGATCATTTAAAAGTGTTCCGTCCATATCAATTGCTATTAATTTGTACATCCTGCATCTCCTTCGTGTCGTTTTCAGGCTATAGTCCCATCATATCGTTTTTTCTTTTTGATATTCAACTGAAAGCGATGATTTTCTCCTGTTTCTGTTTAGTCGTCTGCCTTGTCTCCGGATCCGCGTGCGCGGCTTTCGCTTTCGTTCTTCACCCTTTTCGCCGCTTTCTGCTTGTTTCTGTTTCATCAGCAGGAAGCCGGCAGCTAAAAATGGAATACCCGTGATATTTAAGATTGCAAGCTTCACACCCGCCGCCGCCAAAAAATATGCCCATGAAGATGAAGGATTCCGTCTGATCATCACATAAGCAGCCATTTCCAGAACAATCATGACCCCATGAAGCACTAAACAATAGATAAGCAATGCAATCACAAAAAATAGAACATAATTCACCATGGCGCCCGAGTACATCATAGAACGCAGCATTTGCATAAACGATAACGACTGCATCGTTCCGTTTATGACATTCGGATTGTAGATCGTATAGTCACTAAATAAATGTTTGATTTTGAGAAAAGCCCATAATACCAACAACCACTGAATGATATGTAAAATAAGGCCTGTTAACACCAGTCTTTCCGCTTTTTTATTTCTCATGTTTCTCCTCCTTGCGGGCCTTTGACTCGATTCTTGTCATCGTTTTTTCCTGACCATTTTGCTCCCATATCAACGTCCCGTCTTTCCCTCTTTTCAGTTTGCTTTTGAGCGGATAATAGGAGCCAAGGTACTGGATCTCAATGGAACCGTCAGCGCTTTGAGATATTACCTTGTATTCCATAAAGGGCAGCTGCACCTCTCCTCTCCCTTCAATCACCTCCGTCTCCAGCACCTTGTCTTTGGTAAATGTGACCGTTGCTGATTTCACGCCATCCATGGGACCGGGGATAATGCCCTCATCCCAAGTTCCGTAATAAAACGGCGTCTCGTCTTTTGGCTGCTGACAGCCCGAAATGATGAGACATACAGCAGACAGGAACACAATAACAGGTCCTTTTCTGCTCAGCGTCATCACCGTCCTTTCTTACTTTTTTAGGCGAATGCCGTGTCACTGTGCCAATGACTACATAGATTATAAGGAATTCACCCACATTTCTTTTTAAGGAGATTGATTACATGAACCCTTATCAATATTACAGCCCGCAGCTCCCTCAGCAGGAACCCTACTATAGCCAATATGAATACAATCCATATCCGGAGCAGGATGTATACCAGCCATACCAGACGGACAGACAGCCGGCATTGGAAAGAAGAATCGCTGCTCTTGAACGGCAAAACGAACAGCAGACAAGAGAATTAACCCGTCTGTCGAATGAGGATCGCCGTCAAAACCGGGAAATTGCAAGGTTGGCCGATCAGGTCAATCAGCTAAGCCAGACTGTTGAACGCCATACACGCCGCTTAAACCGGCTCAATCAGCGCCTCCGCGCCGTAGAAAACAGATTAAATATCCCATTTACTGCGGGCGAAGGCGGTTTCTGAAGCAAGAAAAGAAAAAAGCGGAATACGATTCTCCAGATGTCGGAGTTTCGTTTTCCGCTATTCTTATGTGCAGAGCGGAACATTTACATAAAAAGGGTTTTTACAAGTATACAATCTTTGCCGATTTCATTCAAAGATAGAGGGGGTAAGGAAAATAATTGTAGTTCCCCTTTTGCAGAATTTCTTTTGGTTAGGGTCGCATGATAATACCGACAAATGTCAATTGAACATACGGAGGGGTCATTTATGCACAATACGCAACACAGCCTGCAGCAGCTGAACCAGTGCCGCCAGACAGCTCAGCAGCTTATTCAGCAAACACAGCAAAGCAGCAACCAATATCGTCAAATGCTTCATCAGGAGCAGCAAAACATTCAAATGCTGCAACAGATTCTAAACCACGAACAACAAGCTGCACATACCATTCAGCAAGCGCTGCACGGACACGACATGGCCATTCAAAAGTGCCAGCAGGTTGTCAACATGTGCAACCAAATGCAACAAGAAATCACTGGACAATCAAGCGTGATGAATACGAATGTGTCTACACTTCCATTCGGCCAAAACACACCATTCCAGCAGCATACCTATCAGCAGTAGCATTTAAAAAGCTCAACACAATGTTTAGTGTTGAGCTTTTTTCTTACCGTTCTTTGCGAATATGTATATCTTGAATAGACTGTTTCGGCGCATGAAATCTGCTCTCGGCTTCAATTCTTGCCTCAGCAAAGGTCCGTGCCTCCACATTGTCTTTGTAGACATCCAGCTGAATCAGATACAGCGGTCGCACTTTAAAACCGTGAATAATCGTCACAGCCCACAACGGGAGCACAATAAGTAATCCGGGCGGATCAGGCAGCACGAAAGCAAACGCAAATACGAAAAAATAAATGATTCCGTATATGATCCACTTTTTATTTCTAACCTTGATGCCAATAAATAAAAAGGCAAAAAAACTGGTAATGGCAAAAGGCATGAAAATAAACAGCATCCACCAGCTATGAAGCCATTCCCATGCGGCACCTCTTTTTGTGATTTCCATATTTTCCTCCTCCTATTTACCTATAATAATCGATTAAGAATACCGCGTCACTTGTATAACAAAAACTTTCTCCTTTTAAAATAGTGATAGACGGGGCACAGGTTTCTTGCTATATTATTAATTGATAATGATAATCATTACTAATGGATCAAAATACATATTGGAGGGTTCTTGATGAAAAAGAACACATTGCTCGTGGGCATGCTGGTGCTGCTCCTCATGTTTGTCAGTGCTTGCAGCGGCACGGCTTCGAAAGGAAGCTCAGGTGATTCAGCTTCCGAAAAGACAGAAATGAGAACATACAAATCAACAAAAGGGAACGTCAACATTCCTGCACATCCGAAACGCATCGTCACTGATTTTTATGCTGGGGAATTGCTGTCTGTCGGGGCAAATGTGGTCGGCTCGGGCTCATGGTCATTTGATAATCCATTTTTAAAATCAAAGCTGAAAGATGTAAAGGATGTCGGTGATCCGATCAGCGTTGAGAAAGTCATGGAGCTTCAGCCTGACTTAATTGTTGTCATGAATGAAGAGAATGTCGATAAATTAAAGAAAATCGCTCCAACCGTTGTCGTTCCTTATAACACCGCGAAAAACGTCGAAGATACCGTTGCAATGTTCGGAGATATTGCGGGTGCCAAGGATAAAGCAAAAGCATTTATGGCTGACTTTAACAAAAAAGCGGAAGCAGCCAAAAAGAAAATAGCCGGCGTCATCGACAAAGATGCGACCTTCGGCATTTATGAAAACACGGACAAGGGCGAATTCTGGGTCTTCAATGACAATGGCGGACGCGGCGGCCAAGCTGTATACAATGCGCTTGGGTTAAAAGCGCCTGAAAAAATTGAACAAGATGTCATCAAAAAAGGAGAGATGAAACAGCTCTCTCAAGAGGTCATTCCTGAGTATGCCGCAGATTATATGTTCATTACGGACTACAATCCGAAAGGCGAAAGCAAAACACTCGACAAGCTGGAGAATTCCTCTATTTGGAAAAACCTTGACGCTGTTAAACATAATCGCGTGTTTATCAATGACTTTGACACGTTCTACCCGTACGACCCGATTTCTGTCAGCAAACAGGTGGATATCATCACCGACATGCTGATCAAACGGGCCGAAGAAAATAAAAAATAAAGAAAATGGCACAGTTATGACACTGTGCCGTTTTTTATGATTCACTTTAATGCTGACTGTACGGAGTGCGGCATATCTTCAAACCTGACTTCTTCCCAAGTCTCGACATACTTTCCTTTTGCCTTCACCTTCAAATACGCGTTCTTCTGAAGGTCTTTACCGGCGAAAAAGGTCACTTCTTCTTTTTTTCCGGATGCAAGATATCCGTCTAATGTATACTCAGTACCGCCTGGGCTAAGATGTTTGCCATCTCGATCAATCTGCACATAGACATCTTGCTGGTGAATAAACGGATTAAATCTGTCTGTAACATCGTTATGAAAAAAGAGAAGCCCGCATATTATGGCAGCAGCCGCCAAGACGGCCAGGATTGCCATTGCTTTTTTCATCTTTGCACTCCCCTTACTTGTTCATTTTTTTCAAATAGCTTGACCGCACCGCGAGGAAGAACAGAAGCTGAAAAAGGAAAAACCCTCCAATGGTGAGACTGAGCGGTCCCGCTACAACGGAATAGCCATCCACGGCCAATGTTCTCAAGGCAAACAGCGTATGCATGACAGCAATGACAAATGGAAAGAAAAAGAGAATCGCCAATTGTATCGTCACGCTTTGTGACATCTCACGCTCACTCAAACCGATTTTGGCCAGCGAACGGTAACGCTCCCGATCTTCTTCTAAATCGGTGAACAGCCTGAAATATAAGAAACTTGCTGCCGCGATAAAGAAGACGATCGCGATAAACAGGCCGATGAATAAACTTAAGCTCGGCAGCTGCACCGTATCATAGTAAGTCCCGGCTTTTGCCATAAAATCAGAATGCACGTCGATATAATTGCCGTAAATCTCATTTTTCAAGGATTGGCTGAACCCAAGACTGTCTTTCCAATGATCATACCTGTAGCCGTATAATGTCGCTTTATCACCGAGTGATTTGAGCTGATCAAAGGTTTTATCGTTCACCGCGATGATGGCATTTAATGAAATCAGCGGTTTTTTGACTTCTTTTACCGACAGTTTTTGGTCAGACGGCTTGCCTTTTTGGTTCAGCAGCTTCAGCTGATCCGGCGCTTCGTTTTTGAAATTGCGGTCATACGTGCCCGGGAAAAAGACAGCCTCACCATTTTTCAGGCCGTTCAGCTTGACATGGAAGTATTTTGATACATCCGATTCGCTGATCATGTAAACAGGGGGAACCGTTTCTCCTTCCTGATAGCGAACATAAGAAACATCTATTTCGTCTTTCTTATACGTAAAGCCGTGTGTTTTCAGTTCATGGTCAATTTTTTTCAAATGCGTCTGTTCTTTTGGATTGCCGCTGTAAGATATATACTCCATCTCATAAGCGGACTCTTCCGCCCCGACGGTCGATTTGTACATCACGAGCACGCCCGTAGCCGTAAACGCAACCGCGGAAATCATGCTGACAATAAAGAACAGGCGGGCGTTGTCTTTTAAACGATAGACAAGGTCAGAAACCCAAATGATATTTTTCCCGCGCAGATAAAAGGTTTTCCACTTCTTCAGCGCGCGCAGAATCCAGATGCTGCTTTGGCTGAAAAAGAAATACGTTCCGATAACGGTGAGCAGTAAAATGATAAACGGTTCGGTCCCGTGGACATTGCCTTTAAGGACCATGCCGTACCCGCCGCACAGACAGGCGATGCCGAATAAGGACAGTAGCACGGACGGCTTTGGCTCCGGCTTAATCTTGTCAGTGCCCTTTATTAATTTGATAACCGTATTTGATCTGACAAAAAGGATCGTAAACTGCGATAAAAGGAAAAATAAGAGCAGAAATCCGCCAGCCGTAATACCGAGCGCTTTCCAAGGCATATACAAAGGCAGCGCGTCCATTTCTAAAATATAAGCGCCGACCGTAAAGAACGTCTTTGAAAAAATGAATCCTCCGATAATGCCGGCTGCAATTGACATGACGCCGATGATCACATTTTCCGCAGTAATGAGCTTTCTTAGCTGCCCCGGCGTGATGCCCTGCATGAGCAGGATGCCGAATTCTTTATTTCTCGATTTCAAAAATGCATTAACCGAATACAGAACAAATAAGAAAGAAAAAACAAAGATCATCCATTCCGCGGCGGTTAATCCTTTTTTGGCGATATTATTCAGGTAGCCTTCCTTTAATGCCGGATGAAACAGGAACATCGCAAAGGTAAAGAAAATCAAAACGGAAAAGGCGCTGCTTAAAAAGAATGCAAGATAGGCCCTTTTGTTTCTGGTGACGTTTTTATAAGCGAACTGAAGAAAGGTCATTTGCGTTTCCCCCCAGCATAGACAGCACATCAAGAATTTGTTCATAAAATACTTGGCGGTTTTCCCCGCGGTAAATCTCATTAAACAGTTCGCCGTCTTTTATAAAGATGACGCGGCGGCAGTAGCTTGCCGCAACAGGATCGTGGGTCACCATCAAAGCCGTGACATGATCATCCTGATTCAGGCTCTGCATCGTTTCCATGACGTCTTTTGACGCTTTGGAATCAAGGTTTCCCGTCGGTTCATCGGCCAGGATGAGTGACGGCTTATGAATGACCGCTCTTGCGATGGCGGCCCGCTGGCGCTGGCCTCCGGACACTTCAAACGTCCGTTTGTTGAGCAGGTCTTCGATTCCAAGCTTTTCCGCGATGCCTTGCAGTTTTTCTTCCATTACAGACGGCGCTTCTTTTTCAAGCGTTAATGGCAGCATAATATTTTCACCGATCGTCAGCGTGTCCAGAAGGTTGAAATCCTGAAACACAAATCCGAGCTGCTTTCGGCGGAAATGAGCGAGCTTTGTCCGCTTCAGGCGATGCGGGTTTTCTCCGTGAATCAGGATATCGCCTGAATCCGGACGGTCGATCGTTGAAATGATATTCAAAAGGGTTGTTTTTCCGGAGCCGGACGGTCCCATCACCGCCGTGAACTCGCCTTCTTCTATAGAAAATGAAATTTGCTTTAAGGCTTGATAGGACACTTGTCCTTTATAGGTTTTATTTATATGTTTGACTTCAAGCATATTCGCCATGAAAATCCTCCTTATGGTTTTATTCTTGTTGGTCTGGGCTGCTTTCATGTAGTATCGGGGCGTTCGACATAAAAATTCCCCTTGACATAAATCCATGTTATCAAGGGGAAACAAAACGAGCTATGTTGTTTTCTTAACGCAGCCTTACACTTTTGTAAGAAATGAAAATCGAACCGATGTCCCTTCACCGGGAGACGAGCTGATGTCCACCGTATGATTGAGCTTGTCCGTAATTTCTTTGACGAGATGGAGGCCGATTCCCGTAGATTCTTGGAAACGCCGTCCGTTTTCACCGGTATAATAAGGGTCAAACACCCGCTTGATGTCTTGGGAGGGAATGCCGACACCGTAATCTTTGACTTCAAGCACCGTCCTGTCTTCATCGCGGGAGACATTCAGCTCAAGTCTGTCACTCTTGCCCGCTGAATACTTGACCGCATTTGTGACCACTTGGCCGATCGCAAATTTGAGCCATTTTGCATCGGTGTAAATCTTATGATCATCGCAAATGTTCATTTTCGGATAAACGCGGTATTGAATAAAAAATCGTTTATAGCTTTGAATGACTGATTGGAGAAGCTCGGACAGGGAAACCGCTTCAATTTTAAAATCCCGTTCAAACAGGTCGAGCCTTGAAGAATAAAGAAGCGTCTCCAGCCCGAATTCAATCTGCCGGACTTCTTTTTTGATTTGTTCAAAAACGGGCTCATCCTCTTCCTGAATGATTAAATTAATGACCGACAGCGGCGTCTTTACTTGGTGCACCCATTGATTCATATACGTCACGCGCGCGTCAAGCTTGGCTTCGGTCTCATGGAGCTTCTGGTGCTGCAGCCGGATCAGCTCCATCTGCTTTTCATACAGCTCTGAACAAAACACTGAAGAACCGAGATACGGGATGTCCGTCCCTTCCTGTCCCGAGCTGAGCCAATGATACACGCCGCGGTCTTTGTACCAGCGATAGGCAAGATAACCCGCCAAAATAAGAAGCTGCACGCCCAATATGTAAAACAAGTGAGAAAAAGAATGAAGACCCGCAAACCAGTAATAAAAGAAGACAAACAGCCCTTGAAGGAGAAAAAGCAGAATCAGCACTGTATGAGACCGGAGAAACAGCTTCATGACTGCGCCCTCAGCTGGTAGCCTTCGCCCCGCACCGATTCAATCGAAACAGGCGCATTCAGCTCCCGCAGTTTTTTTCTGAGCCGCGTGATATACACGTTAAGTGTATTATCATCGACGAAAATGTCGGTGTCCCACGTTTTTTCCATGAGCCTGTCTCTTCCCGTCACCTTTTCTCCCCGCTCCAGCAGCACTTCCAAAAGCTTACTTTCTTTTTTAGAAAGCTCGCTTTTTTCGTCATGAAAGCGCAGTTCAAACCGTTCCACAAAGAGCTGCACGCCGGCATATTCAACCACTTTCTCCCCCTGTTTTGCGGCGTACTCTCCGTATGCCCTGCGGATCTGGCTTTTGATTTTCGCCAGCACAATATCGTAGGAAAACGGTTTTTCGATATAATCGTCTCCGCCGTTTTCAATCGCCATCACCTGATCCATTTCCCCGTTTCTGGCTGAAATGAAAATGATCGGGCTTGTGGAGTGCTGGCGGATCTGGCGGCACCAATAATAGCCGTCATAGGACGGCAGGTTGATATCAAGCAGCACCACATCAGGCTTTTCTCGCAAAAAGACATCAAGAACAGCCGTGAAATCCGCGGCGACCACGGTTTGGTATCCGTATTTTTCAAGATAATTCTGCAATAGTCCGCGAATGTCTTCACTGTCTTCTACAATCATGATTTTATTCAAACTGAACCACTCCCGTTTCTTACACTGCTGCCATCATCATAATCGTTTCGGGGGTACGGACGCAACACCGCACAAAAAAACCGCCATCTCGGCGGTTTCAGGTCTCTTCAGCCGACCTGCTGCTTAGCTGCTTTACCGGCTGATCCGAACTCTCTCATTTTGCTTCGCACTGTCTCTTCCACGGCTCCAATGCCGGGTGTCATATAGCCGCGCGGTTCGTACAGATCGCTGTTTTCCTGAAACATGCGGCGTGTTTCGTTTGTCCAGGCTACCATACATTCCGTATTGATATTGATCTTCGCGTGGCCGAGCGTGATGGCTTTTTTGATCTGATTCTGCGGAATCCCGGATGCCCCGTGAAGAACGAGGGGAATATCAGTCATGCGGGAGATAGCCTCCATTTCCTTAAATCCGAGATTCGGCTCACCCTGATATTTGCCGTGTACAGAGCCGAGGGCAGCGGCTAGCGCGTCGATATTGGTTTCTTTGACGATCCGCTCACATTCCGTGATATCGGCATAGCGGACCCCGCCGACCAGCCCGTCTTCCATTCCTCCGACCGTGCCGACTTCGGCTTCTACTGACACGCCGTGCTTTGCGGCATAATCGGTGACTTCTTTCGTCATCGCAATATTCTCGTCAATCGGCTGATGTGACCCGTCAATCATCACTGAACTAAATCCCGCGTCAATCGCTTGTTTGCAGCGCTCCACACTGCTTCCGTGATCAAGGTGAAGCACCACGGGAACGGTGATTGATAATTCTTCAATCAGAGCATTGACCATCGCGGCTACGGTTTTAAATCCGCCTAAGTAGTCGATTAACCGATCCGATGCCGCCGCGATCACAGGTGACTGTTCTTCCTCTGCCGCCTGCAAAATCGCCTTCGTCCACTGCAGGCCGTTGATATTAAACTGCCCGATCGCGTATTGCTCCCGCTTTGCATCTTCAAGAAGCTCTTTCATCGATACAAAAGCCATGTTCACCCCTCCTTTACATTACATGCTGAAATATTTTGATACCGCATCAATTGTAGTTTCTTTCGCTGTTTGAATCGTTTCTTCCGCACTGAGCTTATAGTATTCAGGCCGGAACAGCTCAACGGATACCACATCAGAGAAGCCGATTTCCTTGAGGGCTGATAAGTGGGCATCCAAGTCAATCGCCCCTTGGCCGGGCCATACGCGATCTTCATCCGTTAAAAAGCCGATTGGGAAATCTTCCGTATCGTCAATATGATAAATAAAGATTTTCTTCCCGTCCGCCTGCTTTAAGCTTTCAATATTTGATCCCATCGCATGGAAGTGGAAGCTGTCAAAGACAAGCCCGACATTGTCGCGGCTGACAGTATTGATGATGTCATACGCCTGTTCAAATGTATTGACCGTACATTGCGGATGTCCGACAAATTCAAGGGCGATTTTTACGCCGTACAGTTCGGCGATATCAGAAAGCTCAGTCAGAACCTCTACACAGCTCTTTTTAATCTCTTCTTTTAAGATTTTCTGCTCTGTCACAAGCGGAACGGCCACCACATATTTCACACCGAGGGTTTTGCAGGTTTCCATCATGCCCTTAAATTCAGCAATGATCTGCTGATAGCCCTTTTCATCACGGTTATTGAAGAAAACGAGTGCGTTTAAGGCAAGCGGTTTAATGTGATGGGTTTGAAAGTATTCCGCAAGATCGGCCAATGAATGGTCTTTTAAGTACTCCGGCAGCTTATCCATTGTGCGGATTTCAATATAATCATAGCCATGCTTTTCGCATAGCTCTAAATCCTGTTTAAGATTTGAGTTTTCCAATGTAGTTGCTTCATTAAAACAAAGTTTCATGTCAGACTCCCCCATCTGCGTGTTAGATATGAAGGGAGTTCGGCAGGAAGGCTGTTCGCCATATCCCGCCGAACTCCATGCTCAGCTTATGCCAGACCTAATTCTTCTTTCATTTTTTTAAGCATAAATCGGCTTGATTCATCCGCTCTTTCGTCGACCCAAGCAAACACGGCATTCGTCGCAATTCCGTCGAACTTCATCTCTCTCAGTTTTCTGAAAATCGTATCAAAATCAACCTCGCCTTGACCAATGTCCAAATGCTGGTGAACCGTTACTTTCGCGTCAGGCGGATTGACGATGTAACGCAGGCCGTGAGCCGCTTTATGATTAAAGGTATCTGCAAATAAAACGTGTGTGAGACGGTCGCCGGCTTCGTCAAACATGGTCGCGATATCGCCTTTTCCGTCATCATAGAAGAACGTATGCGCAGTCGAGTAGACAAGGTTGATCCAATCCTTGTCGAGCGCGCGGATCATATCCATCGCACCTTTGTGCGTTTCGATAAAATCGTACGGATGAGCTTGAAGATTGAGTTTAATGCCTTCTTTTTCAAAGACTGGCAGAAGCTCATCCATGGATTTGATGAATTTTTCTTCGCTTGTTAAAGGATCATATTTTGAACCGCTGAATTCACTGTTCATCAAATCCACTTCAAGTTCTACCGCAATTTCGATCGCCCTTTTCCAGTTGCGCACCGCAGCCTGGCGGCGGTCTTCTTCAGGACCCGCCCAGTGATAAAGCGGAAGGAGTGATGAAAGCTTAACACCTGTATCTCTTAAAAGCCGCTTTAATTGTTTGATCTTTGCTGAATCGACTTTCGGATATTTATAGAATGGACAAAAATCCTCGCGCGGGGAAAGTTCGATATATTCATAGCCAAGCTCCGCCGTTTTATAGACCATTTCCTCCAACGTTAAATCATCTCGATACATCGATGGATCCAATGCTAATTTCATTTTTTTCACTCCTCCATATTCCTAGTTTTCAACTGTTGTAAAAGATTGATAGAATTCCGGTTTTTCCTTCAATTCAACCTTTTCTTTTTGTCCAGATTCCTGGGCTTTTACACACGCGTCAGTCGTAACGGCAGCAATATAGCCGTCCCATGCCGTCGGCCCGCTGACTTCGCCTTTTTTCTGGATCGAATCAATGAAGTCTTGGATTTCCACATCGTACGCGTCCACAAAGCGTCTCTGCCAATCCATCAGGATATTTGTGCTGAATTTGCCTTCTTTTCTCATGCTGATGCTTGATGGTTCAGGAAGCTTGATGATGCCGTCTTCTCCAACGATCTCACATTGAATGTCATAGCCGTATTTACAGTTCACATAGATTTCAGCATTGATGACGATACCGCCTTTTGTTTCAATGACTACGATTTGCGGATCTTTTAAGTGCGGCAGGGCATTTTTTGATTTTTTCGGATAGATGACTTGAACGGACTCGTAGTCATCATTGACGAGCCAGTGCAGCACATCAATTTCATGAACAAGTGTATCGACAACGGCCATATCCGTTGTATAGTTATCAGCTACATTTGGGTTGCGGTGCGCGCAGTGAATCATGAGAGGCTCGCCGATGACATTGTTGTCGAGCGCCTCTTTCAGCTGTACGTAACCGCTGTCATAACGGCGCATAAAGCCGACTTGAACGAGGCGTTTCCCCGTTTTCATTTCCTCTTCGACGATGCGCATGCATCCTTCAGCAGTTGTCGCAAGCGGTTTTTCACAGAATACATATTTCTGGGCTTTAATCGCTTTCAACACACTCGATTCGTGCGCAGGCCCCCAGCTTGTCACTAGGACAGCGTCTACATTTTCATCTGCCAGAAGGCTGTCATCATCAGGATATACTGCAGCGTTTAATTGGTAGTGCTCGACGACGTTTTGTGCGGCTTCTTGATTCACATCCGTTACAGCTACAATTTCTGCGCCGGACAGTTTGTTTGTGATGCGGTTAATATGTTCTTTTCCGATTGCTCCAGTTCCAATAACACCAATACGTAAACTCATTGACAGCCACTCCTTCTGTTGGTTACATCATTTTGCTTTCTGTTTCTTGCTTTACTTGGCTCCGAGGCGATCCGTAGAGTTCCTCTTGAATTTGTTCAAGCGACTTGCCAGATGTATTCGGCGCGAAAAGAAGCCCGATCATCATGCTGGCCGTCACACACCCGAGGAGAATTGCAGCCATCGTTCCAATGCCGAAATGGCTGATAATCATTGGGACAAACAGACTCCAAATCCCTATTGAGATACGAACAAGGAAAAACATCAGTCCTTGTGCGGAAGCACGGTATTGAGTAGGAAAAATTTCGCTGGCCCATAATTGATAGTTCGCCTGCTGGCCGGCCCCGTTATTGATCCCCATCACCACGATAAACAGAAGCAGAACCGGCAGTCCTTCAACCGGGAGCAGAAACAGCGTCCAGCCGATGACGGCCATAAAAGCAGCGATTCCAAAAACCGTTTTTCTATATTGATCTGCAAAGGGCATAAAGATCAGAGCGACCCCAAGACCGGTAAAGATAAACAGACCCATTTGCAACAGATTTGCCATGTTGGCAGATACCCCGCCGACCTGCTGATAAATGTAAGGCATAAAGAAGCCCATAACGCCGGCGGCTAAGTTCCAAACCAAGTACACACCCATTAAAAACAGGATGCTTTTTACATACTTAGGCTTGAGCAAATCAAAATACGAGGTTTTATTCAGTACGGCCGGCTTCTCTGCCGCCTGTGTGTCTGCGGGCTGATTTTTCTCCTGCCACGCATCTGACTCCGGAAGCCTGATTCTCAGGATGTACGTAATCAGCGCAATCACAAGCAGATGGGCAAATACGATTTTATTCCCCAAGAGGCCTAAATCACCGACCAGTACGGAGAGAAGCAGCACAACGACTGCACCCGCGGCCCAAGCGACTTGTGCCACACCACAATGGCGGGCCCGATTTTTCTTTGGCGCATTTTCTGCAATAATGGTCCATGATGCGGTAATGTCAGCTCCCACTGATAAACCGATAATCATGTAACCGCTTAACAACATGGGGAAATTAACCCCAAACAGAACCAAACAAATCCCTAATGCATAAACCAGCATGCTATTGGTATAAACAGCCTTCCGCCCGACTTTATCAGCCAGATACCCTCCAAGCAGGGCGCCGACAGCGGCAGAAATGGCATTTGCGCTTAGCGCGCCGAGCAGCCCGATTTGCGTATCAGATAGCTTTAGATAACTGACCCATAACGATAAACCGGCAGATCCAGCCACAATCGAACCGGCATCAATATAGTTGGCCAACGCTGCCGCGATTGTCCGTTTATTGAAGGCTGAATCTGCATTGGTATGGCCCATATATTCAGTCCCCATTACGCCAAATCCAGCAACTGCTCATCAATATAGTTTCTCGCGATCAATGCATACTCAAGCGGGTTTGCGACATCGGGGTCCTGTTCAGCTTCAATGACAATCCATCCGGAATAATTGTGCTTTAACAGCAGCTGATATACGTCTCTAAAATCAATGCAGCCGTCACCGGGAACCGTAAACATGCCTTGTAAAAACGCTTGCTGAAACGATTTCCCTTCAAGTTTGCATTTTTCCATGACATTCAGCCGGGCATCTTTAAAGTGGACATGTTTAATGCGATCGATATGCTTTTTCAGCATGCCCATGTAGTCACCGTCAGAAATATACGCATGGCCCGTATCGTAGAGGAGGTGCACATGTGCAGGATCTGTTCCCTCCATCAGGCGGTCCACTTCAGCCGCTGTTTGGACGCCGGTGCCGAGATGGTGATGATATACCAGCTTTAAGCCATGCTGATTGGCAATTTTCCCAAGATGATTTAATCCTTCACAAAGCCGTTCCCATTCCTCATCAGTAAAATGCGGCTTCTCTGTGAACACGTTTTTCTCCAGACTTTGCACGCTGTACGTTTGTTCAGAGACAACTGCGACATCCGCGTTTACTTGCTGCAAATACTCACAATGCAGGGTAAATGCCTTTGCCGCTTCACCAAGTCCGTCACGCAAAATAAAACTGCTGAACCATTTTCCCGCAATGCGTAAATTCCGAAGCTTAAGCTCTTTATTAAGAATGGAAGGCTCAGGGAAAAAGCCCCCGACTTCCGTACCTTGAAAACGCGCGACAACAATATCACTTAACAAATGCTGAAGTGTATTTCCCGCTCCGATTTCAGGCATATCATCATTCCGCCACCCAATGGGAGCGATCCCCCACAGGATTTCATGTTTGTCCATCATGATGCCTCCCCTCTAATACTGCTTAGCAGATTCGAGCATTTTCTCTTTTGCTTCATATGCTTTTTGAACGCTTTCTTGTTCAGATACTTCAGCCACTCCGACATGCCACCAGCTGTCATAGCCGTCAGTCATTGTTTTTGGCAGCACTTTCATTTCAATCAACGTTGATACGTCTTGTTTCTTCGCATCCTCTAATGCCGCTTTTAACTCTTCTACTGTGTTAGCACGGTACGTTTTCGCGCCGTAACCCTCAGCGACTTTCGCGTAATTGACATTCAAGATTTGGTTGTCATCTGTGCGGAACTCACAGTAGTAGCTGCCGCTTCCGTGGTCCATTTGCAGGTTGTTGATACACCCGAATCCTGAGTTGTCAAAAAGCAGCACATTGATCTTCTTGTTATACTGAATCGCTGTGATCAGCTCGGAATGAAGCATCAGGAAGCTGCCGTCTCCGACAATGGAATACACTTCTCTGTCTGGGTGAGCCAATTTAAGCCCCAGTGTGCCGGACACTTCATAGCCCATACAGGAATATCCGTACTCCAGATGATACGTATTCGGAACATTGGAGTGCCACAAACGCTGCAAATCTCCCGGAAGAGAGCCTGCCGAACAGATAATCACGCTGTCTTCAGGAATGGTATCGTTAATCGTCAGCAATGCCGTTGTTTGCGGAAGCTCGGTATTCAACGCGTCAGCGTACTCGTTTAGAATCTCTTGAGAGAAATGATGTTTGATTTCCGGATCAAAATCTTTCCGTTTAAATGTCACATTGCTGAGGCGGTCACGTTCAGCGAGCCATTCGTCCTTCAGCTCTTGAATCGTTGAGCCAAATTCACTCTTATAGCCTTCAAGCAGGCCGTGCAGTTTGCCAAGCGTCACTTTCGCATCCGCCACCACTTGGAACGCATCGAGTTTATACGCCTGCATTCGGCTGACATTGATGTTCAGAAACTTCGCTTTATCAAAATCAAAAGCGGTCTTAGAGGATGTTGCAAAATCCGTATATCTTGTGCCGATACCGATAATCAAATCCGCTTGGCGGGCCGCCTTATTTGCCGCGAGTGTTCCTGTGATGCCCATTCCGCCCAAGTTGTTCGGAAAATCAGCTTCCACAGTCGATTTGCCTGCCTGTGTTTCAACCAGCGGAATGTCACAGGCCTCAGAAATGGCGATTAATTCATCGCGCGCACCGGAATATTTCGCGCCTCCGCCTACGAGGATCACAGGGTTTTTGCTGGCTTTAATCAGCTCCGCCGCACCTAGAAGCTCACGCTCGCTCGGCTGCATGCGATCAATATAGTGAACCCGTTTGACGAAGAAACTTTCATCGAAATCGTACGCTTCGCCTTCCACATCCTGAGAAATGCAAATGGTCGCCGGACCCGCTTTTGCCGGATCAGTCATGACTTCAAAAGCGCGAAGCAAGCTGCTCATCAGCTGCTCAGGGCGTGTAATGCGATCCCAGTATCTCGATACAGGCTTCAATGCATCGTTTGTTGTAACCGCCGCACTGTACTCTTGCTCCATTTGCTGCAGTACAGGGTCGGGCTGCCTTGTCGCAAATGTATCTGCCGGAATGAAGAGAACAGGAATATTATTTGCTAATGCAGTGCCGGCTGCCGCCACTAAGTTGGCCGCTCCCGGTCCGACAGATGTTGAGACCGCGTAAATTTTTCTTCTCAGCATTTGCTTGCTGTACGCCATTGCGGCATGCGCCATTCCCTGTTCATTTTTCCCTTGATAGACTTTTAAATGGCCTGCATCCTGCTCAAGCGCCTGGCCAATCCCTAAAACATTTCCATGACCGAAAATCGTGAAAATCCCTTCTACAAAAGGCTCTTCCTTTCCATCTACATGGATGTACTGCTGGTTTAAGAATGTAATCAGCGCTTGTGCTGTTGTTAAGCGAATTTTCTTACCCACAAACGATCCCACCTTTACTCGATCTTTTTCAATTATGACTGTGCTTCAATAAGCTGTGCGATTTCATCCGCCGTCGGCATGGCTTCCGATGAGCTGTGCTTGCTGACAACAATGGAGGCTGAGGCGCTTCCGTATTTCAATGCCGTTTCAATGTCTTTGCCGCTGACAAGTCCATAGATAAAGGCCGAAGCATACGAGTCACCGGCTCCGAAGGTTTTCAGCACTTTTGTCTTGTACGCTTGGGCGCGGAAGACTTCGCCGGATTTGCTGTATGCGTAAGAGCCTTCTACGCCATGCTTGATGACGACAAGGTCGGCTGAATGGTCAAATAAATAATTGACAGACTCTTCATTGCTGCCGCCTGTGCGGTTTTCCATGACATCGAATTCATCCCGTGTTCCGATGACGATATCGGACTGCTCAGCAACCAAAGAATAGTAAACAGCTGTTTCATCGGCTGACTGCCATGTATATGGGCGATAATCCAGTTCGAACACGACTTTTACCTGATGCTTTTTCGCATATTGAACGGCTTTTAACACCGCTTCCCGTGATGGGCTTTTGGCGAGCGCTGTCCCGGACACGAGCAGCATTTTCGCATTTGCGATGTAGTCCTCGCTTACCTCTGAAGGCTCAAGATAAAGATCGGCCACGTCATCGCGGTACATTAAGATGCTGCATTCTTCCGGGCTCAGAATTTCAGTAAATGCGAGACCGGCTTTATGCCCTTCCTTATCAACGATCATTTGTGTTGTGTCTACCCCGGTGTTTCTCATATAGGCCTCTATGAATCTGCCATGCTGGTCATCTGGAATTTTGCCGATAAAGCCCGCTTTTAATCCCAGCTTTGAGCTGCCGATCGCGATATTCGCAGGTGAGCCGCCGACGTATTTCGAAAATGTCATCGTTTCTTCCATTGGGCGATTGTATTCAACCGCGTTCAAATCAATACACGCCCGGCCGATGGCAACAATATCAAAGTCCTTCTCTTCATTGAATGTATACTTCATCGTAAACAGCCACTCCTCACTTGTTAGCGTTCTAAAATCCACTCATGAGCCGGATCATTATGAAACTTCCATTTTCGTGTCGGTCCTGCCATGGCATTTAAATAGTAGGACGTATATCCGTCCGGCACACCTACCGGGTGATATCCCGCAGGAACGATGACAACGTTTTCATTTTCTACAGTCATTGTCTCGTCAATGGAGCGGTCATCTGTGTATACGCGCTGAAATACAAAGCCTTGCCCCGGATCTAATTCATGGTAGTAGGTTTCTTCCAAGAAGGATTCCTCCGGCAGGTTGTCTTGATCGTGTTTATGAGGCGGGTAGCTGGACCAGTTTCCGCTGTCTGTATAGACTTCAACTACTAATAGACTGTTAGCTGAAGGGTCTGAATCCGGAAGAATGTTGTGAACGGTCCGTTTGTTGGAAAACTTTCCGCGATGTTCAATCCCGTTGTCTTCCGCCTTGATCAGCTTTGTCGGAAGCTGTTTCTCTGATGGCGAATAGCAAAGCGCCACTCTCGCATCACTCTCTGCCGTAATCTCAAAGGCACGGTCATTGGAGATATAGACGCTGTCTGTCGGTTTTCTCTCAAATACGCTTTCACGCGTACCGATATGTTCAAACGCAGATTCATGATCCGTCACTGTGATTTTTCCCGTCACTGCCACAATGCAGATTTCTTGTTTTTTCAATTCTTCTGTATAGCTTGAACCGGATGCGAGTTCTAACACTTTAAACTCTACATAGGTAAGATCCGAGTTTGATTTCGTTACTTCATGCACAAGCTTGACGCCTTTTGATACTTCATTCGACTGCGGCTTACGCAACAAATGACTCATGGTTAAGCCCTCCTCTTTCTATGGTAAGAATGAGTCCGAACAGCGCAAAGACACGCCGTTCGGCTGTTCGTCGTTTAGTTGAAATCAGGTGCCGGGTATCTTGCTGTCACCACTTTTTTACGCGTGTAGAAGTCAACGCTGTCTTTACCGTTCGCGTGCAGCGTTCCGAAGAATGAAGACTTCCAGCCGGAGAATGGGAAAAACGCCATCGGTGCCGGCACACCCAGGTTGATGCCGAGCATTCCCGCGTCAATATTTTCACGGAAGTAGCGGATGGCATTCGAATTGGATGTGAACAGGCAGGCGCCGTTCGCAAATTCAGACTTGTTGGCAATCTCAATGGCTTCTTTCAGGTTTTTCACACGAATGACGGATAGGACAGGAGCAAAGATTTCGTCTTTCCAGATCGTCATCTCTGTTGTGACATTATCGAAGATTGTCGGGCCGACAAAGTAGCCGTCGTCAGACACATTTTCACGTCCGTCACAAACGAGTCTCGCGCCTTCTTCCAGCCCTTTTTCAATGTAGCTGAGCGTGCGTTTCTTGTTGTCCTCACGAATAACCGGTCCCAAGAACACGCCGTCATCAAGGCCGTTTCCGATTTTAATCTCAGCGGCTTTTTCTTGAAGCTTCTCCATGAATTCATCAGCGATACCTTCTTCAACTGTCACAACCGCACAAGCCATGCAGCGTTCTCCGGCTGAACCGAAGGCTGCTCCGATGATGTTTGTGATCGTGTCTTCGAGATTCGCATCATTCAGAACAATCGTGTGGTTTTTCGCGCCTGTCAGAGATTGAACACGTTTTAAGTTTTCGCTTCCTTTTTTGTAGACGTATTCACCGACCGGCTTTGAGCCTACGAATGAAATCGCTTTAATTTCAGGATGCTCGAGGATGCCATTCACAACGTCATGCGCACCGTATACGACGTTGAAAACACCTTTTGGAAGGCCCGCTTTTTCAAAAAGCTCAACCAATTTCTCCGTTAACAGCGGCGTACGCTCAGACGGTTTTAATATAAATGTGTTGCCGAGTGCAATTGCCATTGGGAACATCCAGCAAGGAACCATCATCGGGAAGTTAAATGGTGCGATTCCGCCGACAACTCCAATTGGATACCGGTAGTTCGCCGCTTCCACATCCGTCGCAATAGAAGCAAGTGAGTCACCCATCATCAGAGAAGGCGCGCCGGCCGCGAACTCAACGTTTTCAATCCCGCGTCCCACTTCCCCCAGAGCTTCTTTTGTGTTTTTGCCGTTTTCGATGGTAATCAGATGAGCAAGTTCTTCTTTATGCTGAGACAGCAGCTGCTGGAAGTTAAATAGAATTCTTGCACGGCGCGGAACCGCCACTTTCGACCATGTTTTAAATGCCTCACCCGCTGTTTGAGCCGCGTAATCAATATCTTCTTTTGTAGAAATCGGCACTTGGCACAGCACTTCTTTCGTAGCCGGATTGATAACGTCTTCATATTGATCCGTTTTGCTTTCAACCCATTCACCGTTGATATAGTTTTTTAATTTTCTGATTTCTGCCATTCTTATTGCCTCCTTCATTAGTAAACACATACACTTGTATGGATGGTTCAGGATAGATTCTAAGATAACAATTAAACGCTTTCAAAAAAATAAAAAAATCAATGGTTAGATACACTTTTTATGTAAGCAACCATATCATCACTGAAATCGCACACAACAGGTTACTTTTTGGTCATTTCTTGGTTATATTCTAATCGTATAATACCCATAAGTCAATCATAAACACTACATTTTTTCATTATTTTTATTATATTAATCTTTTAATCAATGAAGAGAGGTAAGAGAAGTCCGGCGAATCTTGCAAAAGATACATACCAATGTTATCATTTTTTAAGCAACTATTGATTAACTTTTGGTTTTTATTATATATTTACATTACTTTAAGATTCAAGAAGGAGTTTTTTGTATGAAACTGATGCGGATACAGGAAATGGAGGAGTACATTTTATCACATGGCACTGTTTCCTTAGATGAGCTGTGCCAGGTTTTCAATGTTTCGAAAAACACAGTCAGACGCGATATCAACAAGCTGACGGAAAAGGGTGCGATCGAAAAAGTATACGGCGGCGTAACATCAATTGAGAAAACCGCACTTGTTCCTTTTGAGAATCGCACCATCCAGCACCAAGATGAGAAAACAAAAATTGCCCATTATGCTTCCCGGTTTATTGAAGATCATGACTTAATCTTCATTGACTCAGGAACAACCACAAAATCGATTCTCGATACGCTTGATCCGAACAAAAATGTCACCATTTTAACCAACAGCTTGGACATTATCAATGCGGCATCTGCTATGAAGAATATCAACTTAATCATTATCGGAAACAACTATAAAAGAAAAACACGCTCCTTTGTCGGCATGGATGATCCGGGCACTTTGGAGAAGTACAATATCAATAAAGCCTTTATGTCCGCAACCGGAACAACACTGACACACGGACTGACCAATTCGGATCTGCTCGAGTATGACATTAAAAAGAGGATTTCTGAAAAAGCGAAAGAAGTGTATTTATTGGCCGACCATTCAAAATTCGGAAAATCAACGCTGCTGACCTATGCGCCCTTTGACAGACTGCACTGTATTGTGACCTCTCAGCCGTTAGATGACGAGTACACGCAGTACTGCCATGAGCACCAAATCGGCATTCATCTGGCCTAACGTTTACAATAATGTTGAGAGTCTTTCATCAATTTTATTCCAGGAGGTAGATCATGAAAAAAGCAACACTCGGAAAATCAGACTTGCAGGTATTCCCTATCGGATTAGGAACAAATGCTGTCGGAGGACATAACCTCTACCCGAATCTGAATGAAGAAACCGGAAAAGAATTGGTTCGCGAGGCCATTCGTAATGGCGTGACCATGTTAGACACCGCTTATATTTATGGCATCGGCCGTTCGGAAGAGCTAATTGGTGAAGTGCTGCGCGAGTTCAATCGTGAAGATGTCGTCATTGCCACAAAAGCCGCGCACAGAAAAGAAGGAAATGACTTTGTTTTTGATAATTCGCCTGAGTTTCTGAAAAAATCAGTTGATGAAAGCCTGAAACGTTTGAATACCGATTATATCGATCTGTTCTACATTCACTTTCCGGATGAACATACGCCGAAGGATGAAGCGGTTAACGCACTGAATGAAATGAAGCAAGCCGGAAAAATCCGTTCCATCGGTGTCTCCAATTTCTCTCTGGAACAGCTGAAGGAAGCCAACAGAGACGGTTTGGTCGATGTGCTTCAGGGTGAATACAACCTGTTAAACCGTGAAGCGGAAACAACCTTCTTCCCGTATACGAAGGAACACAATATTTCATTCATCCCTTACTTCCCGCTTGTATCAGGATTACTGGCCGGAAAATATACGGAAGATACAACATTCCCTGAAGGAGACCTGCGAAACGAACAGGAACACTTCAAGGGCGAGCGTTTCAAAGAAAATATCAGAAAGGTCAACAAACTGGCGCCGATTGCTGAAAAGCACAACGTGGACATCCCTCACATCGTATTGGCTTGGTATTTGGCAAGACCGGAAATTGACATTTTAATCCCTGGAGCAAAACGTGCCGATCAGCTGATTGATAACATCAAAACAGCCGATGTAACGCTTTCTCAGGAGGATATTTCGTTTATTGATAAGCTGTTCGCATAATAAGAAAACAGCCTTCTCCATGGGGAAGGCTGTTTTTTTTGCCCATAAATTGGTTTGATTTTGATACAAAACTTACAAAAAGAGCCATGAATCCGATAAAATAAAGGTAGTTTATCTCAGAAAGAAAGTGATTGAAAAAGCTAAACATGATATGAAAGATTGATATGACGCTAGAATGAGCTAGCAATAGAATAAGCTCATCAGCTTCTATCACTTTTACTGACGATTCAAACCAGAAATAACGGGCCGTTGCGGTCTATGGAGGAAACAGAATGAAACTGAAATATGTTAAAGCCTTAGTTGCAGTAACCGTTGCTTTAGGTGTACTGCTGCCATCAGCCATTTCTCACGCAAAAAGTTTTAGCGGCCGCTCATCATCCAGCCACAGCAGCCGAAGTTCAAGCTCGTCATACAGCGGAAGCTATAAATCCAGCCAGAAATCAAGCTACAGTTCAGGATCAAGCTCTTCAAGCAACAAGTCCAAAACGTCTGATTCATCATCATCATCATCGATTTCACTGAAAAAGAAATCTTCCGAAAAGACAAGCTCATCAAGCTCTAAAAAATCGTCAGGCACGTTTTCCGGCGCCACATCAAAAGTAAGCGGAAAGACATACAGCGGAAAAACATCTAAAGCTTATGTTGGCGGACGTTATGTTTCAGTGAATCATTATTACAATGCAGGATTCTCGCCATCAGGATGGTTTGGCTATTATAGCGGATTCACAACAAGCATGTTCATGATCAGCATGATGCACCCTTGGGGTTACACCTATCATCCAGTCGGGGGCCCGGGCTATGTTTCTTATGGCGCTTCGCCCATTGCCTGGATCGTGGATATCATCGCTTTGATCATTATTTTACTCATTGTCATCGCACTGATTCGTGCATTTAAAACACCGAAGACGTACAGAAGGAGCTTTTAGGTAATGAAATTGGTATTAAATGAGCAAGAAATTGTAGACGGGATTTGTGTGTATATTTCTAATGAAGAAGAGATTTACCCTGAGGACGTTGAAGTAAAAGAGCTGTCTTACAACAAGCGTACAGGATTCTTCGCTGAAGCCAAATATGGCCTGCATCACAAGCAGCTTGAGTCAGATGACATTTCAGAAGGCATTATTCAGTTCTTAGAGGAATACCACAACTTCAATCCAGACGTTACCGTCGTTGAATTGCAATTTGATAAGAAAAAAGGTTTCTCCGCCTTGGTTTTTGTCAACGAGGGAGAATAAAAATCAAGACCTTACTCCGCGCGAGTAAGGTTTTTTGATGTTTTTCCCCTCCGGCACTTTTCCGGTAAACAGGAAGAGCACACTGCCTAGAGATAACATGCAAAGCCTCCTTTTACTCATATCCTTGCGTGAAAAAGGTTTTGGCGCTTACAATGATTTTGAAAGGAATGATTACAATGGCAAATGCTCAATTCCCTCTTATCACACAAAACCTTTCTCTCGATCTCGTGAATACTGAAATCATAAGCTATGATAAACGGCACGATCTCATCCAGTCAGAAAAAGACCTGATGACATGGTTTGAAATAATGGGAGAAACTGCTCCTTTTCTCAGTTCTTTGACGCTACAGGAAGTCCGGGGACAATTGCAGCGGATTCATCAATTCCGGGCTGAACTGAGAAAACACTTTGAGCGTATCGCCAAAGGCAGTGAACCTTCTACAGCTTTTATCTCTTTCCTGCAAGATCAAATCGCCGCCGCTCCTTTTTCTTATCAAATCTTAGATGACAAACTTGCCCGCATTCCGAATGGAAAACCAGATGATTCTATTTTATCGCTTATCGCTTACGATGCCTTATGGCTGATTCATACAAAAGAAATTCAACAGCTGAAACGGTGTGCGAACGAAAAGTGCATTTTGCTTTTTCTTGATAAAACAGGAAGGCGAAAATGGTGCTCCATGAAGATATGCGGCAACAGACAAAAAGTCTCACGCCATCAGAAAAAAATCAATAATGAGTAAAAAACCGTTCCCCAGAGAACGGTTTTTTTACCGAGGTTAAAACTAACCATTAAAAATAAAATTGACAGGTTAGTTTATAGCTATTATCCTATACATACTGGGAGGGATAAATTTGGAAAACAACTTCTTTTTGAAAATGAAAGGGACAGGAAAGACGCCTTTACGGGTAAACGGAAAGGACGCCGTCACAGGCTTTTTAGGAGGATTCATCACCATTCTGGCGCTTGCAGTATTGACCTCTTATACATCAAGCCTATGGTTAATGGCCCCTTTTGGAGCGAGCTGCGTGCTGGTATTCAGCGCTTGGAATGCACCTTTATCACAGCCGAGAAATGTGATTGGCGGGCATTTTATCTCTGCACTTACAGGGCTGGCTGTCCTTCATATATTCGGGGCTCATCCCTGGACTTTTGCATTGGGGACAGGGCTTGCCATCTTTTTCATGATGCTGACCAAAACCACTCACCCTCCTGCCGGCGCAGATCCCATTGTGGTCATTCAAGGGGCGTATACTTGGAGTTATTTACTGTTTCCCGTTTTCATTGGATCTGCCATCATCGTGATCATCGCTCTCGTGATCAATAACTTGCGTAAAAACCGCCAATATCCCTCGTTTTGGCTTTGAATTTCCTTTTGTGAAATCAATCTTTTTCAAACAAATGTTTCAAATTGATTAGGAGTAGGGTACTAATCTATTAACTTTGTTACACGTAGTACATACTCACTGGCTCAAAGACTGAGGAGGAACATTTGTGAAGACAAACACAAGGAAATATATGATCTACTTTTTCGGCGCTTTAGGGGGGCTGCTTTACGGTTATGATACGGGTGTCATCTCGGGAGCGCTGCTGTTTATCAACAATGATATCCCTTTAACAACACTGACAGAAGGATTGGTTGTCAGCATGCTGCTCCTCGGCGCGATTTTCGGTTCCGCTTTAAGCGGCACGTGCTCCGATCGCTGGGGCAGGAGAAAAGTCGTATTTGTTTTATCCATCATTTTTATCATCGGGGCGCTTGCTTGTGCATTTTCTCAAACCATTACCATGCTGATCGCGTCTCGGGTCATTCTCGGCTTGGCCGTAGGCGGTTCAACGGCGCTGGTGCCTGTATATCTTTCAGAAATGGCACCGACAAAAATCCGCGGAACACTCGGCACGATGAACAATTTAATGATTGTCACCGGTATTTTACTTGCATATATCGTAAACTATCTATTCACACCGTTTGAAGCGTGGCGCTGGATGGTGGGGCTGGCTGCGGTGCCTGCCGTGCTGTTATTAATCGGGATCGCATTTATGCCTGAATCACCAAGATGGCTCGTGAAGCGCGGACGTGAAGATGAAGCGAAACGAATCATGAAAATCACTCATGATCAAGAAGATATTGAACGTGAACTGGCAGATATGAAACAAGGGGAAGCAGAGAAAAAAGAAACAACACTCGGCTTGCTAAAAGCCAAATGGATTCGCCCTATGCTTCTCATTGGCGTCGGCCTCGCCGTTTTCCAGCAGGCCGTCGGCATTAACACGGTTATCTACTACGCGCCAACCATTTTCACGAAGGCCGGTCTCGGCACATCGGCATCGGTGCTCGGCACAATGGGAATCGGCGTACTCAACGTCATCATGTGTATTACAGCTATGATTTTAATCGACCGCATCGGCCGCAAAAAGCTGCTGATCTGGGGAAGCATCGGCATTACGCTGAGCTTGGCCGCACTATCGGCTGTACTCCTGACGCTGGGGCTCTCAACATCAACAGCTTGGCTGACTGTTGTTTTTCTCGGAGTTTATATCGTATTTTACCAGGCAACATGGGGTCCGGTTGTATGGGTTCTGATGCCTGAGCTCTTCCCATCCAAAGCGCGCGGGGCCGCGACGGGCTTTACCACTTTGGTGTTATCGGCAACCAACCTGATCGTGTCGCTGGTCTTCCCGCTGATGCTCAGCGCCATGGGCATCGCATGGGTTTTTACAATTTTTTCAGTTATTTGTCTTCTCTCATTTTTCTTCGCCCTTTACATGGTACCTGAAACCAAAGGGAAAAGCTTAGAAGAAATTGAAGCAAGCCTGAAAAAACGTTTTAAAAGAAAGAACAACGGACAAAGCCGTATGCTCAATGAACGGACGTCATAAATAGAAAAAGGAATCGTCTCATCGGGACGATTCCTTTTTTATGATTACACCATCACCTTGCACATATTGTTCGTAAATTCCACAGGGTCCTGAATCGGCAGACCTTCGATCAGAAGCGCCTGGTTGTACAGGAGATTTGTGTACAGGCTTAGTTTCTCTTTATCTTGTTCAAAAGCGTTCTGCAGCGTGTTGAATACCTCATGATTCGGGTTGATTTCCAGCACTTTGTCCGCTTTTACATTTTGGCTGTCCGGCATCGCGTTTAAGATTTTTTCCATCTCGATTGTCACTTCACCGTCAGCTGCGAGGCAGACCGGATGAGATTTGAGGCGTTTCGATACTCTGACGTTTTTCACTTTGTCAGACAGGATATTTTTCATTTCCTCAAACAGATCCTTGTACTTGCTTTCCTCTTCTTCAGACTGATTTTGATCCTCTTCTGAATCGATGCCAAGATCGCCGCTTGATACAGATTTGAACTCTTTTTCCTGATATGAAGCAAGCATTTTGATCGCAAATTCATCGATGTCCTCTGTAAAGTAAAGAATTTCATAGCCTTTGTCCGCTACCATTTCCGTTTGCGGCAGTTTTTCAATGCGATCGTAAGAATCACCGGTCGCGTAATAAATGTATTTCTGCTCTTCAGGCATTCTGGATACGTACTCGTCCAGGCTGACCAGTTTTTTCTCTTTGGAAGAGTAGAATAATAAGAGATCCTTCAATTGATCTTTATTCGCGCCAAAATCATTGTACACGCCGAACTTCAGCTGTCTGCCGAACGATTTGTAGAAGGTCTCATATTTTTCTCTGTCTTTTTTCAGCAGGCTCTGCAGCTCGCTTTTGATCTTTTTGCTGATGTTTTTCGCAATCAGCTTCAGCTGGCGGTCATGCTGCAGCATTTCTCTAGAAATGTTCAGCGATAGGTCCTCAGAATCGACCATACCCTTCACAAAACTGAAGTGGTCCGGAAGCAGATCCGCGCATTTGTTCATGATGAGCACGCCGTTGGAATAGAGCTCCAAGCCTTTCTCATATTCCTTAGAATAATAGTCAAACGGCATGTTTTCAGGAATAAATAAAATGGCGTTGTAGCGCACGGCACCGTCCACGCTGATATGGACGTGAGTGAGCGGTTTATCAAATCCGTAATGCTTTTCAGAATAGAACGTTTCATAGTCCTCATCTGTCAGCTCGCTCTTGTTTTTTCTCCAGATCGGCACCATGCTGTTAACCGTCTGTTCCTCCTGCACCTCTTCAAATTCATTCTCGCTGCCTTCCTTCGGCTTATTAACCGTTGTATCCATTTTGATCGGGTAGCGAATGAAGTCAGAGTACTTTTTGATGATCGCTTTTAAACGGTATTCTTCTAAAAACTCATCATAGCTCTCATCTTCCGTGTTCTCTTTGATCTTCAGGATAATGTCTGTGCCGACAGAATCCTTTTCACACGGCTCAATTGTATAACCGTCTGCGCCAGCAGATTCCCATTTATACGCTTCTTCGCTGCCGAGCGCCTTACTGATAACGGTCACCACATCGGCTACCATAAACGCCGCATAAAATCCGACACCGAATTGCCCGATGATGTCATGGCCGTCTTTCTGTTCGTTTTCTTTTTTAAACGCAAGAGAGCCGCTTTTCGCGATCGTACCGAGGTGCTGTTCAAGCTCGTCCTTTGTCATTCCAATCCCTGTATCCGTGATGGTCAGTGTTCTCGCGCCTTTGTCAGCCGCGACTTTTATGTAGTAATTGTCTTTATCGAAGGTCAGCGCATCGTCTGTCAGCGCTTTGTAATAGATTTTGTCAATCGCGTCACTCGCATTGGAAATTAACTCACGAAGAAAGATTTCTTTTTGAGTGTAAATGGAGTTAATCATCATATCCAGCAGTCGTTTGGACTCTGCTTTAAACTCTTTTTTGGCCATTCCGCTCTCTCCTTTTTCATGCTTTGTGATGTTATGTAAACTCTTTTCAGCATCTATTTATCATAAATGATGACTCATGTCAATACGGTCTTCATCAAAGATTAATAGATGCATATATATGTAAATTTAACATTAGTTGGGGGTATTTTCACTATTTTTTCTAGACAGTCTGATAAGAAAAAGAGAGGATTAGCCTCTCTTTTGTCCTGCATCATTCCAACGGCTAAACTCCCGCTTCATCCAAATATGCACCGGATAGAAAAACAAACAGAACGGTATCAGAAACAATAGATTATGCCATGAAGCATTCAGAAATGCGCTAGCTGTAACCGGAAACGTAATCTCTTGCAATAAAAAAGAGATGACAGTCAGCACAGCAAACGCAGCCGGAATCATAATGAGACAATAAAATTTGAGTTCCTTCTTATGCTGTATCTTCAAAACACTTAAAACCTCCCAACAATTTCTAGTTCATTTTAACATATGCAGGCATTTCTTTTCTCACATGTTTATCAGTACACACAGCGGGAAGACAACTAGAAAAAGGAGGACTCGTGTCATGAGAAGACTTGAAAATAAAACCGCAGTGATCACAGGCGCCGCAACAGGCATTGGACAAGCAACGGCAGAGGTTTTTGCCAATGAAGGCGCGCGTGTGATGATCGGAGACATCAATACAGATCAAATGGAAGATACAGTTGAAGCAATCAGGCAAAACGGAGGACAGGCGGATGCCTTTCACCTCGATGTGTCAGATGAAAACAGCGTGAAAGCTTTTGCTGATCAAATCAAGGAGGCGTGCGGAACGATAGATATTCTGTTTAATAACGCCGGCGTCGATCAGGAAGGCGGAAAGGTGCACGAATACCCCGTTGAGCTATTTGACCGCATTATGGCCGTCGACCTGCGCGGCACATTCCTTTGCAGCAAATATCTGATTCCGCTTATGCTCGAAAAGGGAGGCTCCATTATCAACACCTCCTCCATGTCAGGCCGGGCCGCGGACCTCGACCGCTCCGGCTATAACGCCGCAAAAGGCGGCATCACAAACCTGACAAGAGCGATGGCAATTGATTACGCAAGAAACGGCATCCGCGTCAATTCCATTTCTCCGGGCACGATCGAAACGCCGCTGATTGATAAACTGGCCGGCACCAAGGAACAGGAAATGGGCGAGAAATTCCGCGAAGCCAACAAATGGATCACACCGCTCGGCCGCCTCGGCAAGCCGAAGGAAATGGCAACGGTGGCGCTGTTCCTCGCATCTGACGACAGCTCATACGTTACAGGAGAAGACATCACCGCAGACGGCGGCATCATGGCATATACATGGCCTGGGAAGATGCTGATTGATGAGAAATGGAAGGAAGAAACGAAATAAGAGAGGGGATTCAGCCACTCTCTTTTCTGTTTTTCAAAGCAATATAATCTTATACTTCTTCACATCCAAAAACTGCAAAAACTCCCTGGCCAGCACCCTCGGATCGTGCGCCTTTCCCTCATCCAGCCGATACAACATCAAACCGATAATCATAGCGGAGACATAATAAGCATAAAGTTTCTTCCCCGCGCGGATATCAAGCTGCTGGTACAGGTAAAAAGATTCCAGCGCTTTGAACATGCTGGGTATCACATGAGGAATTCCCCATTCAGGATTGAGAAACCGGACAATGGGCGAGCGTTCCGATAATGCAGAAAGCAGGCTGGCAAGCGCCGTCTCAGCTTTCGCTAAAGAAAGCTCATCCGGACTGGCACTCACCGTCAGCCGATCAATCATATCTGCACACGATTGATGAATCATCGCTTGTAACAGTTCATCTTTATTGGCATAGTGATCATAAAAGGTCGCCCTGCGGATGTTGCTTTTTCTGGTGATATCCGAAATGGTCACCGCCGCATAGTCTTTTTTCTCCGCCAATACGTCCAGCAAAGCCTCTTGCAGCGCCTGTCTCGTGCGGACAACACGCCGGTCAACCTGCTTTCTCTCCTCCGGCTCCGCTTCAACAGCCTGCCCAAACAGCCAATAAAACCGTTTCTGAGAAACGAGTTCCCATACCTTGTGACTGATGGCTTGCGGAGATGCAGACGCATCCTCATTCAGCCAGTACAAAATAATGGCATACGTATACAAAGCCCTGTAATGTCCGTAAATCTCCTGCTCCATCGGCGTCAAATTCACATGAACCGGAGACAGCATGACATCCTGCTGAAACACATCTTTAAAAAACCGGTGGAAATTGTGATACGGTACGTTGTCTCTGACCATCATTGCTGAAAAAAAAGATTGATGCTGATGAACAAAAGACAATGTTGGATGCACTGTTTGCCGCTTTTGGCTGAGATGAAGTGTATCCATGTGCTTGAAGGCTTCGTAGAGCGCTTCGCTCAATCCTTCCTGCATGTCACTCATTAAATCCTCAATGATTGAAAACTTATCCTCGTAATAAAGATAGAGCGTCGCGCGGCTCACTTGTGCGTGTTCAGCAATTTCTTTCATTGTAATCTGTCGAATATCCCTTTTTTCTAATAAATCCAGAAGCGCCTGTTTGATTTGAGCCTCAGCAGATTCCGGCAAAAAAGTCACCTCCAAACTTAGACAGATGTTCGATATATGTACGGTAACGTATAGATGATTCTCCGTTGTCTCTCTTATAGAAAAGATACCACTTTATAATAGTTCCGAGATAAGCAGAAAGCAAATGAGGGGGATTTACAATGGAACAGCAAATAAAAGATGACATTCAGCGCGTCTTCCAGCTTCAGAAAAAACAGCAAAAAGCATTGCGGGCTTCAACAGCGGAACAGCGTAAAGAAAAGCTTCAACGCTTTTTGGATTCCGTCATTGCACATGAAGAGGAAATCATCGAAGCGATCCGCAAAGACGTGCGGAAGCCATATCACGAGGTCAAAAAAGCGGAAATCGAAGGAACAAAAAAAGCAATCCGAGATAATATGAACAACCTGGAAACATGGATGGCGCCTAAAGAAGTCGGTTCATCGTTAAGCCCCGAGGCAAATGGGATTCTCATGTACGAGCCAAAAGGCGTAACACTCATCCTTGGCCCGTGGAACTATCCGTTTATGCTGACAATGGCGCCGCTTGCCGCTTCTCTCGCAGCCGGAAACAGCGCCATTGTGAAGCTGTCAGACTTTACGATGAACACAAGCAACATTGCCGCAAAAGTCATCCGAGATGCTTTTGATGAAAAAGAAGTCGCGATTTTTGAAGGAGAGGTTGAGGTGGCAACCGAACTTCTGGATCAGCCATTCGACCATATTTTCTTCACCGGAAGCACAAATGTCGGAAAAATCGTCATGACAGCGGCTGCCAAACACTTGGCATCTGTCACGCTTGAGCTTGGCGGCAAGAGCCCGACAATCATTGACAGTGATTACGACTTAATGGACGCAGCAAAAAAAATTGCTGTCGGCAAATTCGTAAACGCCGGCCAAACCTGCATCGCACCGGATTATATCTTCATTAAGAAAGATGTACAGGACAAGTTCGCGGGCATTTTACAAACAATCGTCAACGCAGGATTTATGGAGGATGATCGCAATCCGGACCGCAGCAAATTTACGCAGATTGTCAACGACCGCAACTTCAACCGCGTCAAAGACCTTTTCGACGACGCTATCGAGAAAGGCGCGGAAGTCGTGTTCGGCGGCGTATTTGATGCAAGCGACCGTACGATCTCGCCAACCGTTTTGAAAAACGTTACGCCAGATATGAAGATCATGCAGGAAGAAATCTTTGCACCGATCCTGCCAATGATGAACTATGAAGACATCAACGAGGTCATCGATTATGTAAATGACCGCGATAAACCGCTCGCGCTTTATGTATTCAGCCACAACCAAGACCTGATCGACAACGTCCTTCAGCATACAACATCAGGCAACGCAGCCATTAACGATGTTGTCGTTCACTTCAGTGACGTCAACCTGCCATTCGGCGGCGTGAACACAAGCGGAATCGGCTCCTACCATGGGGTATACGGATTCAAAGAGTTTTCTCATGAGAAGGGTGTATTGATCCAAGCCTCTAAATAATTGGAGTGAAGAGAATCTGCATCACCTTGCAGGTTCTTTTTTATCATTCTATTCACCTAAAGATAAAAAGGTAAAATAAAGAAATGAATAGTGATAAAATACCATTTTCACTACGAGACCAAATTCCTCTAGTATATCTCATTGAAACCGCACAGCCTCTAACGTATAATATCCCAGGAAACTTCAAAGGAGAGAATATTATACATGGAAAAGCCAGCTGGATTTTGGATTCGGGCAGTTGCCTCTATTATTGATGATTTAATTATCTATTTTTTTGCTTTTATTATGATCCAAATTAACACCTTCATTGTCCTGCCTCTCATTGATGCAGGAAGCTCCTATATGACACAAGAGCAATATAAATTTTATATCCTGATATTCGGGACGATCCCTGTTATCGCCATCATATATATCTTCGGCATTCTTTATTATAGCTTGCTGACTTCTTCAAAAATGCAAGCAACACTAGGCAAAAAACTTATGGGCATCATCGTTGTCAATCAGTATGGCGAGCGAATTTCATTTTGGCACAGCTTTGGCCGTTTTTTTGCTTACATACCATCAGGAATTTTGTATATCGGTTACATTATGGCGGCTTTCCCCTCTAAACTGGCATTACACGATTATATTTGCGGGACTAAGGTTATCTATAAAAATAAACATCTTGATTGATACCAAAAACAGGCTGCCGAGATCACCTCGCCAGCCTGTTCTGCTATTTTCCAAAAGCCATCAGCTTCGTATAACTTCCAATATAAAGTGTTCCGTCCTCAGCAAGCTGGGGAGATGACACGACGTTGCTGTCGGTTTGATAGCTCCATAATTCATTGCCGTTTGCGTCCGCCGCATAAACCTTCATATCATCTGACCCGAAATAGACCGTTCCCTTCGCGTCAATCAGCGGCGCCGTTCTGACAGGGCCGTCTGTGTAGAATGACCAGTTCATATCCCCGTTTTTGCTGATGGAAAACAGCTCGCCGCTTCCTGAACCGATATAGATGTTGCCGTTATGGTCGATCGCAGGCGATGAACTTGAGAACCCGTTGAGAGGGAATGTCCATTTTAAGCTGCCTGTTGACGTATACGCATACAGCTGTCCGTCTTGGTTGCCGGCATACACGGTGCCATCCCTATCAATCACCGGATATCCTTTAAACGCATTTGACGTCGTTCTGGACCATTTCACCTGTCCGGTTCCGGAATTGATCGCATAAAACACGTTATTGTATGTGCCGACATACACGGTGCCGTTTGAGGCAAGCACCGGCACAGAGCTGACGACACCATTTGTTTTCAACTTCCAGCGCTCTGTCCAAGTTGATTTTGACGTCGGTTTGATCGCGTGAACATAATTATCAAGTGTTGAGAAGTACAACGTGCCGTCTGAACCGATCACCGTTTCAGAGCTTGGCCCGCCGCTTAACGGAACCGTTGTTAAAATCTCACCCGTTTCCTTGTCGATAAAATAAATCTTTTTATCATAAGATGCCAGATAGATAACACCGTTGGTTCCGAGTACAGGAGATTGTGTGAACGTTTTTCCCAGATTGCCCGTCACCCATTTGACTGAGCCGTCCGGATTAAAGGCTTTCATTTCCCCGTCTCTGGAATGAAGATATACTGTGCCGTCTCCGTCAATCACAGCCCCCGCTCCATTCTGCGGAGTCGTTCTGATGTCGTTTTGCCATTTCAGCGTCCCGTCTGTATTGCCAGCGAATCGACTCTCGCGTGACCAGTTAAACATGGCAGGCGCCATAGCTTGTACATCATACCTTCCTGTTAAAAAGCCGGATGCTCCATTATTTTGAGAAAACACCGTTTCCGCCGCGTAAGCAGCTGCCGGCTGAAGCACTTTGGCAGCGGGCACATCAGAAACAGCGCCGGCCGAAACAGCAGCCGCCACCGCAGCTCCCGCAATCAAAGCTTTCATACGAAATGACATGATCATCATTGAGACCCCCATTATATGTATTTTCTAATATATGATCATCATAACATATTCATCCATTTTATCATTCTGCTTCACAAAACCATCACAAACTAGAAAACTATGTCAGGCTGTTTGCGACGTTTTTTCAGCAACTGAACGAAACGCAGCCACAAACCAAATAACGTTGACAGCAGCCGCAGCGAGACTAATCCCAATCACAAAGATCACATCAGAAAACGGATGGTCACTGAAGAAACTATACATCAAGATAAACCCGGCTGAAGACAAGTGAATCAGCATCCCAAAGCCGCAAAGCACCGCCATGACATACCTCATCGCATCTACTCCGAGCATATAAATGATTAAAGGAATAAAATATAATACAAAAATCATACCGATAGCTGACCACATGCCGACTGAATTAAATTGATTGGCCGCCCCTCCCGTTCCGGCCAGCGGCGAAAGTGAAGCCGCAACAATCATCACGCAAAAAAGGAACGCAGAAATCGCAGTCACGATCATCACGCTATTTTTTCTGGACATGATCAATTGGCACCTCCTAAAATAGAAATATTAACCTTTATTATAATAAGGTAAAATCTAATAAAAATCGATGGTATTTCTAAAAACACCCATAAAAAAAGATATACTCCATTCATTTGAAATAGAGTATATCTGGAAAAAACGTTAAGAACTGAACATCTGATCCATTTGTTTCAGTTCATCTTTTGATAAATGAAGATTTGCTGTTTTGATATTCGTCTTGAGCTGGCCAGGCCGAGTGGCTCCAGGGATGATCAAATCAATCCCAGGCTGATGCAGCAGCCATGACAAAGCGACCTGTGCCGGCTCCGCTTGTTTTTGTTCAGCAAACCGCTTTAATTTCTCCACCTTCTTAAGGTTTTTCAGATACGCATCACACTGAAAAAGCGGGTGATTTGCTCTTGATGCGTCAGTAAAGACATCATCCGCTTTGTACCGTCCGGCAAGCAGTCCCGCGGCCAGCGGATAAAACGGGATAACAGAAATTTCTTTTTCCATGCAGTATGGAAGGATGTGCTCCTCCGCATGTCGAGCAAGTAAAGAATACTCGGTTTGAAACACGTCAAGATGGCCGCCAGCATTAAACTCTTGCAGCTGGCGGAAGTCCAGGTTTGATGCGCCAATGGCTCTTATTTTGCCTTCCTTTCTTAAATCCGCCAGTGCGTTTGCAGCTTCACCTAACGGAGTCCTGCTGTCTGGAAAATGCAGAAACAGGATGTCGATATAATCCGTTTTCAATCGGACAAGTGCGTCTTCCGCAGCCTTGCGCAGTGCTGACGGGCGAATGTCGGTCTTAACAGTCCCGTTCACATACTCTGGAGACGGAGAAAGTTTCGTTGAAATGACGACTTTCTCACGATTGCCGCGCTGGTTCACCGCCTCGCCAATCAGCTCCTCAGACCTGCCCAAGCCATATAAATAAGCTGTATCAACAAAATCAATGCCTTCATCAAATGCGGCGTGAATAAGATTTTTCCCCATCGCTTCTGTCACATTGGGATACATCATTGTATTGCCGACAACACTTGCACCTAATCCAATGCTGAAAGCACTCAGTCCTGTTTTTCCAATCGTTACTCTGTTCATGTATAAAACACTCCCCTAGATATGCATTCCCCTGCTTTCAGGGTTGTGTTTTATGCTAAAACCTGGTGTTAACACCAGGTCAATACCTATTTTTTGATATGATGCGGAGGGCCAAACCCTTCCCCGCTCTCCAGCTTCGCTTCGATCAGCTCCCACACCTGCTGCAGCTCACTTTGCTTCTGTTTCAATTTCTCCTGGTAATTTATCAGCAGCTCGCGCTGAGTATCATCCAAGCGATCTGTCTGTTCCTGCAGGCTGAGGAACGGCTTCATTTCCTCTAAAGACATGCCCGTTTTCTTCAAACATCTGATGAACAGCAGACGTTTCTTGTCATCCTCACTAAACACCCGATGGCCGTTCGCCTTTCGTTTAACCGGCGGAAGCAAGCCGATTTTCTCATAATAACGAACCGCATCCTCAGTCATTTGGCACTGCTCCATGACTTCTTTTAATGTATAAGGCATGTTTTTTCACCGTCCGTGGTAGTTTTATATAGTAGAAAACAAAGGATAAAAGACTCATTTTTCAGTAATATCAGGATTTTATCACCATATCATATTGCAAAAGCTTTTTTTACAAAGTATACTGTTCCAGATTAATTCAAAGGAGAGAGAAATATACATGGGAAAAACCGGCAGGATTTTGGATTCGTGTTTTAGCTTATTTGATTGATGGCATTATTGTATCTGTTCCTAGCTATATTATTCTATTTATTATCAATTCCGTATTTATCGCTGGATCCATCGCAACAGACCCATACATGACACAAGACGAATATATGGTGAAATACTTGACGCTTGCATTTTTGCCAACCATGCTGATTATGATCGTCATCAGTGTGTTATATTACGGGCTGCTTACAGCTTCTAAAATGCAAGGCACGCTCGGCAAGAAAATTCTCGGGCTGAAAGTAGTCAATGAACAAGGCGGACGCGTGTCTGTCGGGCAGGCAATCGGCCGTTACTTTGCGTACATATTATCTGGAATTATCTTTTATATCGGTTTTATCATGGTGGCATTCGGAGAGAAAAAGGGCCTTCATGACATCATTTGCCGTACACGGGTTGTATATAAATAATTGAAAACATGAAAAAGTCTAGACGTCAATTATGAGTCTAGACTTTTATTTATCTATGATTTCTTCAAGATCGGCTGCCGCTTCATATACGTAAGGCTCCTCCAAAGCCACTCAAACGGCCCCATTCGGAATGCCCGCAGCCAAAGATGGCTGATGGTCATTTGAAGGGCACATACCGCGATCGTGATCAGCACGCCCGCAGCCGGATATACTTTGCCGTATAACCCCAACCCGTAATGATAGAAAATCCACGTACAAATGATTGATTGCATGAGATAGTTGGTAAATGCCATTCTCCCGACTGCGGAAAAGTATTGCAGCGGCTTAGCCAGTTTTGTCTTATGATAAAGATACACAATCGTTGTGACGTAGAAAAACATAAGAAAAGGCGCACCAACCAGCAAAAATACTTCCATTTCGGTCACACTGTACAATATATGAGCGCTGATGCCAATGACCAGCCCAGACAGCCATACTCTTTTTAACGCTTTGCGGTGCTTTTCCGGCTGATGCAGAAATCTTGATTTTGCCGCCGCGGCTCCCAGCAAAAACATACTGAAATATGGGATGGAGGCAAAAAAGAAATTCAGCGGATTATAGGTCAGCATGCCATTCATTGACATATAAACGAGCCGATCGTGGATTCGCTGTTCCGCAATGTCTTTCAGGCTGCCGTTTCCGTAAGCATGCAGCGCCTGCTTCGCTTGCTGAATGGCTGCTTGTGCCCATTCTTGTCCGTTTGCTTGATGAAAGCTTGCCAAAATGAACGGCAGAGAAAACAGGAGGTACAAAGAGACTGCCCATATCAACAGTGTTTTCGGCTTTGCTTTTCTGAACAAAAGTAAAACCAAACCAAGCAGGGCGTATTCCGTTAAGATATCCCCGTCCCATATCAAAAAAGCATGAATGGTTCCAAAGATGAAGAGCGCCAATAATCTTCTGATATAAAGCGGGACAAAACGTTTTCCTTTGCTTAACGCTCTCTCCATCATCACCACCATGCCAAACCCAAATAAAAATGAAAACAGTAAAATACATTTGGTTTGAATCAAAAATTTCAATATTTCTGCTGCAGCAAAGTCTGCACCAGACCACTTTTCCGTGAAAAAATTATCCTTTCCAAGCATAGACAAATACATATCCGGATAACTGAAGTGCGCCAAATTCACAAATAGGATGCCGAAAATGGCAATTCCTCTTAACACGTCAAGCACACCAATCCGCTCATTTGTCAGAGTCGGCTGTAATGAAGCCATATGGATCACGCTCCTTTTTTCTATACCTCAAGCGTATGAAAAAAAGAAGCGAAGAAACATCGATTTAGGTGGCAGCGCAAAGGAAAAACCTTACAATCTCGTCACCTTCACAATAAAAAACCAGGCTTCACAGGAAGCCCGGCGGAGATATTATGGTTTCATGACCTTTAAATCTAATGTCTCGATATTCTGCAAGACACGGTCGAATCGCAAAGCTTGAGGCTCACTCGGGAAAATATGCCCTTCATACGGATCTCCTAACGTGCGGAAAAACGGCTCGAATAAGCCCGGAACCAATACACCCACCATTTTTGTATAGTGAGAATCCAAGCGATATGAGTGTATAGTGTTGGCAGGAACATGCAGGAAATCTCCAGGATTAAGCTGAATTTCTTCACCATCGGCCCACATCGTCATTTGCCCTTCAAGGCAATAGAAAGTTTCTGTATGATGCTCATGATAATGATCAACGATGCGATCGCCTTTAGGGCCTTCAGATGATACAACGATAAATTGCCCGTCCGTATTCTTTTGCGCAGCCACAATGCGATGAAGCTGATCGCCCGTCAACAGGCGGTCTCCTTCTCCAGACTCAAGCACATATGGAACAACGCCAGCCGGAAGTTCTGTATTCTCCACTAGTTTTGGAGCACCGGCACGGTTTTCATCCTCCGCAAATATAATGTCCGCCGCCTCAGCCGCTTTTGCAAAACGCTCTTTTGATACCTCTTCGCTTGCGTGCGGCGGATGTTCAGCGTGATCATACGGCGTTCCAAGCACGGAATACATATGTGCGACATTCCCTTTCATTGTGTAAGACACCAGCCGTGTTCTGTGGCTCTGCATCCGATAGCTGTGCGGTGTTCCGGCCGGAATGTTCGCATAATCACCAGCTGCTAAAAGATGATGTTCTCCATCAAGCGTCAGTTCAAGCTTACCGTCCAGAACAAGAAGCCCTTCATGCGTATTTTTGTGAATATGAAGCGGAAAGGCATCTCCTTTTCCCCCAGAAAGCAGCACGATCTCGAACAAATCTCCCGTGCTCTTTCCGTTTGCCATCACTGTCGCGACCTGTCTGCCGAACAAATAGCGCTCTCCCTCTCCGCTGCGAAGCAAGTAAGGCACTTTTTCTTTGGGCAGTGAATGTTTACTTAACGTTTTCATGTTACGTCCTCCAATTTAGACCAGTCTATATATCAGGTTTCCTACTAGACCGTTCTACATAATTGTAGGGGAAAGGATAACAAATTGCTACCCTTTTTTCCTCACCAATACTGGAATTTGTTCGGCAATGAGAAGAAGGGGCGTTTTGTCTTTATTCGTTAAAGAAAGCATAATACCGCCTTCAATCATCGAATTGATCAGCATTCCCAGCTGACTTGCTTCTTCTTCTGCAAATCCGTTTTCCATTAATTTTCTGGCGAAAACCGCTTCCCAGCTTTTAAACACCTTCATGCAAACCGTGCGCAGCGGCTCGCTGATTAACGCCGTTTCACTCGCCAGCAAGCCGACTGGAATCCCTTGAATGCTTTCCGTATTGTCAAACTGGCTGGCGGTTTTTTCAATAAAACGCTGAATCGCTTCAACAGGATCAGAGGACTCATCCATGCTTTTCTGTATCACATGTTCAACGATCTTACCCGTATATGTAACCGCTTCAATTGCTAATTCTTCTTTGCCATTCGGAAAAAAGTGATAAAGCGATCCCTTAGGAGCACCGCTTTCTTTCACAATCTGGTTTAAGCCTGTCGCGTGATATCCTTGCAGCTGGAACAGACGTGACGCTGTGTGAAGGATTTTTTCACGTGAATCTCCTCTGCTAGTCATTGAAACATTCCCTCCTAGGTATGGTAGAGCGACTTATATAATATAAAAAAGAACCATGGGATTGTCAAAAGGGGTAAGAACCTTCTGGATGGGGTAAATGTAGACAAACATGTCTAGGAGGGGATTCCCGATGACAACTGATGATACGGTCACCAATACTGAACAGCTTGAACAGCAAAGCCCGAAAAAGAAGCTCAAACTGAAAAAAGTAAAGGATCAAGTCATCGTCATTACCGGTGCTACAAGCGGAATCGGACTCGTCACCGCGAGAATGGCAGCCGAAAAAGGGGCAAAAGTCGTCGCAGCAGCCCGAAATGAAGACGCCCTTCAGGAGCTCGTTGATGAAGTAAAGAAAAAAGGGCACGAAGCCATCTATGTAAAAGCGGATGTGGGAAAAGAAGAAGACGTCAACCGCATCGCAGAAACCGCGATCAGCACATTCGGCCGCTTTGACACATGGGTTAACAACGCCGCTGTTTCGGTTTTCGGACACGCTATGGATGTTACCACCGAAGACATGAAGCGCGTGTTTGACACCAATTTCTGGGGTCCGGTCTATGGAACAAGGGCAGCCGTCAAACACTTTACAAGCAGAGGCGGTCCGGGTGCTCTCATCAATGTAGGAAGCCTGTTCGGCGACAGAGGAACCGTCATTCAATCCACCTACGCGTCTGCGAAATTCGCGCTTCACGGATGGACAGAAAGCATCCGAATGGAGCTTGAAAAAGAACAGGTACCGGTCTCGGTCACACTCATCCATCCAGGCAGAATCGACACCCCTTACAACGAACACGCCAGAAGCTACCTGGACAAACAGCCGGCTCATTACCGCTCTATGATCTACCCGCCGGAAGCTGCAGCCGAAGCCATTCTGTTTGCCGCTGAACATCCGAAACGCGACATGTACATCGGCTCGCAGGCAAAAGCCATCGCCATGCTGGGTGCACTCTTTCCCCGGCTGACCGACAGACTCATGGAAAAAATCATGTACTACAGCCAGCATGCGGAAAGGCCGTCCAAACCGCGTGAAGAAAGCGCGCTTTACCATCCGGGCTACGGCATGCATGACAGGGGGACAAATAAAGGGTGGCTTCGGTCAAGAAGCTATTATGCAAAGGCCACAAAGCGCCCAGCGGTAACTGCGGCAGTGGCTGTCGGGCTTGCTTGCGTCTGGGCTGCCGTTAAACGCACCAAATGAGACCTTCCATCATTTAATTGCACACCATAAAACCCATGCAGATGTAACATAGCGCATGGGTTTTTTGATGTTAATCGACAAAGGCCTTGTTCATACGCTGGAGAAGTTCGCCAAACATCTCTTTTTGATGTATTGACCACTCTTTCAGCATCTGTTCATCTAAGCGCATCTGCTGATCTGCCTTTAATGCTTGTTTGCCGAGTTTTGTAATGGTAAACAGACCGGACTCTTCTATCGGAAGGATCGGTAAAACGATAGAGGAGCTCCTTGGCTTCTAAAGCTGCAGCTTGTCTCAAAAGCATTTGAATATGGAGAACTAGCCGTATCCATGAGTTCTGTCTCCATGACACTCTATGCGGTTCTCGGCTCATTTTTCGGACCGCTTGTCATCTGGCTGTTTCATATGTAATAAAGAAGACTGCCCCGGAGGAGGGCAGTCTTTTTTGGGATACGAATCGGCGAAAGTAAACAGGCATTTTGGCCTGTTTATTTTAGTTCTCCAATATCTCTTAAATATTGTTCACGCTCTTTTTTATCGGGGTAAGCGGTTTTGATGTATTCTTCTTTTTCTTTCTTGGTGTATTCGCTCCAATCTGTAAAACGATTACCTACATCCTCAGGGTAACTCATTCCGTCCACTTTATTGGAATCATAAATTAAATCTGCTGAGAAGTAAAACTTATCTGGATTGTCATTTATATATCCATTTACTATTATTCTTCCCATTGGGTTTATTTCAACTTTATCCTCGAAAGTAATTTTTTTAATAAAATTATGAATATCTTCCTCCTTTAGATGTTCTTTAATTTTTGGTTTCATCTTTTCTACATATTCTTCTGCTTTTTCTTTATCGCTTTTTTCTTCTTTTTTCACTGTCTGTTTACCTCCAGTCTCTTCTGTTGTTCGATCTGATATATTCATTTTTTTTACTATTCCGTAAGAAATACCTAATACAACAATCAATACGATCGTACCTATTATAAGTATTTTTTTTACAAATGACATGGTATTTCATCCTTTTTTAATTTATTATACAATATATACAAGTTTTTGGAGAGTGAAGTTATGTCTAGAAAAAAGAATTCACTTACAGACGAAGATTATAATAAAGCATCAAGTGCTGCATATAATCTTAGAAACTATCGTATTGGTACTAACATTGAGATAAGTAATGGACAAAAGTTATATGTAGTTGATCATAAAAAAACGAAAAAAGGGCTTGATGCCCTTACTTTAGTATCCGAAAAAGATTACAAAATTTCCAACCATGGAAAAGACAAAGAAAAAATCCAAAACGCCATCATCGCATACCGCGGATCAGAACCTATCAGCACTAACCAATTAAAAGAAACGATTAAGGAAACAAATCAGCGTGGAAAAAGAGAAGAGCTCATTAAAGAACTAGAGAAAAAAGGGATCAATATTCCAGCTGAAGAAGATGGGTCTTCTTTTGACTCAGTAACAGGTTTCTCTGAATATGCAAATGAGATCATCCAAGATTGGCTCCACATGGATACTAGTTATCTAGTTGGCAAAAAGCCGTTTGATGATGGAACAGATAACCAGGCCATTCAGGCAGATCATTATGCAAAAAAAATACATAAAGACTTTAAAAATGCTGACATTCAAGTCACCGGTCACTCATTAGGCGGATCTAATGCAAGCTATGCAGTCGTGATGAATGACTTTATAGACCGCGGTGTCACCTTCGAGAATCCTAACATATATGAAAACCTGCCTAAGGATGTAAAAGCCCGGGCGTTAAAGGGAGAGTTTCGCAGCCGTTTAACAGAATATATTAATTTAAATGATGGATTATCCTTGCTGAATCGGGATGCTGCTGAAGTAGGCAAAGTAAAAGTGATGTATGACGATGCTTTGCCCAATGGTGTACAGAATAATAGCCTCCCTGATGAAGTGAAAATGCTGGGTCTTGGACTGAAACATTATGGCAATCAATCTCTTGATATCACACTATTTGCTGAAGCCTTAATGGGAAGTCACGGCTTGGATCGATACAGCTTCCATTCAGATGGCTCTGCCCAAACTGTGGATGATGTTTTAAAGAACAACCCTGACTTTGCATTAGCGATGCTAAACCAAATGAAATCAACGAATGTGAAGGCCAATACAGGTGTTTCGATTCTTATCAAATCACATGTATTAATGAATACAAGTACTCAGTTGAAACATATTGCCGAAACGGAATGGTCAAAAATGATTCGCCAGATTGAAAGAATTGATGACAAAGTAAAGGATTCAATTGAGGATGTCAGGAATATGCATACACGAATGGTTGGTTTTGGCGCCTATGACGAATTATCAGTTTCCGATGTCGATGATCTGATCAATCAGATCAAGATGAACAAACCGCACCACCTTTTTTACTCAAAAGAAAAATATGATCAGGCAGTAGATGCAGCGCTCAATCTGCAACACTTTCTGCAGATGATTGCAGATGATCTCGGACATATGGGACATGCGTATCATGATGCAGATCTGGCAGCGGCCAGTCGAATGGGGATTTCATAAGGAGAGAAAGAAACATGGATTTTATGAATAAGAAACCAACAGATGCTGACCGTTTTATGCAAAAAATGACGAGTCAGCATTCAAGCACTTCAATTTTTTCAAATGCTGATGTAAATACCTCTGAAATGACACCTGAACAATTGGCGGCGTTTAAAGAGAAGAAGCGACAAGAACAAAAATTGGCGTTGATGAATTCAATCAAAAAACAATTAAGCTATGCATTTCAGGAAGACCGTAAGAATTTGTCTTCGATCCTTGAAAACATTACAGATGCCGAGCAGGCTATAAAGACAAAACGAGAAATCCTTAACCATCATATGTCTGGAAAAGCAATAGATAGTGTCACTGATAAAATGAAAGATCACCTTTCATTTGATAAAGTTTATTCTGATGTTTCGAGTGTAATCAATTCCATTGACTTATAAGGTAGAGAGTCAATATAGCTTAAAATAAAGAAGATATCATCTCCGACGAAGCGGCGCAGCGAGAACGAATCACGGATGAAACTGTTCGCCTGGAAAACGATCATTAGCACAAAAAGCAGACTGTTCCCAGTCTGCTTTTCCCATTACGATCTAAAGAAATCAATCAGCGGCTGAAAATCCTTAGATAAATCAACGTCATTCGGCTCTGCTTGAAGCAGGCGGTCAATCATTTGCTCTAATTCCTCAATATCATTTTTATCTGTGTATTCAATGAAGTTTAAGCTTTCAAGCCAATCCCGGTATGAATGTTTGGCTTTGCCGTAGCTATTTCCAAAGACGAGGCATGGCGTTTTTGTGATAATCGAAAAGATCATAGCGTGAAGGCGGTCTGTCACCACCAATTGACTGGAACCAATGCGGTCGAGCATTTCCATGAAATGCTTTTCCCGATCCTCGTAATCAATCATATCGACCGTATCAAGCACCGTGTCTGTACGCTCCGCATAGGTTGTTTTTTCTGCCCATTTCATCATGTGTGAAATAAAATCTTCATCGGTTACCTTCTCCTTGTCCGCTCTTAAAATAAAAAGAACGCCGTCCCGTTCAAGCTCTTTCGGTACGATATCCAAAGACAGCACCATATCCGGTGTAAAGATGACATCTGAATTGAAGGTTTCTTTCACAACATCGAGCGTCTGTGTCTCCCGCGCGGCAATCGTTAAATTTGGATTTTGATGGTACGCATCCTGTGTTTTTTTCTTTTCTTTGTTTCCGTCCTCTGTATCTTCAAAATAGACGGATTGAGGAAGAGAAATGGATTTGTAGTCTTTAAACGCTGCAAAGACCTTCCTTCTGTCCTCCTCAATATCGAGGTAGAGGTTGCCCAGATTTCCTCCGCCGGTAAAGCAGACAATATCGTCTTCACGGATGATCTCCTTCACCAATTCGATGCCTTCGTCCGTCGCGTAGTCCATAATTTCAATATATTCATAGTACGGAAAATGATTTTTAATAAATTTCTCTTCCGCATACGCAATCGCTTGGTCTCCGATGTTTGTGTAACTCGGGGAACCAAACAAAAATACTTTTCGTTTATCGTTTAATAAGGCTTCGGGTTTTACATTCGGCGCGATCCCTTTACCTAGTTTTTTGCCTTTGATTTCTTGTACAGTCATGTCTGTGTCCTCCTTCTAGGTTGTGCTTGGTTATCTGTCTGTACCCAGAAAGGAGGGTGAATATGCACGGGCATGTGCTTGACCGGCTTTATATCAGATACATCGTTTTCGCCAGTTTTAAAGATGCCGCAATGTTTCTTGCCGTTCTTTCCATATTCTCAGCTGCATGCTCAAGTGCGTCTGCAAGGGGCTCGGCTCCCGGCACGATGCTAAAAAGGGCGTCCATCCCGTGTGCATAGACCGCATCACTGTCTCGCGAAACTGATCCCGCAAGTCCAATGACAGGCACATCGTATGCCTTAGCCGCTTTGGCCACGCCAATCGGCGTCTTGCCGTAAACTGTCTGGCTGTCAATCCGCCCTTCGCCGGTAATCACAAGATCTGCATCCTGAACCTCACTTTCAAACTGAACCGCATCGAGGACGATATCAATGCCTCTTTTCAAATCAGCACGAAGAAAAGTAAGCAGACTCCAACCGAGACCCCCTGCTGCACCGGCGCCCTCTGTTTCCCTGAAGCTTGTTTCAAGCGTTGTTTCAGCCACATCCGCAAAGTGAGACAGGTTCTGGTCAAGGATACGCACCATGTCAGGCGTGGCGCCTTTTTGAGGACCGAAAACAGCGGAAGCCCCTCTTGGCCCTGTTAACGGGTTATCCACGTCGCAGGCGACTTCAATTTTCACATTTCGTAATCTGGGATCAAGTCCTTCCACATCTATTGAGGAAAGCTGAGAAAGCGCACCGCCTCCGGGACCGATCTCACCGCCTGATTCATCAAGAAGCCTTCCGCCCAGCGCCTGAACCATTCCGGCTCCGCCATCATTTGTGACGCTTCCGCCGATTCCGATGATCAAACGCTCTGCACCCGCATCAAGAGCAGCAGCGATTAATTCTCCCGTTCCTCTAGTAGAAGTGACAAGCGGGTTTCTCGTCTCTGCGGGCACAAGATGCAACCCTGATGCGGCAGCCATCTCAATCACAGCTGTTTTTTCGTCTCCCATTATGCCAAAAAACGCTTTAACCGGTTCCCCCAGCGGACCCGTGACAATCTGCTCTTTTATGGTTCCGCCCGTGGCCTCAATTAATGACTGGACAGTCCCCTCACCGCCGTCCGCCATCGGCAGCTTCCGATATTCGGCATCGGGGAAAACCGTTTTGAAGCCTCTTTCTATGGCGTGAGCAGCCTCCAACGCTGATAAGCTTTCCTTAAAAGAATCCGGTGCAATAATGATTTTCATCCAATCGCCTCATTCAAAAAGTGATGATTTACACTGTCTTTTCTTCAATTTACCACAATTGATTTGGGCATATATACCAATTTATCAGGAAAAATTTTATTAAAAATTAGAAATGAAAGTGTTTGCATTAATAAAACATTCACGTTATCATACTTGTATACAAGTATACTCCTTAGTGAGGAAGGTGAGCATATGCTAGACTCCAAGGACCTGTTGTATCCCGCAAAATGGCTTTCAAAAGCGTCAACCGGCGTTCGCGTCGCATGCGAGCTGAGAATGCGGATTATTTCAGGCATGATTGAAAGCGGTACCATTCTATCAGAAAATACAATCGCGGCTGAGTTTTCAGTAAGCCGTTCGCCGGTTCGCGAAGCGTTAAAAATACTGGCTTCCGAAAAAATGATCCGTTTAGAACGAATGGGAGCGGTTGTGATTGGGTTAACTGAAAAGGAAATCGCAGAAATATATGACGTGCGTTTATTATTAGAAACATTTGTCTTTGAACGGCTGGTCAAAATCGACATTGAGCCTTTAGTCAAAGATCTCAGCAAGATTCTAGAAATAATGAAAGTCTCCATCAAATACGAGGACGCGGACGAGTTTTCATTTCAGGATGTGTTATTCCATGAAACGATTATCCGCGCCATTGATCACTCATACATTCAGATGATCTGGAACAATCTAAAACCCGTAATGGAAAGCTTTATTCTTTTATCTATGCGGGTACGGTTAAAGGAAAAGTACGAAGATTTCTCAAGGATTCTGGATAACCATGAGCTTTATATTCAAGCAATCAAAACAAAGGACAGGGCGCTGATGGTTCAGTCTCTGCACCAGAATTTTGACGATGTGCAAGAAAAAGTAGAGGACCTCTGGCTCTCACAACAAATGCTGGCAAAAGGAGCTGAACACAAAAATGACTAGTTATATGTTAGGAATCGATATCGGTACGACCAGCACAAAGGCTGTATTATTCACTGAAAACGGAGACGTGGTACAAAAAGAAAGCATCGGCTACCCGCTCCATACGCCAGACATCTCAACGGCTGAACAAAACCCGGAATTGATTTTTCAGGCTGTCATCCATACAACTGCAAAAATCACGAAACAGCACCCGGAAAAACAGATCTCATTTATTTCCTTCAGCAGCGCCATGCACAGCGTCATTGCCATGGGCGAAAATGATCAGCCTCTGACACCATGCATCACGTGGGCAGACAATCGAAGCGAGGGCTGGGCGCATAAGATCAAAGATGAACTCAACGGGCATGAGGTCTACAAACGAACAGGAACACCCATTCATCCCATGTCACCGTTAAGCAAAATTGCCTGGATCACAAACGAACGGAAAGAAATCGCTTCCAAGGCAAAAAAATATATCGGCATCAAAGAATACATCTTTAAACAGCTGTTTGATGAATATGTCATCGACTATTCCTTAGCATCAGCGACTGGCATGATGAACCTCAAAAGCTTGAATTGGGACGAGGAAGCGTTACACATCGCAGGGATCACGCCGGATCACTTATCCAAACTCGTGCCGACAACCGGTATCTTTCAGCACTGCAGCCCGGAATTAGCCATCCAGATGGGAATCGATCCGGAAACACCTTTTGTCATCGGCGCGAGCGACGGCGTACTGTCCAATCTCGGCGTCAATGCCATTAAAAAAGGAGAAATCGCCGTTACAATCGGTACGAGCGGCGCTATCCGAACCATTATCGACCAGCCGCAAACCGATGAAAAGGGGAGAATTTTCTGCTACGCGTTAACGGACAAGCATTGGGTCATCGGCGGTCCGGTGAACAATGGAGGCATTGTTCTTCGCTGGATCAGAGATGAATTTGCTTCGTCAGAAATCGAAACAGCGACAAGACTGGGAATTGACCCATATGACGTGCTGACGAAGATTGCTGAACGCGTCAGACCGGGTTCTGACGGCCTGCTGTTCCACCCGTATCTTGCCGGGGAACGCGCTCCGTTATGGAACCCGGATGTACGCGGCTCATTTTTCGGCCTGACCATGTCACATAAAAAAGAACATATGATACGTGCAGCATTAGAAGGGGTCATTTACAATCTGTACACTGTGTTCCTGGCGCTAACAGAATGCATGGACGGACCGGTCACCCGAATTCAAGCGACTGGCGGCTTTGCAAGATCAGAGGTTTGGCGGCAAATGATGTCGGACATATTCGAATCTGAAGTCGTCGTTCCTGAAAGCTACGAAAGCTCCTGTCTCGGCGCCTGCATTTTAGGCCTGTATGCGACAGGAAAAATCGACTCGTTCGAAGCCGTGTCCGACATGATCGGCAGCACGTACAGACATACGCCAATCGAAGACTCAGCCAAAGAATATAGAACATTAATGCCGATATTCATCAATCTATCAAGATCATTAGAAAATCAATATACCCAAATTGCAAATTATCAAAGAAGCCTAATTACACACAAATAGCACATGACATGAAGGGGAGGGCATTATCATGCCGTTAATCATTGTTGCACTTGGGATTTTGGCATTACTATTTTTAATTATGGGCTTGAAATTAAATACATTTATTTCCTTATTAGTTGTATCATTCGGCGTGGCACTGGCACTTGGGATGCCGTTTGATAAAGTTGTCAGCTCCATTGAAGAAGGTATAGGGGGGACACTTGGCCACATCGCACTCATCTTCGGACTCGGTGCGATGCTGGGCAAGCTGATTGCTGACTCAGGCGGCGCACAGCGTATAGCAATGACGCTCGTCAACAAATTCGGCGAGAAAAATATACAGTGGGCTGTTGTGATTGCTTCCTTTATTATCGGAATCGCGTTGTTCTTTGAAGTAGGATTGGTTCTATTAATCCCGATCGTATTCGCGATTTCAAGAGAATTGAAGATTTCTATTTTATATCTCGGTATTCCGATGGTCGCAGCATTATCCGTCACACACGGATTCCTGCCGCCGCACCCGGGACCGACAGCAATTGCCGGAGAATACGGCGCAAATATCGGGGAAGTGCTGCTGTACGGCTTCATTGTTGCTGTTCCGACAGTCCTGATTGCAGGGCCAATATTTACAAAGTTCGCGAAAAAAATCGTTCCTGCATCATTTGCGAAAAACGGAAATATCTCGTCACTCGGCACACAAAAAACATTCAAGCTTGAGGAAACACCAGGCTTTGGAATCAGTGTGTTTACAGCCATGCTTCCGATTATCATCATGTCGATCGCAACCATCATTGATTTGCTTCAGGAAACAATAGGATTTGCGGATAACGGTCTTCTGGCTTTCATCCGTTTGATCGGGAATGCATCGACTGCCATGATCATCTCACTGCTCGTTGCTGTTTACACAATGGGAATCGCACGCAACATTCCCATCAAAACCGTCATGGACTCTTGTTCTACAGCCATCTCGCAAATTGGCATGATGCTGCTGATCATCGGGGGAGGCGGCGCCTTTAAACAAGTGTTAATCAACGGCGGTGTCGGCGACTACGTAGCGGATTTATTCAAAGAAACGGCATTATCGCCGATTCTGCTGGCATGGCTCATCGCAGCGATCCTGCGCATCTCCTTAGGATCAGCAACCGTTGCCGCATTAAGCACGACGGGACTCGTCATTCCATTGCTGGGACAGTCCGATGCCAACCTTGCATTAGTGGTGCTCGCAACAGGCGCAGGAAGCGTCATCGCTTCACACGTCAACGATGCCGGCTTCTGGATGTTCAAAGAATACTTTGGATTAAGCATGAAAGAAACATTTGCCACATGGACCTTGCTGGAAACAATTATCTCCGTTGCTGGACTAGGATTTATATTATTGTTAAGTTTAGTTGTATGAAATTAATGAAGGAGATGTAACACACATGTTCAATACAATTGGTGTCATAGGCTTAGGCGTAATGGGAAGCAATATCGCCTTAAACATGGCAAATAAAGGCGAAAAAGTCGCCGTCTATAATTACACCAGAGATTTAACGGACCAGCTTATGAAAAAGCTGGATGGACAATCGCTGAGCCCGTACTACGAGCTTCAAGATTTTGTTCAATCACTAGAAACACCCAGAAAAATCTTTCTGATGGTCACAGCAGGAAAACCGGTCGATTCCGTCATCCATTCATTAATGCCTTTGCTTGAAGAAGGAGACGTCATCATGGACGGAGGCAACTCCCACTACGAAGACACAGAAAGAAGATATGACGAGCTGAAGGAAAAAGGAATCGGCTACTTGGGAATCGGCATTTCCGGCGGTGAAGTCGGCGCATTAAAAGGACCTTCCATCATGCCGGGCGGAGATCGAGACGTCTATGAAAAAGCCGCTCCGATCCTGACCAAAATCGCCGCACAAGTCGGAGAAGACCCATGCTGTGTCTACATCGGACCAAAAGGGGCAGGGCACTTTACAAAAATGGTGCACAACGGCATTGAGTATGCAGATATGCAGCTGATTGCTGAAGCCTATACATTTCTTAGAGAAACGCTTCGTCTGCCGCTCGAAGAAATCGCCAGCATTTTTGAAACGTGGAACCAAGGTGAGCTGAAAAGCTATTTAATAGAGATTACAGCTGAGATTTTACGCAAAAAAGACGAAAAAACAGGTCAGCCGCTGATCGATGTCATTCTTGATAAAACCGGCCAGAAAGGCACAGGAAAATGGACAAGCATGCAAGCTATTGATAACGGCATTCCATCCGCTATTATCACCGAGTCCTTGTTTGCCCGCTACCTGTCGTCCTTAAAAGAAGAACGTATGGCGGCTGAACAAGTGTTAGCCGGTCCGGAAACAGAGGAAAAACATTACGATAAGGATCTCTGGATTGAATACGTCAGACAAGCCTTATACATGGGAAAAGTATGCGCCTACGCACAGGGCTTTGCTCAATATAAAATGTCATCTGAGCTTTACGGATGGAACCTGCCGCTTAAAGACATCGCTTTAATTTTCCGCGGCGGCTGCATCATCCGCGCGGATTTCCTGAACGTCATCAGCGAGGCATTCCAAGAGCAGCCAGATCTCTCAAACCTGCTGATTGCACCTTATTTTTCAGAAAAGCTTAAAGCTTATCAGACAGGCATGCGAAAAGTCGTTTGCGAGGGTATCAGCGCCGGAAGCGCATTCCCATGCTTAAGCACCGCGCTCTCTTACTACGACGGCTACCGCACAGGGCGTTCCAACGCCAACCTATTACAGGCGCAGCGCGATTATTTCGGCGCCCATACGTACGAGCGGACAGATATGGACGGCGTTTTCCATACCCATTGGTCTGATGATGCAAACTAATAGATAAGGCTGACAGCTGGAGTTTTTATACCAGCTGCCAGCTTTTTTTATAGGATAAACTCACATATCACAACTAATTGAGAATCAGACATATAAAATTTGAATATTTGTCAAAGAGCAATTTATGCTGATCACACCAGCACTTTCCTTCACGATGAAAGGAAAAAGAGAAAATAATTAAGGGGTTTTGTCTTGACAAAAAATATATATTAATTAATAATTCATATATAATTAGAATTATTATTGAAAGCACTATTGCTTTCTAAACCATTTTTAGGAGGAATAACATTATGTCTTTAATCGGTAAAGAAGTACAACCATTCGAAGCAAAAGCATTCAAAAACGGTGAATTCATCGATGTAACAAACGAATCTCTAAAAGGTCAATGGAGCGTATTCTGCTTCTACCCAGCAGATTTCTCTTTCGTATGCCCAACTGAGCTTGAAGATCTTCAAAACCAATACGCTGCACTTAAAGAATTAGGTGTTGAAGTGTACTCTATCTCTACAGATACTCACTTCGTACACAAAGGCTGGCATGACAGCTCTGAAAAAATCGGCAAAATCACTTACGCAATGATCGGTGACCCATCTCAAACGATCTCTCGCAACTTCGATGTTCTTGACGAAGAATCTGGTCTTGCTGACCGCGGAACATTCATCATCGATCCAGATGGCGTGATCCAAACTGTTGAAATCAATGCAGGCGGTATCGGCCGTGACGCAAGCAACCTGATCAGCAAAGTAAAAGCAGCACAATACGTTCGTCAAAACCCAGGTGAAGTTTGCCCGGCTAAATGGGAAGAAGGCGGCGAAACTCTTACACCTAGCCTTGATCTAGTAGGTAAAATCTAAGGAGTGCATTCAATTGGTACTTGATCCAAATATCAAAGCACAATTAAATCAGTACATGCAGCTAATTGAGAACGACATTGTTCTCAAAGTGAGTGCAGGTGAAGATGACACTTCTAAGGACATGCTGGCTCTCGTTGATGAGCTGGCTTCCATGTCATCTAAAATCACTGTTGAAAAAGCTGAATTGAACAGAACGCCAAGCTTCAGTGTGAACCGCGCCGGAGAAGACACTGGCGTCACTTTCGCCGGTATTCCTCTTGGACACGAATTCACTTCTTTAGTGTTGGCATTGCTGCAAGTGAGCGGCAGACCGCCTAAGGTAGATCAGAAAGTCATTGATCAGGTGAAGAAGATCAGCGGTGAATACCACTTTGAATCTTATATCAGCCTGACATGCCACAACTGTCCTGATGTTGTACAAGCTTTAAACATGATGAGCGTGCTGAACCCGAACATCACTCACACCATGATTGACGGTGCGGCATACAAATCAGAAGTTGAAAGCAAAAACATTATGGCAGTGCCAACGGTTTACCTAAACGGCGAATCCTTCGGAAGCGGCCGTATGACCCTCGAAGAAATTCTTGCGAAAATGGGCAGCGGCGCAGATGCATCTGAGTTCGCTGATAAAGATCCTTACGATGTTCTTGTTGTCGGCGGCGGACCTGCCGGCGCAAGTGCAGCCATTTATACGGCACGTAAAGGAATCCGCACAGGTGTTGTCGCTGAACGCTTCGGCGGACAGGTTCTCGACACAATGAGCATCGAAAACTTCATCAGCGTAAAAGCAACTGAAGGACCGAAGCTTGCTGCAAGTCTTGAAGAGCACGTGAAGGAATATGATATTGATGTCATGAACCTTCAGCGCGCAAAACGCCTTGAGAAAAAAGATTTGTTCGAGCTTGAACTCGAAAACGGTGCTGTCCTAAAAAGTAAAACAGTCATCCTTTCAACAGGTGCCCGCTGGCGCAATGTCAACGTACCTGGTGAACAAGAGTTCAAAAACAAAGGTGTCGCTTACTGCCCGCACTGTGATGGCCCATTGTTTGAAGGCAAAGACGTAGCCGTTATCGGCGGCGGAAACTCTGGTATCGAAGCAGCGATTGATCTCGCAGGTATTGTCAATCACGTCACTGTGTTAGAGTTCGCGCCGGAACTGAAGGCAGACGAAGTCTTGCAAAAACGTCTCTACAGCCTGCCAAACGTCACTGTACTCAAAAATGCACAAACAAAAGAAATCACCGGCGATCAGAGCGTAAACGGCATCACATACACAGACCGCGAAACAGGCGAAGAAAAACACGTTGAACTCCAAGGTGTATTCGTCCAAATCGGTCTCGTGCCAAACACAGAATGGTTAGACGAAACCGTTGAACGCAACCGCATCGGCGAAATCGTAGTCGACAAAAATGGCGCTACAAGCGTCCCAGGCTTATTCGCTGCCGGCGACTGCACAGACGGTCCTTACAACCAAATCATTATTTCAATGGGATCAGGAGCAACTGCTGCTTTAGGCGCGTTTGATTACCTTATCCGTAACTAATACAAGAAAGCCTCTATATTGCCTGATTGGCAGCATAGAGGCTTTCTTTTTTACACCATATTGCATATTTTATCCACTTGTAATAGAATTGTAATATTGTAGTGTGAATCGTCACTTCACACTAAGCATATTTGCTGTTTTTAAAGCGAAACGCACTGATTTTCTATTTAAAGTACCTTGATACTTTTTGACCTTGTTTTTCAGATCTTTAATGGTTTTTTCCTTTTTGGCATTTTCTAATGCCACAAGCGCTTCCCAGCGTTTAGCTGTTTCTGTAGAACTGCAGCCGCTAACTGTAGTCACAGGCGGAAGAAGCTTCGTGCTAGATAGCTTTTCGTCAAAAGGAACTGTATCAGGAATCATCTTCTCTTTATAAATATGGTCCAATTCATTTTTGTTTAAGAAGCTGATAAAATGGTCAAAGTTTTGTGCTTGCCGTTTCTCAGGCTGATGGAAATCAAGTGTTTCAATTAATTCTGACAGTTTTGTCTGAGCCGTTATCTCATTTGCCATGACATGCGTTAACTGATGGTACTCAGCTAATTCCCGCATTCTGGCATCTTTCGGCAGCAAAAGGCTCGGTGTTCCGGCGATCGTCGCTGCGATATTTCCATGCAGTCTAGCGCCAAAGCTCAAATCAGCTTGTTTCAGGAAGTCCAGCCAAGTCGGCACATTTAAAAAGAACCGCACTCTATCATTCTGATAAGCAGGGTCTTCCATGCTGACCGGATAATTATCGGCAGGCTTCGCTAAAGCAGGGGCACCGGCATATGTCAGAATCATCTCTTTCCGCCATTGCGGGATAAAGTAATGATTAGGGAACTCTTTCATGCTTCTCGTAATGAAGTCCAGCACATGCTTAGGAGACAGCCTTGACGAGTTAACCGTCACCATCGACTCTAATGTGATATTGGTTTCTCTTATCTTCAGTTCTCTTCCAAACGCATACATAGAAGGACAGCCAATTACCGTATGGTCAACACCTTCACGGAAGCCTAATCTGGAAAGGTATTTCGCTGTAATCTCACCGCGGACACCGATCATATTGGATCTCTCCAGCACCGCACTCACAAATGCCTTTACATCCTGATCAAATGGGAAACCCTCATTTAACTTCGGTTCAAATGGAGCACGCAACCCAACACCAATTACAACAACCGGAATGGTTAGTTTTTTGATTAATTGGGTATATTTCCGTAATGAAGACACAAAATCCTCTCGGAATGCATCTGCCAGCGGAATAATGTACATATCATACTTTTTATTGATTTGTTCAGCATCTGCCGGATTAATTCGATAATAATCAGGAGTAATTGTTGTTTCTTCCGTCATCAGCGTACGAAACACACTGTAAGCATACACTAGGTTTCCTACGTTGCCGCCGATGGAGTTGCGAACAATCATTTCAGCTGCATTAAATGTATCAAATGGTGATATGCCAGCTCTTATTAAAATGTTTTTCAATGTGATGTTGCCCCTTCCTCGCCAAATTTTTGTCAGGAGATGTGCTTAGGGAACTCTATCATGATCTTAAAATCTTCAGCCGGACACCCGCTTTCATCCCTTTTTACTCACAAACTCTCTCCCTTTCTTCCATTCTAATATTAAATTATACAAAAAAGGATCTTACAGGTGAAATCATAACATAGCAATCAGCGCTAGTAATCTATTCCCATTATTGGATATCGGATCGGATCATGCCAAAAACCCGAATCAGGCACTCGGTAAAAGTGCTCGATTCGGGCCAGCTTCTTATAGTTCCTCGCCGTTCGTTTGAATGACGTTTTTGTACCACTCAAAGGAATCTTTCTTATACCGCTTCATGGATCCGTTTCCTTCATTGTCACGATCAACATAGATCATGCCGTAGCGTTAATAATGCCCCAAGGCGTATAGCCGATTAAACATAGCTTTTTGTTGTGAACTATTTTACATTGGCAATTTTTTCTTTTATGAATATATCAGTAAAAAAGTGGTGTTCGTAAGTAAAAGATATTAGTGTTGTTACTAGAATGAAACGTCTCATCAATTGTCTATGACTTTTGAAGCGAAAATGTAAATATAGATAGTTCGGTATAATCAAATTTCAGTCATCTCTTAAATTAAGGGTTTAACAGGCAAAACGTCTCTGTTAGTATGGCAACCAAAGGAGAAGGATAATTATGCAAAGCATAATAAAGCTAATCGAAACTGGCAGCCTTGTTATTCCTAGTAGGTGCCTTAGCCCTCCCGGTTTTACCTATTGCAGCAGATGCCCCAGAATCCCAAGCTACATACAAAGTTGAAAACCTCAACGATAGTGTGTTGAAGATGACGTTCGATCATGCAGATGTTCAGCTTGCTGATGGAAATGCAATATTAAAAGATCATGTAACAGGCGAAGAACAAGTTCTCCCTAAAAGCTCAACTGACAAAAATGGTGGTCCTGTTACACTACAATACGAAAAAATCGATCATGGCATTTTGATCAAACTAGTAAGCCAAGAATCTACAGTCAGCACCCAATCGGTTGGAAAATGTATTCTAGGTACTGGCGGCGGTACTCTGGGCCTTGCTGGCGCTGCTGTAGGAACAGTCACGATACCCGGCATTGGAACTGTAGGTGCTGGTGCCGTTGGTGCAATTACTGGCGCTGTTGGCGGTGCAATGACAGGGGCTGCTGCATCTTGCTTTTAAAAGAGGATCACTCCCTCATTTTTACTACGATAGAAGGTGATCGAAATGTACAAAATCATCATTCCTGCAATACTAGCCATATTTGCCCTATGGATTTTATTACAGCTCTCACTCAATATGAGCATCTTTAAGAATCCAATGAATTACTTTATCGTATTCATTATCTTCTTTCTCTTTATAAAGATGGTGAAAGAAAAACAGCAATAGTTTCCTTTTGAACGACTATAAGAAACCAGATTTGTATTGAATCTGGTTTTTTTGTGTTTCATTTTATACGCACTCATTTCGCCACTCTCTTTCCCTCATTTTAATTGTCTCTAAAAGGAGTTATGCGTTACTATCGTATAAGGGTCCAATGAAGAAAAACAATGTCATACTTTTAAATTCACCTTATCAACAAATGCTCGTAAATAGGGGGCAGCTCTTATTATAAAAAGGGGATGGACAGTTTTGGAAAGCAAGTACTTAGATCTACTCGCGCAAAAATACGATTGTGAAGAAAAAGTGGTAACGGAAATCATTAATTTGAAAGCGATACTGAACCTGCCAAAAGGCACCGAGCATTTTGTCAGTGATTTGCACGGGGAGTATCAGGCCTTCCAGCACGTGCTGCGTAATGGTTCAGGAAGAGTCAAAGAGAAGATACGCGATATTTTCAGCGGTGTCATTTACGATAGAGAAATTGATGAATTAGCTGCATTGGTGTATTACCCGGAAGACAAGCTGAAGTTAATCAAACATGACTTTGACGCGAAAGAAGCGTTAAACGAGTGGTATAAAGAAACGATTAACCGAATGATTAAGCTTGTTTCTTATTGCTCGTCCAAGTATACCCGCTCCAAACTCCGCAAAGCACTGCCTGCCCAGTTTGCTTATATTACGGAGGAACTGCTATACAAAACAGAACAAGCTGGCAACAAGGAGCAATATTACTCCGAGATCATTGATCAGATCATTGAACTTGGACAGGCTGATAAGCTGATCACCGGTCTTGCTTACAGCGTTCAGCGATTGGTGGTCGACCATCTGCATGTTGTCGGCGATATTTACGACCGCGGACCGCAGCCGGACAGGATTATGGAAGAATTGATTAACTATCACTCTGTCGATATTCAATGGGGAAATCACGATGTCCTTTGGATAGGCGCCTACGCCGGTTCCAAAGTATGCCTGGCCAATATTATCCGTATCTGTGCCCGCTATGACAACCTGGATATTATTGAAGACGTGTACGGCATCAACCTGAGACCGCTGCTGAACCTGGCCGAAAAATATTACGATGATAACCCATCTTTCCGTCCAAAAGCAGACGAAAACAGACCTGAGGATGAGATTAAGCAAATCACAAAAATCCATCAAGCGATTGCGATAATCCAATTCAAGCTTGAGAGCCCGATTATCAAGAGACGGCCGAACTTTAATATGGAGGAACGGCTGTTATTAGAGAAAATAGATTATGACAAAAAAGAAATCACACTGCATGGAAAAACATATCAACTGGAAAACACCTGCTTTGCGACAATCAATCCGGAACAGCCAGATCAGCTATTAGAAGAAGAAGCAGAAGTCATGGACAAGCTGCTATTCTCTGTCCAGCATTCCGAAAAGCTGGGCCGACATATGAATTTTATGATGAAAAAAGGCAGCCTGTATTTAAAATATAACGGCAACCTATTAATTCATGGCTGTATTCCAGTTGATCAAAACGGCAATATGGAAACGATGATGATTGAGGATAAACCGTATGCGGGCCGTGAGCTGCTCGATGTATTTGAGCGGTTCTTACGGGAAGCGTTTGCCCACCCGGAAGAAACCGATGACCTGGCGACAGATATGGCCTGGTATTTATGGACAGGCGAGTACTCCTCCCTCTTCGGAAAACGTGCCATGACGACATTTGAGCGGTATTTCATCAAAGAGAAGGAAACGCATAAAGAAAAGAAAAACCCGTATTATTATTTACGCGAAGACGAGGCAACCTGCCGAAACATCCTGGCAGAATTCGGCCTCAACCCAGATCACGGCCATATCATCAATGGCCATACGCCAGTAAAAGAAATCGAAGGAGAAGACCCAATCAAAGCAAACGGAAAAATGATCGTCATCGACGGCGGCTTCTCCAAAGCCTACCAATCCACAACAGGCATCGCCGGCTACACGCTGCTATACAACTCCTACGGCATGCAGCTCGTCGCCCATAAACACTTCAACTCCAAGGCAGAAGTCCTAAGCACCGGAACCGATGTCTTAACGGTGAAACGATTAGTGGACAAAGAGCTTGAACGGAAGAAAGTGAAGGAAACGAATGTCGGTGAGGAAATGCTGCAGGAAGTTGCGATTTTGGAGAGTTTGCGGGAGTATCGGTATATGAAGTGAGGGATGTGGGGTTCAGGGATTATATTCTTTGGGCCCATTTTTACAATCGACTATAAATCAACAAAAAGCCTCTCAAAATAGGGTTTTGAGAGGCTCACTATCAAACATCAAAAGTACTTCTATTAGTGTTAGGTCTTATGATTTGATCTACATTCTCAGCAATCGATTTATAATTTTGTTTTTTTGATAAACGATCATAATCCCCAACAATATAAAACTCTTTTTTTGCCCTTGTAACTGCAACATTAATTAAATTAGGCTTTGAGCACGACCAATTTGCCGCTCCATCACTATTTTGATCTGTCCCCACTACAAAGTAAACAGTGTCGGCTTCTTTTCCTTGAAAGGTATGGGTAGTTCCTATTGAGCTTCGAGTCCAATCATTTACTATTTTCTTTGGTACATTTAATTCTGCTAACCGCTTTTTAATTGTTTTTCTGAGACCATCTTTCACTGCTGTAAAGGGAGTAATAACATATAAATCAGGAGCATTTAATGTATTTTCCCATTTTTGATAAATCTCTTCAGCAACTAAATCTGCCTGCTCTTTTACAAACTGCTTATTAACCGCTACTCCCTTACAGTCAAACCATTCGCTTTTCCCTTGTTTTTTTATCGCTAAAACCATTTTATTATCATAAGCAATTTGATTAGCGATTGTAAACATTGGATTTAAGCATCTCCTATGAACCCATAAAGGTATCCCTATCCACTGTCCTTTATTGTTATACATTCCAAATGGATTCGCCGCATCCGCCAGTGATTGTACAGAACTCCCTATTTCAATAAACCGATCTTCAATACCATAAAATTTTTTTATATCTCCTAATATTGTTCGATCAATGGTGACAACTGGTTCAATCTGGATTGGATCACCAACAACGACAACTTTTTGAGACCTCCATAATGCGCCTGCCGCTTGTTGCGGAGTAGCTTGTCCCGCTTCATCTATAAATAAGTAACGAATAAAATCACGACCAACTCCTTTATACATTGTTCGAACACTGGCAAAGGTTGTACTTATTACGGGTGTGATTAAATGGATTACACCCCACATATGTTGTAACCACATTCTGTGCTCAGTCTGATTTAAATCTAACTTACTTCGATAATTTAACAAACGCAAACTTGATTTTATTGCTTTATAATTAAATATCAAAAACAATTTGTGGACTTTCATTCCCTTTAAAAAAAGAAGCCCTCTTTCAAAATTCAATTCATCAGTTAGCCAAGGAGTATGTAATTGCCTATATTCATATGCACTTTGAGAATTGGTCCAATAATTATCATCGGGTATTACTAACCCCTGATTTTTGCATTTATTGTTGATAGAATCCCTATATTTCTTTAACTCCATCCTTATTTGATTCGATCTCATCTGCAAAAGATCCCATTCCTTTTCTTCATTTTTTATTTTCATAGTTATTTTTTGCAGTTGATCTTCCATCTGTAATAATTTGTTTCTTTTTGTATGAAATATTCTTTGAAAAAAAGTTGGTTTAGAAAGCGTGTGAAACTCTCTCTCTAACAACCGTTTCTGTTGTTTATAATGAGCTGTCTTTAATACTAACTTTTCTTGTTCTGCCTCTAGTAACAATAACTGATTATTTATATCCTTATATTTTTTAAAAATTTCGCATAACGATTGTAGTTCTGCTTTCTTTTGTTTAACTGATTTCAATGTTTGTTGGAAATCTGTTACTGCATTCTTCCAATCTGTTAAGCTTATTTTTTTATTTTCTCGTTCTAATTGCTCGATGAATGATAGTTCAAATTCGTTATTATTTCTATAATAAAGTTTTTTGTAATAGTGAGATATATTTTCCGACTTTCCTAAAGATGCTGAGAATAGTCCCCAAGTATCTGTCTCTTCACCTAGAAGAGCCTTTGCCGCAAAAGGAAACATCGATAATTCCTCTGCTTCTAATGCATATGCTTTTTCATAAGAAGAAAATACATTTTCATCTGTAACTTTACGTATAACTTCCTTCTTTTTAGGAAGATCTTTTGAGATATTTTCAACTGCTCCATTATTGCTTGAAGCCACTACCATAGAATACTGATTAATAGATTTATCAATTTCATAAATAGTATAATGATAGCCATCTAAAACTAATTTCTTTATTTTTTTCAGAGCTTTTTCTGGGTTTTCAAAACAAGCCATTTTTTCTGCTTTTTCAACCATGAGATTTGCAAAAATATCTTTTAACAGTGTCGTTTTCCCTGTTCCTGGCGGGCCATTCACAGAGCTTATCTTTTGATTGTTATTTATAATTTGATTTACAGCTACTTGCTGCATTAAGGATAATCTATGTTCAACAGGTGACGGCCACCTGCCGTTAGGTACATTTTTAGGCTGCAACACATCTTCAATTAAAACTCTATTTTCATCAATGTTCGTTCTATTATCAACCCCTTCAATAAATTGCCGTAGTGTTTCATTTTCTCCTTGTGAGATAATATCTCCTAAGTCCTCTAAGAAAAAGCTATGAAAATTATTTACCCGTCCATCTTGTCCAACCTTCAAAATTTCTTTCTCAAAATAATGAAGCGCCATATTATCTATTCGTAAAAAATACCGTTCATATACTCCAAGTACTTTCTTAAGGGCTTTTTCTGTTACTCCATTTACAAAGATGGCATCAACCTGTTCCTCAAATAATCTCAACTGATCTCGAAATGTAGTCATCAAATCATCATATGGCACTTCAAGATGTTCGTTTATTAATTTCATCACATACATAAGTACAGGTACAAATGCAGAATCCTTTACATACTTGCCTGTATGGTCAACTAAAAAAGACATACTAAATAACATTTTCTGATCTCTATTAATCATTTCTTCATTATTTTGGAATAGATCACGTAGATAGCTAACAAGTTTATGTTGCTCAAAGCAACCTAAATAGTAACGAAATTGAATAAAATTTTTTTCAGAGTCCTTCAACTGATGCCTCTCCCAAGGCCTTTCAGAAAAAAGAACTTGTTCTGTTTTCTTTCGTTGTTGACCATCTAAAAAATGGCTTCTACTCAATTCATCTCCTATACCATTGACTCCGCTTGGTGATAAAGCCTCAACTAAGTGCCATGCCCTTAATACAGAATTTACATTTATCTTCCCCATAATTCCCTCCTATTTTTAACAACATCATTCGGTTATTGTCCTCAATTGATCCAACTGGTATCTGTAAAAAATCCCTAAACTGATTGATCAGTCTCTTTTCTTTTTTTCGACACATTTGTTTAAATATTGAATAATTAACTAGATCACACATTAAAATTATTAGATTTTAGAACATTTCATTTTAGTAAAAATTCATGACTGATTCATAAACTCTGAGATCATTTGTTAAATTTATGATACGATGACAGTAAAAAAGACATAACAGGGGCTAGTCATATGAGTGAACTTGTATTTGAAAAAAGAGATTTTAATACAGAACAAATTCTTGCGTTGAAGGCATCTCGATTAGATAACAATCCGATTGTATACATTCTTTATAACGAAAAAAAGAAGCCGACTGCATATATTGGGCAGACTGTGCAGGCTGCACGACGATTGAAAAATCATTTGAGAGACAAGAAGCGAATAAGTCTAACGCGAACCATTTTCATTGGTCATGAAAGATTTCATCAGTCAGCTTCCTACAATATTGAGACAAATCTTATTAATTACTTTATTGCCGAAAATCACTACCAATTGCAAAATGTCAGTCAGACAAGATCGAGAGAAATGCATCATTATTATCAAAAAGAATTTTATAACGAACATCTTTTTGAGGAAATTTGGAATCAGCTTCGGAAAGAGAATGTTGTCAGCGACACCCTTGAAAACCTCAGAAATAAAGATATTTACAAACTATCTCCGTATAAAGAGCTCTCTCCCCAGCAGGTGGAAATCAAAAATGAAATTCTTGATTTTTGCAAGGCGCATATTGAAAAACCAGGTAACCATGTCATTTCTATAGAAGGAGATGCCGGAACAGGGAAAAGTGTCTTACTGAGCTCTCTATTTAACACGATTCAGGATTTATCTAAAGATGAAAATTCACATTTAAAAAACAAGAACAATTACTTACTTGTGAACCATGGTGAAATGCTGAAGACGTATAAAAGCATCGCAAACAGCTTACCAAATTTAAAGAAAAAAAACTTAATGAAGCCTACCTCCTTTATAAATCAAATGTCAAAAACAGGGGAAACAGCTGATATTGTATTAGTAGATGAGGCTCATCTGCTTTTAACCAAAGAGGATAGATACAATAATTTCCACTATCGAAATCAGCTAGAGGAAATCATTAAACGCAGTAGTATCACTATTGTCATCTTCGATCCTAAACAAGTGTTAAAAATTAAAAGCTATTGGAATGAAAGGTTGCTTGAGGAGATCACCAATCAATATCATGCGAAAACAGTAAAGCTCACGGAGCAAATGAGAATGAATGCAAATCCAGACACACTAAAGTGGATTAACCATTTTGTCTCAAAACAATTGCTCCCTCTGCCGCAAGAAAATAATGATACCTTCCAACTCAAAATCTTTGAGGACCATGCCGACTTTAAAGCTGCAATTGAAAAAAAGAATAATGAAGTAGGTCTATCACGTATTGTCTCGACCTTTGACTATATCCATAAAAAAGATGGTGCTACTTATATGGTCGATGAGGAAGGCATTAACATGCCATGGAATTCTACAAATGACAAATGGACTTGGGCAGAACATGCAGATTCTATTAAAGAGGTTGGTTCAATCTATACTGTTCAAGGTTTTGACCTAAATTATGTTGGCGTCATTCTAGGACCTTCTGTCAGCTATGATAGTGAAAAGGATGAGCTTTTCATCGACACTGCAAAATATAAAGATACAGGCGCATTCACCAAACGAGATGACATGTCTGCCGAGAAAATTAAGAAAATAAAGGAAGAGATTATTCTAAACTCTATCAACGTCCTCATGAAAAGAGGCATCAACGGTCTTTACATTTACGCAACGGATGTAAAATTAAGAAATAGATTGCTAGAGTTAAAAAGGAGAAGGAAAAAATGAGCGAAATCAAAGATTTAATTAACACGATTAATGAATTTAGAGACGCACGCAACTGGAGACAATACCACAACCCAAAGGATCTTGCCATCTCTATTTCGATTGAAGCGGCCGAGCTGTTAGAAGACTTCCAATGGAAAAGCAGCGAAGAAGCACTCAAAGCAAACGAGGAAAACATTCGTGAAGAAATTGCTGATGTTCTTATCTATTCGCTGATGCTTTGTTCAGATCTTAAGATGGATGTGAAAGAGATTATTGAGGAGAAGGTTGTGAAGAACGGTCGGAAGTATCCGGTTCAAGGGTAATTATATTTCTTACAATAATTAAAGCAATCTTCACTCCTCAAAAAATAAAAGTGCATGACGATATATTTTTGGAATGATTAACAAATAGATTGATTCTTCTGAATATATTGTAGCTCAACTTACCGCTGAGTGACAGAAATTAATCATAGATACTGAGTTTAAAATTTACTTTGGATTTGCTAATGTAAATTATTAAACTTAGGATTTTATTAAAAACAGGCATATTCAAGTATGCCTGTTTACTACTTTAAGAAAGAAGTAACCTCATTCACTTATGGTAAGGCTCTCCGTAGTGTATCTACTTTTGTTCTAGTTCTTTTAAAACCTTTAAGTCTTCATAATACCTTAACACCGTACTTTGCATTACTAACTTTCTATTGGCAGAATCTCTAATGTTACGAAATTTCTCATTATAAAACAGAGTAAAATCATGTATTGTGCTAAATAAGGTTATGTTAGCTTGTACCCATTCTGATAATGTCTCATCAGAAAAAGGTAAGTCATTTGATTCAAAAAATAAACTATCCAACACTGACGAATAAGGTGTTACACTTGCAAATAACTCATCTTCAAAAATAGTCTCATTTTGATACTCATTAAATAATGAAATTATAGATTCAGCATATGTTATCATTTGATACCTAATTTCTTTAACTTTATATAGTACTTCATCGTTAGGCTTGGTATTATCAAAAATAAAATTACTAATTATCTTATATTGGGGATAAAACTCAAAATGAACACCTTTTATTAAACGTTTATTAGAGCCTTTCAAACTATACCAATAAGTCTTATCTTGATTATCGCTTACCCAAGTAGTTTTACAATAATAATTTCCTCGTAAAATATCACTTTCATAAAAAGTGAAATAAATCCATATTATATCTGATGGACAGCCTTTATATCTATCTTCTTGTATTTTGTTATTATATACATCGCAAAACAGTAATCTTTTTTTAATTTTTGTTGAGACGTCTGCTATTTCTGCATCCGAGAATGGTTTCTTAAGAAGTATTTTTGCCGCGTACCTTTTTTTAGAACCATGATGGACAGGTTCCACACTCTTAATGATGTAATCCTCGTTTTCAAGGTAAATATTATCTTTTTTATAAGGAGTATACTCTGAAATTTTAAAATAAATTGTACCTCCTATATTAGCTCTATATATAGCATGCTGAGGTGTATCCGGATTATTTAAAGTATGAATCTCAAGTAACCTCTTTACCCACAACTGCAAATCATAAAGTGAAAGTTCTCCCTTTTTTATTAAAAATTTATTCGTCAGTCCATCGCATAAAATATTTGTAAATATACTTCCATTGCTCCCTCCATAAGAAGGTTCAATAGCGTTACTACCACTTAATATCGCATAACCGCTACCTTGAAAAGATTCTATAGATTCTTCTAAATTAGTGCTTTTTGTACCTTCAACTCTAAAATTACCTGAATAGCAGCAGTCTATAAGCAATACTTTGCTTTTAGCTAATGACTCGCCTATTTTATTAATTATGTCCTGAGTACATAATAAACCATCGCTAAAAACAATATTATGAATTTCACTAGAAGTCCCATGACCTGAGAAATAAAAAATAAATATATCATCTTTTTGTAAATTGCCAATAAAAAGCTCAAGGGCATGTACAAAATCGACGATTGCTACATGACCGTTATTTGTCATACCCATTTGAAAAATATCCATATCATCCAGCTGTAATCCTTCTCTTAACGCTTTATTAACATTAATTATGTCTGTTTTACAAAATGGTAAATCAGGTGCACCGATACCTGAATAATCACTAACTCCTACTATAAATGCCTTTATCCTTCCCATATAAATCACCCCAGCTTCACTTGTTTATCTGATTAAGATTGTAATAACCATATAAATAGACAAGCCCAATTTTTATTAAAGAAAATTGGGCTTGTCTATATTATTCTGGTTGTTCTAATCGTGATTGAATGTTTTTCCAGTGTTTCTTCACTTGTGTTTCCATAAGATTTATAGTTTTTGAATCTTCATCAAATATCTTCTGTGCTCTTTCAACGTAACTAATAAAATTCCCATGCCCTTTCTTACTTTTTCCCAAGTGAGAGTAGTTCTTATATAATTCTCTCCTATACGATTTACGACCGAATTTTTTTGATTTACGATTGCATATCCTTACTTTACGATATGCTCTCGTATAATACTTAAAAAGACTTTTTTCTCTAATTCGAACTTCTTTACCATTAAAACTGAACCCTAGATAGTCTAATATTGTCTCATTTAAGTCTAAATCGATAATCTGATTATCGTTATAAAAATAATTCCCTGTCTTCTCAAGTTGAATTTCTAAATTTGGAATCTGTTCTTTTATATCTTCCAAAATTTTTTGATGAATTTGATAGTTATAGTCTTGAATGCCTCCTTCAATAGGAATAACTATAATTAAATCATCACAATATCTTCTATATAGCCCATTTTGTTCTTTAACATATTTTTGTATTTTTTTATCAAAGTCCAGCAAATAAATATTAGAACAGACTGAACTGATACCCGCTCCTTGAGGAATTCCATACCTTTTAGAATTCTTGTAAATATTTTTATGCTTAAATGCTCTAAATTCCTTCTCTGTGAAATATTTATAACTACTTTCAATTTCACTTTCAGTGTATTTTGTCTTTAATTCTGCTTCTATAGTATCTTTAATAAAGTAACTAAATCTTGTTATATTCTTGAAGACATTATAATAATCGTCAGGTAAGGTATCCTTTTTTAGAACATAGCGGATTTTCTCTTTAAGATACCTATGATCCAATGTATCAAAGAAATTAGTAAAGTCAGCAACAAAAATATATGCACTTTGCTGCACTTTTATAAAATCAATAACTTCTTTAGCGAAGTTAATATTACTTTTTCCAGATAAGTTATTCCGATATGCAGTTGCAACTTCATTAATACCTAGTTCATCTACAACAGAATTATAGTGGTTATTTAGCTTGTCCCCATAGTACTTATAGATATAGCTATCCATATGAGACGCATAGAAAATTTTACGAACTTTTTCTTTTCGCTTTTTTTCTTTTCTGCTATATTTTTGAAATTTAATTTCAAAATGCATAAACGGGTAAAAACCATGTTTAGCAACCCATCGAGGGTTCTGGATTTTACTCTTAACTTTTTCAATTGATTTTTTATTATCAAGGTGCTTATAACCCTTTACACGATACTTTTTTTCATTCATATTTGGCAGAGCTAGCAGGGGTATGTAATCGTAGCCTATTACTCTCTATCAAAAACCCTGCTAGCATACTCTCCTTTCGAATTATAGACCATTGCTAGCCTATAAAGAGGCTACTGAATGCACTAATAGCTTATACTATAATCAGTATATTAAATTGGTTGTTTATGACGATTGGAGGTATCCAAATGCCAAGTTATTCAGAAGCGTTATCGATTGTAATCGACTGGATAAGTATTATGATTACAATTGAGATAAAGCTTGACAGAAATTCACCAATTTCCCTCATAACTACTTTTATGAGGCGTTAACCATATTAATATTACCATCTAAAATTTAAATAGTCAAAAAAGTCAATCAAAAGTCATGTTTTGACCTAAGATCTGAAATTAGGTATCTTGAAAAATATAAAATATATTATGTAAATATATGATTTTTTATTTTTAGAAGTCGATGATCTTCAACTGATTTGGGATTCAATTAATGATACTCAACTAGTTTTCCACCCAATATAGGCATCAACCGGATCGATTGATTATCTGAAATTAGAACATTCTACGTAGGAAAAAGAAGTTTCTTTAATTCTTGATAGAAACCTTTTTAGTAGTTTATTGTCTCTTGCTAAAAATGGTGATCTAAAAGACACTACGGAAAAAAGAATGATTGCTTTTTTAATGTTATGGGCTCAATTGAATGGAGGTTCCAATCAGTGCTGGATTAGCAATAATGGAAAATGCATCAAGATACAACGATTCTTGCAATGCTAAAATAGAGCTAAATAATTTTAATGATATTTTCGATTTTTATCCACCTCAGATTTGGTTAAATTTAGCTCGTGGCACAATAGACCAGATTCCAAAGTGTAACTTTTTCAATATTCCATATGAAAACTCAATCACTTATCATGACACTAATGATCACTTCCTAATGAATTATGCCAGCATGTTGCATTTAGTTAATATATATCGAGACTCTGACATGGCTCCTTTAGAAAAATTATTAGAAGTCCTAAGTTGGAACTTTGACAATTTACTCATCTCTCAATATATCAATAGATATCTTGTTATGTTATTTTCCAATCAAAATGGTATCAAAGCACCTAAACACACTAATAGCGATTTATTAGAAAGAATTGAAAAAGGTTGTATGAATCAAGCATGGGATTTAACCTATCTAACATGTTGGAGTACACTTTACTGGAATGAATCAAAAACGCATGAGGTTTTTTTATTTGCTACGCCGATAATCTGTTAAAGAAAATTTTTATTAACACACATAATGGTAGAGATTTATTTAATTTAATTAATATTGCTTTTCCTAAAAGAAGTGCTGATAAAATCATTCAATTCTATATTGAAAAAACAAGAAACAGAATTTTGGGGATAATCCAACTCAATATTTCAAATCTTTAATTGAGAAAGAAAAAAAGCATTTGAAACAATCTGTGGGTTGATAATTTTCAGCTGTATTACCTAATGTCATTCCCTTTGTTGTAAATTCAAATATACAATACAAACTTTAATATAACCAAAACAGTCCCTCCCCCATTTGTTGGGGAAGGGACTGTTTTGGTATACAGGTAAAATCTCATCTACTTATGATACGGCTCCCCACGATTAATCCGAAAAGCCCGATAAATCTGCTCCACCAAAATCAACCGCATCAGCTGATGGGGAAACGTCATCTTTGAAAACGACAGCTTTTCATCCGCTCGCTTCATCACTGCATCGCTCAATCCGAGTGATCCGCCGATGACGAAGGTGACTTTGCTTTTTCCATATGTAGCCAGCTTATCTATTGTATCGGCTAGTTCTTCGGATGTTTTCATTTTTCCTTCGATGGCGAGGGCGATGACGTGGGCATCAGGGCTGATTTTTGATAGGATGCGGTCGCCTTCTTTGTCTTTTATGATTTTCATGTCCTGGTCGCTTAGGTTTTCCGGCGCTTTTTCGTCCGGGAGTTCGATGATGTCGATTTTTGCGTAGGCCGAAAGTCGTTTTGTGTATTCTTCAATGCCTTGCTTGAGGTATTTTTCTTTTAGTTTTCCGATTGTCACAATATTGATATTCACAGGTCATCCCCACTTTAGAAACAAGTTATTCATATATGTTGTCCACAATTGTGGATATCTTTTCTGTATTTTGTGTAAGATCATTCGTTCCCCACTATATATACTGCGGGGTCTCCACATAATTCACAGGCTGTGGATAAACTGTTAGTATGTTCGATTTTTCTGATTTCGGGCGGCAGCTCGTGATCGTCTATGTACATATCCAGCACGGTTTCGATGTGTTCTTCACAGGAATAATACGTTTGTTTCATGTTCTAATCCTCCGATGGTTTCTTGCGTTTTTGCAAATATTCTCTTCCCAATATAACCTATTTATTCACATGTTAGTAGTGCTTCGGGCTGAGTTTTATCCACAATTCGACAAACAAGCTGTTGATGACTCTATTTCGCTCGTATGTTAGTTTGGATGTAACCGATGTTTGGGGAGGTCTACATGTGCGCTTCAGATGGGTTTGGCTTTTTGTGATCATGTTGCTGCTTGCTGGGTGTCAGTCGTCTTATTGGGTGTTGGAGAAGGATCGAATCGGTGAAGGCAGTTCCGAGCTAGAATTATACGCAAATTACCTTCAAACATATGATGATGTGAAAGGATACCAAGTCTTCACCATATCAGAAGGGAGAAAGATGGTTATTGTGTCTCTCGGAAGCAGCGAGAAAGAGAAAAAGCTTGAGGTGTCAGACGTCAAATACTCACCTAAAGAAACGATTGTAACTGTGAAGCGAAAACCTGCTCCCAAGGCAAATGAGAAAAACCCTTATATTTTGATTGGACTGGACAAAATTGAAGGGGATTTAATCGTCCAAGACGAATCAGGAGATCGCTTTGAAGAAACCGATTATCAGCAATAAAGCCGGCGTCCGATTGAACGGCCGGCTTTTTTTTAATTCAATGTTTCATGCGGATCAATCACAAATTTCTTCGCCGCTCCTTTGTCAAAGTCGCTGTAGCCGTTTGGCGCGTCGTTCAGAGAAATAACTGTGGCGTTGACGGCTTTTGCGATTTGCGCTCTGCCGCTTAGGATCGCTTTCATCAAATTGCGGTTGTATGTCATGGCAGGCGTTTGTCCGGTGACGAAGGTGTGGGCTTTTGCCCAGCCTAGGCCGAATCGGATTTTTAATGAGCCTTTTTTTGCCTCTGCGTCGCTTGCGCCCGGGTCTTCGGTGACATATAAGCCCGGAATGCCAAGGCTACCGCCTACCTGGGTGACATCCATGATCGAGTTCAGCACGGCGGCTGGCGCTTCCCCTTGGTTGCCGTGTCCGGATGCTTCAAAACCGACACAGTCCACTGCGGCATCAACGGTTGGTTCACCTAGTATTTGTTCAATTTGCTCGCCGAGGCGGTCGTGTTTTTGCACGTTGACCGTTTCACAGCCGAAACTTCTCGCCTGTGCCAGTCTGTCTTCATTCAAATCGCCTACAATCACTGCGGAAGCGCCAAGTAGCTGGGCGGAGTGTGCGGCGGCTAAGCCGACAGGTCCCGCTCCTGCGATATAAACGGTAGAACCTGTTTGCACACCAGCTGTGTAAGCACCGTGAAATCCGGTCGGGAAAATGTCGGACAGCATCGTCAAATCGAGAATCTTTTCTAACGCCTGTTCTTTATCAGGGAATACCAACAGCTGAAAATCGGCGTACGGCACCATGACGTATTCCGACTGCCCGCCGACCCAGCCGCCCATATCCACGTAGCCGTAAGCCGATCCCGGTCGATCAGGATTAACATTCAGGCACACATGCGTTTTCTGCGTTCTGCACATCACACAGCGCCCGCAGGCAATATTGAAAGGAACGGACACGATGTCGCCTTTTTTGATAAATTCAACATCCCGTCCCGTTTCAATGACTTCTCCGGTAATTTCATGCCCGAGCACCAAGCCTTCAGGCGCCGTCGTGCGGCCTCTGACCATGTGCTGATCGCTTCCGCAGATGTTTGTGGTAATTACCTTCAAAATCACCCCGTGCTCACATTTCCGGTTCACATTCGCCTTCGGAACGCCGGGCCCGTCCTTCAAGATTAACTCCGGATACCCGATATCCTCCACTGCTACTGTCCCTTTGCCTTTGTACACAACCGCTTTGTTTCCTGTCAACGCCATTCCTCCCATTCATGTGTTTGGACTTTGCGTCCTTGAACATGACTTCGGTTCGGCATGACCCTTTCCCTTTTTCACGCCTGCTTTTTCTGTATTCTTACAACAACAAATATGCCAAGTAAACAGCCGATAATGGTTCCGAGGATGTCCAACCAATCTGCTTTACCTCCGTTTAACAGGAACATCGTAGCCGCCGAAATCAGACTGATGATAACGGCCAGAAGAATGACACGTTTGGTGTGCATATGATTCCTCCTTTATCTGCATCCATTTTATATATTTATTTTACAACAATTAACACTTTGTTTGTTTTAAAAGGCCATTCGAGATTTATCGTTTTGAACCTCGTTTAGATGGAGGCTGGACAACGTTCTATCATTGATATGTATCAAATTGCGCAACAGAAAAAAGAGACTTCACAAGTCTCTTCATAAACAGCGGTCAGTTGAATAATAATTTCCTGAGAAATAATGTGACAACACTGGTTGCTAACGCAATTGCAGTATAAAGCACAACCCAAAACATGAATGAACTGTTGCCAGAGGCTAACGTAAACAACAATATTAAACTCGCAATAAGCACGATGAGCGGACCAATCCAAACTTTCTTCCATATGAAATAACCCGCTGCACCAATTACGCCTGATATCATCGGAAAAACAAATACGATGAGCAGTATAACGGCTCCCAAGTCGGAACCCCCTTCACCTTAAAAATCCTTCATCACCTCAAAATCATACAGCTTCAAATGACTCTTCGGCGTCACGATCTCCTTTACCTTCCCGATCTCTTTTTCCTTCACTTTCTTTCCGGTTTTCAGGCTGTATTGTTCAATGTATGCAGGCTGGTTGTAGGTGTATGTGAAGAAATAGAGGCTGCTGCCTTTTTGTGTGATTTCTTTGAAATCGGCCTTCATTTTTTCTGGGGAAAGGGCGAAGGCAATCCGGCTTTTTCCTGTCTTTGCATCGATCTTGTATACCTTTCCGAAGCCGTCAATGAAATAAAGTGACCCGTGATACGAGAAAAAGCTTTTTTTGAAGCTGAACGGCATAGAGCTGTATATTGTTTGCTCGTCGTTTTTGTATTCGGCGATATCGTAAAGCTCCACTTTGCCGTTTTTCTTATTGATTTTCACCATTTGATAGAGATTGCTGGCTTTTTGCCCCCGAACCATCACATATACAGCTTGATCGTCCGCAGCAAGCTGGGACTCGATTGAGGCTCCTTCCCGATACTGCCATTCAGTGATGGTTTGATATGTGAGCTTCTTTTGATCGGCTTGAATCTGAAGGAGCTGGTAGCCTTTCTCGTCGTCTGTCGGGACAAGTGCGTAAATGGCGCCATCGTGAAAACCCGAGGCTCGGATGTAGCAGGGGATGACGTCTTTTTTCCACTCTCCGTTCATCTGGCGGTACAGCTCTGAACGGTACCCGTCTCCCTTTTTGTCGTAGCCGGAGTTGTAGAGGGTGTAAAAACCGTCTGTATTTTGCAAAAAGCCCGCGCTGTCACCGGTGTGCTGATACGTTCTTTTATAGGAACGCAGTCCGTTTTTGATCGTGAAAATCGTGTTTTTGTCCTCCAGCATGACACTGTCGCCGTGAACCTTGGCTGAGCCCAGCTCAAGGCCCTTCATCTTAAATGACGACAGCGAACCGTCTTGGCTGATAAACAGGGCATAGCTTTTCCCGCCGCCGAATGCATCCTGATCCGCAGAGGTTGAGACATACAGCAGAATGTCCTTACCGTCCAGAAAATCAGGGTCTCGGAGATCCTGCTGACTCACGGCTTTATGGCTTTTTAGAGGAGAAACGAAGACAAATAATAGGATTCCTGCGAGCATCAGCAAGGCGATGGTGATCATCCACTTTTTCATATCCGTCTCCCTAATTGATGGTCATGACGGTTGTCGTATAGGAAGAACTTGTGATGTCGCGCGGGTAAACGCCTAACCCTTTATTGCTGTCGATATCAATGCCGGCTTTGAGCAAAAATGCGGACCACAGGAGCTTTGAACAGTTTTTGGCGCCGTCATGGCCGGTATTTCTGTTATTGACGAAGTTAAACGAGTATGAGTCACCGACTTTCGATACCGCCCAGTCGGCAGCGGATGTTTTCTGTGATGAAGTGACATTGACTGTCTGTACGATGGAGTTGTCTTCCACGTCTCTGGCGTTATAAGCAATTTGTCTGACGCCGTCGCTTGGAACAGATTCAACAATTTTGTCAGCGGCGGAGTACATGCCGACGTGGCCATGGTTGTAGTAGGCTGTGTAGGAGTTGGTGTAGTAGATGTTTCCTTTCGAGCTTGTGGGAAGTTTTTTCGTACCGGATGAGCCGCCCATCATGGACATGCCGCTTTCCTTGGCGAGCTGGTCTCCTTCTGCTTTATCGGCGGTGATTTCATTGTAGAACTGTTTGAGAATGACATCGGTCTTTACGCCCTGCTGTTTGGCAATCTGGCTGGCGGATTTTGTGATTTCTTCTGGGGTCGTGCCTGGCTGAAGCGCTGCGATTTGTTCAGCATAGTTCGTGGTCCTTGCAGCTTTTGCGGGAGAAACAAACAGGCCGACGCACATTGTAAGCGCTACCAAAATAATTGATACCTTTTTCTTCATACTCTTAACATCTCCTCTTTTCATGTGTGTTAGGAAAGATGATTTCCTTTATCATCATTATATTAGGGAAATGTGGAAGGTAGCTAGGTGATTTACAGAATTTTTAGAAATCATTTACAGGAAGGTTGTCTCACAAAAAAAGGCCTTCTCCAGGCCTAGAGCTTCTTACTCATGATCACATCCGTCTCCTGGAATCCAGTCCGCTCATACAGCCGCCTTGCCGTCTCATTATGGGCAAATACGTGAAGAGACAGCTTTCGAATGCCCATGTTTCCCCCTATCTCATCCAGTGCGTTCAAGGCTTGCTTCGCAAAACCTTTTCCCCGATATGATTCATACAATCCGAAATCGTAAATAAACGCTTCCTGCTGCGGGTGTTCCGGTTCTGCGTGAATCTAGAGCCAGCCGTTTCCTTTCCCTTCAGGATGATACTCCACAAATGGTGATGGTGCGTTTGCAGCCCATTCGGCAGCAAATCAGAAAAAGTTACAAAAGCATGGCCTCATCAGGGAGCCGTGATCCTGCCTTTACCTTTTCTCTTGCATAATGCTTAGTCGTGTATGTCAAGATAGGATCGAAATTCTTCGATCTGCATGTGGGTTAGCGTGATGGTCATATAGCCTCTCCTTTATGTATTGACTAGAGGATTTTACATAAAATAGAAAGAGGTGTTACTATCAAGATAGCAAATAGATTGATAAATGAATAGAGAAGGGAGTTTCAAATGAATAAGATTGCACCCGCAGAAATCGCTAACATGCTCAACGATTGGTACCTTGCGATCAAGAAACATGAAGTTGAAGAGTCCGCCCGTATCTTTGAAGAAGTGAAGCCTTTATTGGATGATATGGAAGAGGATCAGGAGGTGCTGGCCTACTTCTCCTTATTAGAATTGCGCTATAAAGTATTGCTTCATGAAGCGAGAGGGCTGGGCTTTGAGCATGAGGAGTCTCCTCATATGAATGCTACGTCAGACATGCTGAAATATTACTTTTTTCTGTTTGAAGGTATGTATGAAGCCTATAAAAATCATTACGAAATTGCCATCGGGCTCTATAAAGAAGCGGAGCAGTATCTCAGCAACATCCCCGATCCGATCGAAAAAGCCGAATTTCATCTGAAGGTCGGCAAGCTCTATTATAAGCTGGGACAAAATATTGTGTCTCTCAACCATACAAGGCAAGCGGTCAAAACGTTCAGAGAAGAAACGGATTACAAAAAGAAACTCGCCTCCGCATTAATTACGATGTCAGGCAATTTTACCGAGATGAACCAGTTTGAAGAGGCGGAAACCTATTTGGATGAAGCCATTCGCATGACGAGAGAGTTAGAGGATCATTTTTTTGAGGCCCAGCTTTTACATAACTTTGGGCTGCTTCATGCCCAAAGCGGCAAATCAGACGAGGCTATCTCAACATTAGAAGAGGCTTTACAGAACGAAGAGTACGCACGATCTGCCTATTACTATCATTCTGTTTACTTGCTGATACGAGAGCTGTTTAAGACTGAAAAGAAAGAACAGGCCGTAGATTATTACCAAAAATTGAAGGAAAAATTAAATACCGAGCCGAATAAAATATGTGAGGCAAAAATTGATATGTTATATGCCATTTACGCAGAAGGAGGTCATGCGGAAACGTTTCACTTATGCAAAGAACATATGGATGTGTTGATGTCGGAGAGAGAATACGACAGTGTAAGAGAACTTTCCATTTTGGCTGGCAAACGGTATAGGGAAAATGAGCTTTACAAAGAAGCCGCCCACTTTTTTTATGAAGCATTACAAATTGAGGAACTCATTAAACAAACGGAGGTTATGTAAATGAAAAAGTTTCTAATTGGCGCAGGCGTTGCAGCAGTGATTTTATCCGGCTGGTTTATTGCAGATCATCAATCACACTCACAAGAGATGAAAGTCGCTGAGAAAATGATTGGATAATAAAGAAAACCCCCGCTGGGATGCGGGGGTTTTCACATGTCTACAGCAATTTCTTCCCTAGCAGGGATTCTACTAGCTCTACCGCTGTTCTTCCGGTCTTGTTTTCATGATCGAGGATCGGGTTAACCTCAACAAATTCAGCTGAGGTAATGATGCCTGCGTCATACAGCATTTCCATAGCCAGGTGGCTTTCGCGGTAGCTGATGCCGCCGATGACAGGTGTTCCGACACCCGGTGCGTCGTTTGGATCAAGTCCGTCCAGATCAAGGCTGAGATGGACGCCGTCGCAGTCTGATAAATAATCAAGGGTTTCTTCAATCACCTTTGTCGTGCCGAGGCGGTCGATTTCGTGCATGGTGTACACCTTCATGCCGCTTTCCTTAATATACTGGCGCTCTCCTTCATCAAGTGACCGGGCGCCGATAATGACGACATGTTCCGGTTTAATTTTAGGCGCATATCCTTCAAGGTTCACCAGTGACTCGTGTCCGATGCCAAGGCTGACGGCCAGCGGCATGCCGTGAATATTGCCTGAAGGTGATGTTTCTAGTGTATTCAGGTCACCGTGCGCGTCATACCAGATGACGCCGAGCTTATCGTAATGCTTCGCTGTACCTGCGAGCGTGCCGATCGCGATACTGTGATCGCCGCCCAAGACAAGCGGGAATTTTTTCTCTTCAATCACGGTGTTCACCTTTTGAGCGAGCTTTTCGTTTCCTGCCAGTACGGAATTTAGGTTTTTCAGTTCTTCATCGTTTTTGATCTTTTCACGGCTGATCGGAATGTCACCGAGATCTTCAACCGTATAACCCATTTCTGACAGCCTCTCAATCAAATGGGCATACCGGATGGCACTTGGTCCCATGTCCACTCCGCGTCGTGCTTGTCCTAAATCCATTGGCATTCCAATAACCGAAATCGTTTTATCCATCTGTGATTCCACCTCAACATATAAGATAATGTCCTTATGCGGGTTCTAACAAAGATGACTTGCGGACAACGTTTTTAAAGCTCTAGCTGACGATTTGCCTGCTTGCGTTTTTTAATGACGACATGATAAATGATGTAGCAAATGACCATAAACGGTACGCCGCAATACAGCGCGATACGCTGCTCCGGATCAAACGCGAGACTGATGAGAACGACTGTATTTAACGTCAGACCGATCAGCGGAAGCACCGGATATAGCGGTGTTTTAAATTTTAAATCTTCTATCTTGCCGCCTTCACGGATATATTTGCGTCTGAACCTGATTTGAGAAAGCGAAATCGTAATCCAGCCGACCTGCGCGCTCATGCCTGCCAATGATAATAGCACCATATATACGGTTTCAGCCTGCGCAAATTTTGTCAGAAGTGACAGGCAGGCCACAGCCATCGTTACGATTAACGCGTTCAGCGGCACACCGCGTTTATTTGTTTTGCCCAGCGCTTTGAAGGCCTGTCCTTCATTCGCCATCGCGTACAGGATACGTGTCGATGCGTATAAACCTGAATTCGCAACAGATAAGAGCGCAATCAATATAACAAAGTTCATGATATCAGCTGCATACGGGATTCCGATTTGCTCAAATACGACAACAAACGGACTTTCTACGACTCCAGCCTGTTTCCACGGAATCATGCCGGCAATGACAACGATAGAAAGAACAAAGAAGACAAGCGTTCTCCATACTGTCTGTTTGATGGACCGCGGAATCGTTTTTTCAGGGTTTTCACTTTCTCCGGCTGCAACCCCGATCAGCTCAGTTCCCTGGAATGCGAAGTTCACGGTAATCATCGTTATCAATATGGCCTTTATGCCGTTCGGGAATAACCCATCTTCATAAAAATGCGTCAGAAACGGCGCTTGCTCTCCGCCTTTTAGGTCAATGAAGCCGAACATAGCGGCTCCGCCGAGAATAATAAATAAAAGGATAATCAATATTTTAATGCCGGAAAACCAAAATTCAGATTCTGCAAAGGCTTTCGCGGTTATTGCATTTAAGGTAAACATGAGGGCCGCAAAGACCAGACACCAGATCCACACGTCTATATGCGGAAACCAGCGTTGCATCAGCTGCCCCGCTGATAAGAATTCAATGGCGCATGTCACCGCCCAGCCGAGCCAGTACAGCCAGCCGAACGCAAACCCGAAGGCCGGGCTGATAAATTTTGTCGCATAGGTCTGGAAGGACCCCGATACAGGAAAGGCGACCGCAAGCTCCCCTAAGCAGAGCATGGTCAAAAACATGATAAAGCCGCCCACTAAATAAGACAGAACCGCGCCGAGCGGTCCCGCTTGGTTAATGGTAAACCCGGTTCCCAGGAAGAAACCGGTTCCGATCACTCCGCCCAATGAAATCATAAACAAGTGGCGAGATTTCATTGTCCGCTGGAGCTGATTTCCGTTATCTTGGTTCGTATTCACATTCTGCACCCCTTCAGCAACTTGTATTGGATCTAAGCTGGAACATCTATCGTGATGCGTATCCCAGTTTGCTGTCCAAAGAGTCTCTATCTATTTAATATAAAATTCACTTCTTCTCATAAAGATACATTATACTAAAATACTGTAGCTGAGCAAATAGGGAGTGCTAATTTTTATGCTGTAAATTTATACAAACGAAGTGAATATCCCGCCATGATGCGGATTTATGCCTTTTGCAGCACATGCTTAATTTTTTCAATCGCCCAATCCAAATCCTTTTTGGAAATGATTAATGGCGGTGCAAAACGAATGACGGTATCATGCGTTTCTTTGCATAAAAGTCCTTCATCTTTTAAACGCTCACAATACGGACGCGCCGCTTCCGTCAGTTCCACACCGATAAACAGCCCTCTGCCGCGGACTTCTTTAATGATTGGGTTATCAATGCTCTCCAGCTCTTGTTTAAAATACTCGCCAAGCTCAAGAGAACGCTCCGCCAGCTTTTCATCTTCCAGCACTTCCAGTGAGGCGATGGACACCGCACATGCCAGCGGATTTCCGCCAAATGTGGAGCCGTGTGAACCCGGGTTAAACACGCCTAAAACGTCGCGGTCCGCCGCAATGCATGAGATCGGGAACACACCGCCGCCAAGCGCTTTCCCCAAAATGTACATATCAGGAACAATGCCATCCCAGTTACAAGCGAATGTCTTGCCTGTACGTCCGAGACCCGTCTGAATTTCATCGGCAATCAACAGCACATTCTCTTCCTTACAAATCGCCGCCGCTTCCTGCAAAAATCCTTCAGGCGGAATCACAATGCCCGCTTCGCCTTGAATCGGTTCAAATAAGAACGCCGCTGTGTTTGGCGTAATCGCCTGACGCAGCGCTTCCGCATCTCCGTAAGGGATTAGTTTGATTCCCGGAAGCATCGGGCCGAATCCTCTTTTATACTCGTCTTCAGAAGAAAGAGAAACCGCCAGCATCGTCCGGCCATGGAAATTTCCGACGCACGCAATAATTTCCGCCTGATTGTCCACCACGCCCTTCACTTCATAAGCCCAGCGTCTCGCTGCTTTCACCGCAGACTCAACCGCTTCAGCCCCCGTATTCATCGGCAGAATCATTTCTTTGCCCGTCAGCTTAGCCGCCTTTTCGTAAAACGGTCCGAGCTGATCGTTGTGAAACGCGCGAGACGTCAGCGTGATTTTATCAGCCTGATCCTTTAACGCCTGAATGATCTTCGGATGTCTGTGCCCCTGATTCACCGCAGAATAAGCACTCAGCATATCCATATATTCATTGCCTTCCGGGTCCTTTACCCAAGCACCCAGCGCTTCAGAAATAACAATCGGCAGCGGATGATAATTGTTGGCACCGTAATGTGACGTCTGATCAATAATTTCTTTGGATTTTGATAAAGCTGGCATATTTGAATTCCCCCTTGTTTTCTGTTTCAACACTATATCCTGCTTTCCCTTTTTATAAATGCAAGTTTCGTGCCAACTCGCACATTCGTGTATTTTCTACAATATTCGAGGCAAGGGTGCAAAAATATTCAGATATTTCACGCGAAAATTTTTATAAAGTGCAAAATTCTTTTGCATATCCTCTCTATTCTTTTATAAAATAGAAGCAATATTAAGAAAATAAATGAGGGAGGTTTATACTTTGGTCAAAGACAGCGAATTCCTCACATTAGTGTTTCAGAGCATTTTGGATGAAATTGATGTCGGCCTGCACGTCGTGGACGAGCATGGAAACACGATTGTTTATAACAACAAAATGATGCAAATTGAAGATATGGAGAAGCAGGACGTCTTAAATAAAAACCTGATGGATGTATTTATGTTTTCGAAGCAGCAGGACAGCACACTTGTGCAAGCCCTCCAGGAAGGCAAAACGATCAAAAATGTAAAGCAGAGCTATTTCAATAATAAAGGCCAGGAAATTACGACAATCAATCATACATATCCGATCGTCCAAGACGGCAACATCAAAGGGGCTGTCGAAATTGCCAAGGACGTGACAAAGCTGGAACGCCTGATCAGAGAGAATATGCATAAAAAAGGAAACGCGACTTACACATTTGACAGCATTCTCGGCACCAGTCCGGCGATTCAGGACGTCATCGAAAATGCCAAGAGGGCGACCCGCACGTCTTCCTCAGTTCTACTCGCAGGTGAAACCGGCACGGGAAAAGAGCTGTTCGCACAAAGTATCCATAACGGCAGCGACCGATCAAGCGGCCCGTTCATTTCTCAAAACTGTGCGGCTCTGCCTGACAGCCTGGTGGAAAGCATCCTGTTCGGTACGAAAAAAGGCGCGTTTACAGGTGCCGTTGACCAGCCTGGCTTGTTTGAGCAAGCCCATGGCGGCACACTTCTGTTAGATGAAATCAACTCACTGAATCTGAGCTTGCAGGCAAAATTGCTGCGCGCCCTGCAAGAACGGAAAATCAGACGCATTGGTTCGACCAAGGATACACCGATTGACGTGCGCATTATCGCCACGATGAATGAAGACCCGATTGATGCCATTGCGGGTGAACGAATGCGCAAGGACTTGTATTACAGGCTGAGCGTCGTGACACTGATCATCCCGCCGCTTCGGGAACGCAAAGAGGACATTTTGCTTCTTGCGTCAGAGTTCATTCAGAAAAACAACCACCTGTTTCAAATGAATGTCGAACATATCAATGAAGATGTGAAGCAATTTTTCTTATCCTATGATTGGCCGGGAAATATTCGCGAACTTGAGCATATGATCGAGGGCGCGATGAATTTCATGACAGATGAACAAACGATTACGGCCAACCATCTGCCATATCAATACCGCATGAAAATCAAGCCGGCAGACATCTCGAAGCCGGAACCCGCAGGGCATCAGCCCGCCGCTGATTTGAAAGAAAAAATGGAGAGCTTCGAAAAATATGTGATCGAAAACATCCTTAGAAAACACGGCCATAACATTTCAAAAACCGCTCAGGAGCTCGGCATCAGCAGACAAAGCCTGCAATACCGGCTGAAGAAGTTTTCTCTGCACGCAAAATAAACCTATGTACATCATTAAAATAACAACCAGTAATCATACAGAACAAACCATAAAATAAACGCTGAAAATGGAAAGCTGACAAGCCCTTACACACTGTTTCACGTGTAACATCCATGTATTTTCTATGGAACGGGCGTGATCCCGTTCCGTTTTTTTGCATAAAAAACAGCCTGGCATCAGTGCCAGACTGCTTTTATTAACTTCCTAACTGATCTGCGGAGGACAGCTTCACTTCAACGGATTTTTCTTTTCCGCCGCGGTAAAACGTCACCTTCACCCGATCACCGACTCTTTTCTGATAAAGCCGCTTTCGAAGATCCACAATATCATTTATTTTTTGCCCGTCAAATTCAGTGATGACATCCAGCTCCTTGAGTCCCGCTTTTCCGGCAGGTGAAAAGGCATCTACACCCATTATCACCGCTCCATTGGTCACATGTTTAGGAAGCTTCAGTGTTTCATCCCAATGGTAGCTTGCAATGTCGCTTAACGATTTCATTTCAATTCCAAGGAACGGACGCTTCACTTTGCCGTATTTCTCTAAATCCTCTATCACCGGAATCACAAGCTTAGATGGAATGGACAGGCCAATCCCTTCAACCGCTGACTCCGCGATTTTCATTGAATTGATGCCAATGACTTTTCCGTCCATATTCAACAAAGCTCCGCCGCTGTTCCCCGGGTTAATGGCCGCATCGGTTTGCAGCACCTCTGCATTCCAGTCAGGCTGACCGTCATCATTGGAATCAACCGGAATCGCCCTCTCTGTTCCCGATATGACGCCCTGTGTGACAGAGCCTGCAAATTCAAGGCCTAACGGATTGCCGATCGCAATCACCGGTTCACCAGATTTCACTTTATCTGAATTGCCAAAATCAGCGACAGCTTTGATTTTATCGCTTTTCACCCGCAAAACGGCAAGATCCATCAGCTGGTCGCTGCCGACAAGCTCAGCAGACACACGCGAACCGTCTTTTAAACTGATTTCAATTTGGGAAGCGCCCTCGATCACATGATGGTTGGTCACGACATAAGCAGAGTGGTCATTTTTCTTATAGATGACGCCTGAGCCGCTCCCAGCCTCACCGCTTTCTCCCCAAATATCTGTTTTTTGAATGTTTACGACACCGACAACAGCTGGCGACACATTGCTGACAATCTGAGTGACAGCGTTGTTCACACTGACATTCACTGTTCGAATTGATTCCCGGCCGTTGGTCTGCTGCTGATCTGCCTCGCCCGTATCAAACCCCTCATTTGAAAGGTACGGCATTATGAACGCCATCAATACAGCGCCGACAATCACCCCAATCAGGCTTGAAAGAAAATAACCTTTTTTGCTTCTCTTCGGCTGTTCAGGAGTATTATGTTCTTCTTCACGCTCGTAATCCACCATATTCCATCCTTTCAGAGAACGTTGATATGGTTATATTGTGGATTAGAAACTCCTATAATAGTCATGTTACACAAGAAAAAATTATACAGCGCAAAGCGGAGTAGCCTTTTTCGGATCGGTATCAAACAAATCAAATGTTTCGCCTGTCACAAATCCTTTAGAAGCCAATGTCTGCTGGACAGACATTCTGGCCAGCTCTTTCATATTGTTGTCCTGACTCAAATGGGCGAGGTAGATACGAGACGTCTCGTCGCCGATGACATCAGTCATCGCCAACGCAGCATCTTCATTTGAAACGTGCCCGACGTCACTTAAAATCCGCCGCTTAATGCTCCAAGGGTATCTTCCCATTTGCAGCATGCCGACATCATGATTGCTTTCAAAAACGAACACATTCGCCGAGCGGATAATGCCCTTCATCCGGTCGCTGACATACCCTGTATCTGTCATTAACGCGAGCTTGCGCCCATTACAATGAAACACATAAAACATGGGCTCTGCCGCATCGTGAGAGACGCCAAACGATTCTACATCAAGTCCGCCAAACGACTTCACCGTCTCCATCGGAAACTCAAACTTTTGATCGGTATCAATTTTGCCGATCTGGTTCTCCATCGCCTTCCATGTCTTCTCATTCGCATAGATCGGAAGCTTGTACTTTCTGGCGATGACGCCGAGGCCTTTAATATGGTCACTATGCTCATGCGTCACAAAAATGCCGTCTACATCATCCAGCTTACGTCCGATTTGCGCCATTAATCCGTCCATGGCTTTCCCGCTCAAACCGGCGTCCACTAAAAACGCGTGATCCTCTGTTTCCAGGTAAAACGCATTTCCCGTACTCCCGCTCGCAAGAACGCTAAATTGCAAGCTCATTTCAGTTCACTCCATTATTTTGATTGATCTGTATCTAAAATCGTACTCTCCAAAGCATTCACAGTAAAATACTCTTGCACTTTCTTTTTCTCGCCGTTCACTTTTTTATCATACTCCACCGTAACTCTCCATACCGGAGCCAGCACCTGCGTGCTTGTCAGCGGATATTGCGCCACATAGCCGAATTTGACACTCTTTATGGTGCAGTATTCTTTTAGTTGATTTTGATAGTACAATAATTCAACCGCATCAAGCTCAGTAATTAAGTTTTCTTTCTGAATCTGTTTAAAGGTTTCAAGCGTCGACTGCTCGTATGACACAACCTCGTTTTTATCATTTAAGTGCAAAATCACTTGTCCGATCATATTAGAGGAGTTGTCAGTCTTCTGATAAATGTAATGGCCTTCATACGTTTGGAAGTAAATGATTTCTTTTTTAGATTTATCCACCTTCCAAAACTTATATTTTTCACCATCTTGAATTTTAGAAGACACAAGCGCCTGTGCATCGTCCTCTATGTTTTTCTTTGAAAGGGCAATCGGGCTCGTAAACTTCATCTTTAAGTTCGTTACTTTATGATCATCACTAGGCATATCCATCATAGGCTTTTGATCCTTGAGTGATTCAATTTCATCCTTGGTGAAGACTTTTTGATTGGCTGTGATCCGATAGCCTTCTATCGCTTCTTTATCCAGACCTTCATACGTGATATGGTCTGCCTTCATGTCATGCTCTACATCATTTTTAATGACTTCATATTCTTTACTATTAGATTGCTTCTCAAAAAACTGATAGCCTAAGAAAATATCTAAAATGAGGAAGGCAACGATGAAGATTGTTTTTGTCTTATTCCACTCCATTGTCTGCCCCCTCCTTCGTCAATAATTCCTTCGTAATCGGCACCACTTTTCCATTTATTCTCATAGCCCAAACCGGTTCAAGCTCAACAAGAGGATCATCGTTGGTTGATGTTGAGATCATCTGATACGCAGGGAAAATCTGATCAATTTTGTCCGTATCATACGCCGTTTGTCTGGACAGAAGAGCCCTCACTTCCCTGCCGCTCATCAGCTGTGTCTCACTTGTTTTAATCGGATTGGTCCCAAGACTGTAGTTCGGCCGTTTATAGCTGAGAATATCGTCATTGGCCCATTGGACGGTGATTGCCGAAGTTCCGCCAAACGGTTTAGACATGCTGTTAATGACCGGGAGCTGATCCATAAAGATATAGAAGCTCAGCTGCTGGCTGTCGTTGATATTAAAAAATTGATAGTGATCCGTCCAGCTTCCTGTATCCTCTAGGTACTTCTGGCTCTTTTTGATTAATTCACCTGTTTGATACGAAGTGCTCTGCACTAAATTACGCTGCTGGAATTGAACCTGCCGCTGGGTCAGGCTGACATCTAAACGGCTGATGCCGTCCGTCAGTACATTTCTGTTATTATAATTCGAATCTTCTCTTACAATGCTCGGATCGCTGAACAGCGCTTGTTTAAAAGTGTTTGTTTTAATTGATTCCGTGACAAATTCCTTTTTATCCATCGTAAGCGATTTGTTCGGAAGCAAAAACTCTTTCTTTGTGCCAATCGAGAACAAGCTGTACGCAGGCATATTTGATTCTTTGTTTTTTAAATCGTTCATGATATTCCGGTAGTTTGCTGATTCAACCGTCACTTCCAGAATAAGCTGCTTGCTGTAAGATACCAAATAAATCTTCTTATTCGTTTTTGTTTCATCGAATGGGATCATAATATGATCAAACGAGCTGTATTCAAACGATTGATTGGACCATTTAAACAGCGTTTGAATAATATCAATAGGTATCGTGTCACTGAATTGCAGATCAAGCTTGGCAGCAGAACCGCCTCTTCCATAAAACCAGCTCTTAAATCCGGCCTTATCATATTGATCCGATATATCTTTAATGCCTTTTACATCCCAATGCGGCAAATCTGACCAGACTTCATCATAAAGCGTTTCATCATCGACCTTATAATGAGCACCGTCATCATGAATAAACATTTCCCGCGGTTTTACCGTTTCAGACAGCTTTTGGGTATTTTTTTCAATTTTATGCTTCTCACGCACTGTAGACTCTGCTGATGACGAGTCTTCAGAAAAATTAGGCTGAAATGTCCATATACTCCATGTAAAAACAAGACTGATGACGACGAGTACCGTAAGTAATATTGTTTTTATATTTTCACGCTTCATCCCAATCATCCTCTTGTTCCTCTTTATATGGAAGAGTAAAAGTTATCGTTGTTCCTTTTCCTTCTACACTGTCTGCCCAAATATCTCCGCCGTGCGCCTGAACCATTTCCCTGGCAATAGCAAGTCCCAGACCGGTCCCGCCAAGCTTTCTCGTTCTCGCTTTATCAACCCTGTAGAAGCGGTCAAAGACTTTTTCGACATCCTTTTTCGGAATCCCGATCCCTTCATCCTTAACGCTGATATAGAGAAGTTCTTCCTCTTCATTTACGTCAATCGAGAAGGTGACATGTCCGCCTTCAGGCGAGTATTTTAAAGCGTTGGATATAATATTATCGAGCACCTGCGTAATTTTATCCTGGTCAATCTCCACATACAGGTTTCTGTCCGGCAGATTGCGGATAAATTCCACATGCTGTTCCTTCGTCATTTCAAAACGATCAATAATGAGCGACATAAATCGGACGATTTGAATCCACTCACGATTAAATTGATAATCCTTGCTGTCAAACTTAGAAAGCTGAAGCAAATCGTTTACAAGCCGAATCATCCGCTCTGTTTCATTCTGCGTCACCATTAGGAAACGCGGTGCAATGTCTTTATTTTCCCACGCGCCTTCCGCTAACGCCTCTAAATAACTGCGCATGGTTGTAAGCGGCGTCCGCAGCTCGTGTGATACATTTGCTACAAACTCTCTGCGCTCCTGGTCAATTTTCTCCTGCTCGGTTACATCGTAAATGACAGCAATTAAACCGTCGATTTTGCCATGCTCCCTTTGAATCACGGAGAAATTGACACGAAGCACTGTCAATTCATCGTCGCGCTCAATTTCGAGCAGCATAGAGTCCTGCTGTTCGACTAAATCTTCAAAAGTATAATTCTCTTGAATCCCCAGCAGACTTGTAATCGGCATTTCCAAGGCTGTTTCACGTGAAACGTTCAGCAGCTCCAGCGCCGGGCTGTTCAAGAGAATAATCGCGCCGTTTCGGTTTGTGGCAATAACGCCATCCGTCATATAGGCAATAACAGAGGAAAGCTTTCTGCGTTCACCCTCTGTCATTGCCTGAGCATCTTCAAGCTCTCTCGTTAAGTGATTAAACGTTGTGGCGAGCTGTCCAATTTCATCATGTCCGTACTTTCTAACCTTCCTGGAGAAATTTCCTTTCGCAAGCTCCATTGCCTGCTTCCTCATATCTGAAAGCGGGTGGGTAATGGTTCTGGCCAGAAAAATACCGAGAAGGGCTGTCAAAACGAGGGCCAAGCCAGTGCCGGAGGCCAGTATCGTGTTGATGGTCTTCATTTGGCCAAAGACATCTTCCATGCTCGCTACTACATAAATCGCTCCGACAACCTCTTGGTTTTCAGTCGTAACGGGCTTTGCTGAAATGAGGACTCTTATTTTGCTTTTCGGGTCATAATATTTTCTAGAATAAGACTGTTTCGTAGAAAAAATTCTTTTGAAAATGAGATCCGTCGTTTGTTTCCCTGCAACTTCTTCTCCATATGGCCTTGAAGAGCCTACCACTTCATAGCTTTTATCAACAAAACTAATTTCCCGAATCTCATCACTCTTCGTAAAGTCATTCAAAATACGGCTGACATCATCCTTAATGACGGTGCTGTCATTATCACTCTTATATTCCTGCTCAATATAATAAGAAAGGTTGTCGATTCGCTGATTAAGCGACTGTTCATAAGAGGTAATCAGCGACTTCTCTACCTGATTGACAAAATACACACCAATGACTTGCATCGCGATGATAATCAAAAGCACATAAATCAAGGTAATCTTAAATTGGATCGACCTAAAAAAACCAACCTTATTCATTGGGCATTAGTCCTGTTCTGGGTTTCTCAAGTAATAACCGACGCCTCGGCGTGTGACAATCCAATTTGGATGGCTTGGGTTGTCCTCAATTTTTTCACGAAGGCGGCGCACTGTTACGTCAACCGTTCTGACATCCCCAAAGTAATCGTAGCCCCAGACCGTTTGCAGCAAGTGCTCACGTGTCATGACTTGTCCGATGTGTTTTGCCAGGTAATGCAGCAATTCGAACTCACGATGGGTTAATTCGATCGTTTCATCCCGTTTTGACACTACATACGCGTCAGGGAAGATGACGAGGGAGCCGATATGAATGTCGTTGGAGGATGATTCTTCCTCCGCTGGCGCTGTTGTCAGCTGGCGGCGCAAGTTCGCTTTCACACGGGCTAAAAGCTCTCGTGTGCTGAATGGTTTCGTAACATAGTCATCCGCGCCGATTTCAAGCCCGATGACCTTATCAATTTCTGAATCCTTAGCCGTCAGCATAATGATAGGCATATCGTGTTTCTTTCTGACTTCACGGCATACTTCAACGCCGTCTTTATTCGGAAGCATAATATCTAAAAGAATTAAATCAGGCTGAAGCTCTTCCACCATTTCAACGGCTTCATTTCCGTCATAGGCGCAATGCACTTCATAGCCCTCTTTTCTTAAGTTGAATTCTAATATATCTGCAATCGGTTTTTCATCATCTACTACAAGGATCTTTTTATCCATCATCTTTGATTTCCTCCTGCCGAATGGTCTTCATTTCATCTATATCACATTCGTTACATCACTTATGGCCCAAATAGAACAATGGGTCCTTGTCTATTATAACGGTTTAAGGTCAAAAGATAAAAAAAATAAAGGTTTAGAAAAAAACACATTTTTCACCTTCATCCACCAGTTGTCTATCTTTTGTCATGTTTTTCAACTTTTCTTAAAAATGATAATTTAAATGAAACCTCCCCTCACCTGCGTGCGTCTTTTCATTGACGTCTTCTTCTTTGAACCGGCCGCAGGGCCGGTTCTCCCTTTTTCTTCTATTATAACACTCCGCATGTTTCTCTTTTTTATAAAGAAAAAACGCACCTACGATTGCAGATGCGTTTGGTAAGTGGCTCGGGACGGAATCGAACCGCCGACACACGGATTTTCAGTCCGTTGCTCTA
>NZ_JAJHVY010000055.1:0-391 GCF_020861455.1 Bacillus sp. AF23
GGCTCAACTGACGCTTCTTCTGCTTTTATACCGCCGCTTTCCTCCGCTTTTAAAGTCAATGGCGCTGACCGCTCAGCTTCTTCCTCTTCATCTGCTTGCTCTTCACGAAGCCTCGCTTCCGAGACAACAAGCTCCGGTGGCTCAACTGACGCTTCTTCTGCTTTTATACCGCCGCTTTCCTCCGCTTTTAAAGCCAATGGCGCTGACCGCTCAGCTTCTTTCTTTTCATTTTCCTGTTCTTCACGAAGCCTCGCTTCCGAGACAACAAGCTCTGGCGGCTCAGCTGGCGCTTCTTCCGCCTTTATATCTTCGCTGTCCTCTGATTTCAAAGCCAATGGCGCTGACCGCTCAGCTTCTTCCTCTTCATTTTCCTGCTCTTCACGAAGCCTCG
>NZ_JAJHVY010000056.1:0-381 GCF_020861455.1 Bacillus sp. AF23
CCTGATGAACAGCTACAAGTCCTGACGAGCACGCCGTATTGATGGCCATGTTTGGACCGTCAAGGTTTAGGAAATAAGAAAGTCTGGCGGCAAGCACAGCATTATTATTGGAAGTAACGCCGCTTTTACTTCCAGTCATAAGCCTATAGTCACCGTCTTCTACTCCTACGAAAAAACCTACCTTTTCATCTCCAAATGACTTAGAACCATAGCCGGCATCTTCTAATGCTTTCCAAGATTCCTGAAGGAGCAGCCTCTGTCTAGGGTCCATCGTCTCTGCTTCACGAGGCGATAGTTCAAAGAAAAGAGGGTCAAATTCAGCAATTCCCGGTACCACTCCAAGTTTTCTGTTCACTGATTTGCCAGCCTCAGTGTTTTCAT
>NZ_JAJHVY010000057.1:0-372 GCF_020861455.1 Bacillus sp. AF23
ATTTAACACAGTTAAAAGAGCAAACTGAAAATACAGAGATCATCTGGATTCTAAGGAAACAGTATATTACAGAAGTTTTCGGGGGAGAAGGAAATGATCAGTTGCCTGCTAGAGGGCAATTAGGGATAAGATTACGAAGCATCTTAGAAAATGGACTTATTAAAGCGTATCCTTCAACGTTCATTGAAAATATCGCACCCACATCTAACGGTAAATTAAATATTTTTGGATTCCAGCAACAGGAACAAAAAATAATTAGGGATGTAGACGAAATTATTGCGAATACAGGTGCAAGACCAGATTTTCAATTTTTAAAAGAAATTCGCCATACATTTGATTCTGCTTTAGAGTGCGTGCCAGATTTGGCTAATT
>NZ_JAJHVY010000058.1:0-321 GCF_020861455.1 Bacillus sp. AF23
TAAGACACCGCCCTTTCACGGCGGTAACACGGGTTCGAATCCCGTACGGGTCATTGATTTACTTTAGCGTTATTGCTAAATTCCTTATTTGTCTGCGAGAGCTGACACGACAGCTCTCCAGACAAATTACTGTAAGGTCCGGTAGTTCAGTTGGTTAGAATGCCTGCCTGTCACGCAGGAGGTCGCGGGTTCGAGTCCCGTCCGGACCGCCATTTTACTTTACTTAGTAGAGAAAAATAAATGATTTGGCTCGGTAGCTCAGTTGGTAGAGCAACGGACTGAAAATCCGTGTGTCGGCGGTTCGATTCCGTCCCGAGCCAC
>NZ_JAJHVY010000059.1:0-321 GCF_020861455.1 Bacillus sp. AF23
GTTTAATTTCTGAAGGCACCCAGTATTTTTCCTTCGCAAACGGATAGGTCGGAAGACTGACTCTTTTCAGCTTCCCATTATCAAACAGCTCTTGACACGATACTTCATAGCCTAGGCAGTAGAATTCAGCCAATGCATACAGATTCTCTCTGTATTCAGCCGGATTTTCCTGGTCCTTATGACTTTGTTCGATGAGACCTCTCACAGATTTATGGATAGCTTTCTGAGCTGTAAAATCCTTTGGTACTCTCCCCTTAAACAAATTCGGCAGTTTTTCGTTCCCTTCAGCTTGTCTGAGTACTCGGACTGCATCTTCCATGT
>NZ_JAJHVY010000025.1:0-311 GCF_020861455.1 Bacillus sp. AF23
ATGCGGCCGAGAGGACTTGAACCTCCACGGGTTATTCACCCACTAGGCCCTCAACCTAGCGCGTCTGCCATTCCGCCACGACCGCGTGATCATGAAATTGTGTTTATGCTGGTTTAGCAGGCTCTTAACCTAGTAAAACCAATTTGCGTGCACTTTGTAAATAAAGTGCGGGTGAAGGGACTCGAACCCCCACGTCGTAAGACACTAGATCCTAAGTCTAGCGCGTCTGCCAATTCCGCCACACCCGCAAAAAGACAAATGGTGAGCCATGAAGGACTCGAACCTTCGACCCTCTGATTAAAAGTCAGATG
>NZ_JAJHVY010000060.1:0-305 GCF_020861455.1 Bacillus sp. AF23
TAAAGAACAGGGGAAAATCGACGGTCATTATGTAGATGTAATGGCAATGGAAAAAATACTTACAAAGTAAACAGGTCTCTAAAATGAGAGACCTGTTTTTTTGTATTAATCACAGCAGCAGGATGTCTTATCAACAGAAGGTTTTGGTGTTAGTTTACAAACTCCTGTTTCAGGTAGTTTTAATTCCACACGTTCAGCAGATTCCTTATCACCAGTGATATATGCTACAACAGAGCGAGCCTGCTCGTAACCAGTAGCTAATAAGAATGTCGGTGCTCTTCCGTAACTTTTTGAGCCAATAATAT
>NZ_JAJHVY010000061.1:0-304 GCF_020861455.1 Bacillus sp. AF23
TAGATCACCAAATCGCACGATTTGGTTTTCAAGTAGAAGCTGTCGCCCTTGATTCTGGATATTTAACGACTCCCATCTGTAAAGGATTATCTGACCGCCAAATTTTTGGTGTCATCGCACATAGACGTTATCACCCTACGCGGGGCTTGTTTCCAAAATGGAAATTTCATTATGACAGTGAACAAGACAGATACATTTGTCCAAATGACCAAACACTTACATACTCAACAACTGACCGAAAAGGATACCGGTCATATAAATCAAATCCTGAAACATGTTCCTCATGCCCTTTTCTTGAAAACTG
>NZ_JAJHVY010000062.1:0-300 GCF_020861455.1 Bacillus sp. AF23
TCAGGCTGTCGAGAAAATCTCGACAGCCTTTATTTTTCCTTAAAATATCCATTCTCTTGTAATAAAATAAAAGAAAGACTAAAAAGGACGGTGTCTTTCTCATGTTCCACACAAGAAACTCTTCTCAAAACGCAGCCGAATTTGTTCTTCTCGACCAACTTGTCGAAGAGGATCATCTGCTTCGAAAAATTGATAAATACATAGACTTCTCTTTTATCATTGAAAAGGTGAAACCTTACTACAGTGAAAACAAAGGCCGCCCCTCACTTGATCCGCTGATTTTATTCAAAATGATGTTTA
>NZ_JAJHVY010000018.1:0-292 GCF_020861455.1 Bacillus sp. AF23
AACGCATGACGGAGTCAAAGTCCGTTGCCTTACCGCTTGGCTATAGCCCAATGATAATATGGGGCGATTGATGGGAATCGAACCCACGAGTGCCAGAGCCACAATCTGGTGCGTTAACCACTTCGCCACAACCGCCATAATCTCAAGATGTCATAAATTTGGCAGGGGCAGTAGGAATCGAACCCACACCGGAGGTTTTGGAGACCTCTGTTCTACCGTTAAACTATGCCCCTATAAATGGTGGAGGGGGGCAGATTCGAACTGCCGAACCCTGAGGGAGCGGATTTACAGT